>NZ_JBSFOK010000014.1:57034-175646 GCF_053587635.1 Streptomyces sp. NPDC003635 | reverse complement strand
CGCTCCGGCCTCGGCACCTGCCCTGCCCTCAGCGGCCTCGGCGCCCGCACCGTCCCCGGCGGCCTCGGCACCTGCCCTGCCCTCAGCGGCCTCGGCGCCCGCACCGTCCCCGGCGGCCTCGGCACCCACACTGTCCTCGGTCGCCTCGGCACCCGCACCGTCCCCGGCGGCTTCCCCGCTCGCGGTGGCGGCGGTGGTGCCCTCTGGCTCGGGTCGGCCCCCCTTCGCCACCGACTCCCCGGACTCCCCGTCCTCCGGCGTGGTCTCGGGCTCCGTGCTCACAGCGTGCTCCAGTCGTGATCAGGATAGCGGTGCACGGGCGCCGACACATCGTCGAGCGCCCGGCAGATCTCGTCAGGAAGACTAAGGGCCTCCACTGACAATGCCGCCGTGAGCTGCTGCGCGTTGCGCGCGCCGACGATGGGCGCGCTCACTCCGGGGCGGTCCCGGACCCAGGCGAGGGCCACCTGGAGCGGGGTCACGGCGAGTCCGTCGGCCGCGGTCTGCACCGCGTCCACGATCCGGCTCGCGGTGTCGTCGAGGTACGGCGCGACGAAGGGCGCCAGATGTTCCGACGCGCCCCGGGAGTCGGGCGGCGCAGTGGCGCCCCGGTACTTGGCGGTGAGCACCCCGCGGCCGAGCGGCGAGGAGGGCAGCAGCCCGATGCCGAGGTCCAGCGCGGCCGGCAGCACCTCGCGCTCCACGCCCCGCTGGAGCAGGGAGTACTCCAGCTGCGTACTGGCCAGCCGGGTCCGTATGCCCGGCGCCGCCAGCTGCCAGGTCCCGGCCTTGGCGAGCTGCCAGCCGCAGAAGTTGGAGACGCCCGCGTACCGGGCGCGACCGCTGCTGACCGCGATGTCGAGGGCCTGGAGGGTCTCCTCCAGCGGGGTGTCGGGGTCGAAGGCGTGGACGTGCCACACGTCGACGTAGTCCGTGCCGAGCCGGGCCAGCGAGGCGTCCAGCGCGGCGAGCAGATGGCCGCGGGAGCCGTCGAACCGGCGGTCCGGGTCCGGCACGCTGCCCGCCTTGGTCGAGATGACCAGGTCCCGGCGCGGCACAAGGCCTTCTATGAGCTGTCCGAGCAGATACTCGGCCTCTCCGTCGCCGTACACGTCCGCCGTGTCGACGAGCGTGCCGCCGGCCTCCCAGAAGGTCTTCAAGAGGTCCGCGGCGTCGTGCTCGGCGGTGTCCCTGCCCCAGGTGAGGGTGCCGAGTCCGATACGGGACACACGAAGGCCGGTCCGGCCGAGATGCCTCTGCTCCATGGACGCCGAGATTACTGGCCAGAACCTGCCGCGTGGGTGCCTGTGGATAACCAGTTTGCCGCTCAACGAAAACAGCCCGGGCCCCACGCTGGAGAGCCCCTCCCCGCGGTACCCCTCACCGCGCTAAGGTCTCGGCAACAGGGACGTTACTGATCAGTAAGGGGATCGGCCATGCAGCTCGGGATCAACCTCGGCTACTGGGGTGCCGGAATGGACGGCGACAACCTCGCCGTCGCCCAGGAGGCCGATCGCCTCGGCTACGCCGTCTGCTGGGCCGCCGAGGCGTACGGCTCGGACGCCGCCACCGTGCTCAGCTGGGTCGCCGCCAAGACCGAGCGCATCGACGTCGGCTCGGCCATCTTCCAGATCCCGGCCCGCCAGCCGGCGATGACCGCCATGACCGCCGCCACCCTCGACTCGCTCTCCGGCGGCCGCTTCCGCCTCGGCCTCGGCGTCTCCGGACCGCAGGTCTCCGAGGGCTGGTACGGCGTCAAGTTCGACAAGCCGCTCTCCCGCACCCGCGAGTACGTCGAGATCGTCCGCAAGGCGATGAGTCGTGAGCGGCTGACCCACGAGGGCGAGCACTGGACGCTGCCGCTGCCCGGCGGCCCCGGCAAGCCCATCAAGCTCACCGTGCACCCCACTCGCGAGCACATCCCGCTGTACATCGCGGCGATCGGCCCGAAGAACCTGGAGCAGACCGGTGAGATCGCCGACGGCGCGCTGCTGATCTTCCCCGCCGCCGAGCACCTGGAGGACACCGCGATCCAGTACCTGCGCGCGGGCCGCGAGAAGGCCGGCCGGACGCTCGACGGTTTCGACGTCTGCCCGACCCTCCCGCTCGCCGTCGGTGACGACAAGGACGTGGCGTCCCTCGCCGACACCTTCCGCCCCTACACCGCCCTGTACGTCGGCGGCATGGGCAGCCGCAAGCAGAACTTCTACAACCAGCTCGCCCAGCGCATGGGGTACGAGAAGGAGGCCGCCGAGATCCAGGACAAGTACCTCGCCGGCGACAAGCAGGGCGCCGCCACCGCCGTACCGCACGACCTGATCGACAAGACCACCCTGCTCGGCTCGGTCGACCGGATCGCGGACCGGATGAAGGCCTACGCGGCGGCCGGGGTCACCACCCTCACGCTCGCCCCCGCGGGCTTCACCCTCGACGAGCGTCTTGCCTCGCTGCGGGCCGGTACCGAGGCCCTGGAGCGGGCCGGACTCGCGTAACCGGCGGGGGGAAGTTTCCGCGGCCGTGGTGGGGGCTCGGGGGTCTTCCCCGCCACGGCCGTCACGCAGAACAACGCGCTCGCGCCCGCGCGGTTACGCCCGTGACGCGAGTCCGTGGGTCCTCCTTTTGGCGGAGTTGTCCGACACAACTGTTGCAGCACCCCTCGCGCCGCATTTGACTCGTTCTTTGCGGAGTCCCGCGGAGGCCCGCAGAGAGGTGCTCACGATGCTTTCGGCCAAGAGTCTGTTCCAGGAGATCCTCGACAACGACGAGTCCTTCGCCCTGTTCTGCTCCATCGCCGCGAGCGGGGAGTCCCAGGGCGGCTGGGAGAACGCCCGCATCGCCGCGCTCGTCCCGGACGGCGAGCGCGATCTGGCCCCCAAGATCACCCGCCACGGCGCCGACGAGGACAAGCACGGGCGGATCTTCAACGCCCTGATGAGGAAGCGCGGTCTGGAACCCGTCCCCGTCCCGCCCGAGACCGACTACACGATGCTGCTGGAAAAGCACGGCATCGGCCTGGCCCACGAGAAGCTCAAGGGGGAGGAGCGGCTGACGGTGCAGGACATCGTGACCTACCTCGCCCACAGCCGGGTGACCGAACAGCGCGCCTCGGAGGAGATGGAGCTGCTGCGCAAGCACTTCGCCGACCACCCCGACCTCGGGCGCGCGGTGAAGATGATCTCCAACGACGAGGACAACCACCTCGCCTACTGCCACGAGGAACTGCTGCGCTTCGCCTACGCCGGACACGGCCGCGCGATCCAGCAGACCCTGAGGGAGTGCGCCCTGGCGGAGATCCGGATCTACCGGGACGTCAGCCTCGCCGTCATGGCCCACATGGGACGCATCCTGGGATGGCCGCGCGCCAAGTCCGCGGTGCTCGCCGCCGGCATCCACGGCGTGTACGCCTGGGAGCGGGCGGCGGGCTGGCGCCGGATGGTGTCCCTGAAGATGCCGGAACGCCGGGACGCACTCGGCGGGCCCGCGACCTCGGCCCCCGAGTTCGCCTGATCACAGCCACCCGCGGCGCTTGAAGAGCCGGTACAGCAGCACCTCGAGGGCGGCCATGATCGCGATCAGCGCCGGATACGACCACACCCACCGCAGCTCGGGCATGTGGTCGAAGTTCATGCCGTAGATCCCCGCGATCATGGTGGGGACCGCGGCCATGGCCGCCCACGCGGAGATCTTCCGCATGTCGTCGTTCTGCCGCACGCTCATCTGCGCCAGATGCGCCGAGAGGATGTCCGACACCAGCCGGTCCAGGCCCTCCACCGACTCGTTGACCCGCGTGAGGTGGTCACTCACGTCCCGGAAGAACGGCCGCGCCTTGTCGTTCACGTACGGCACCGCCGCCCCGCCGCCCGACTCCGTCAGTCGCGCGAGCGGCATCGTCAGCGGCCCGGTCGCCCGCCGGAACTCCAGGATCTGCCGCTTGAAGGTGTAGATGCGGGACGCGGCGTGCCGGGAGCCGCCGCTCGGCGAGAACACGTCCGCCTCCAGCTCCTCCAGGTCGGTCTGGAGTTCGGTCGCCACGTCCACGTAGTGGTCCACGGTGGCGTCCGCGATGGCGTACAGCACCGCGGTCGGCCCCTTGTTGAGCAGTTTCGGCTCCTGCTCCAGCCGACGTCGTACGGCCTTCAGCGGAGAACCCTCACCATGGCGGACCGTCACCACGAAGCCGTCCCCCAGGAAGACCATGATCTCGCCGGTGGAGACCTCGTCGCTCCTGGGCTCGTAGACGACCGGTTTGAGCACCACGAACAGCGAGTCGTCGTAGACCTCGAGCTTGGGCCGCTGATGGGCCTTGAGGGCGTCCTCGACGGCCAGCGGATGCAGCCCGAACTCCCGGGTGACCAGATCGAACTCCTGCTCCGACGGCGCGTGCAGGCCGATCCAGACGAACCCGCCGGAGGCCCGCGCCTCGTCGAGCGCGTCGGAGAGGTCCTCGGGGCCTTCCGCCCGCTGCCCGTCCCGGTAGATGGCGCAGTCGACGATCACGGAGCGTATTCTCCCGTCCGCCCCCGACCGACGCACGTGGACGGACGCCTACGCTGGGCCGCATGCCCACCCTCATCCTGGTCCGGCACGGACGTTCCACCGCCAACACCGAGGGGCTGCTCGCCGGCCGACTGCCCGGCGTCGCCCTCGACGAACGCGGCGCCGCGCAGGCCGCCGCCCTGCCCGGACGCCTCGCCGGAGTGCCGATCTCCGAGGTCGTCACCAGCCCCCTGCAGCGCTGCGAGGAGACGGTCCGGCCGCTCCTCGACGCCCACCCCGGACTGCGGGCGCACACCGAGGACCGGATCGCGGAGTGCGACTACGGCGACTGGTCCGGCCGCAAGCTCGCCGAACTCAAGGACGAGCCGTTGATGGACATCGTCCAGGCCCATCCGTCGGCCGCCGCGTTCCCCGGCGGCGAGTCGATGCGGGCGATGCAGACCCGCGCGGCCGAGGCCGTACGGGAGTGGAACGCGCGCGTGGAGCGCGAGCACGGCGCCGACGCTGTGTACTTGATGTGTTCGCACGGCGACATCATCAAGTCGCTCGTCGCCGAAGCACTGGGACTTCATCTCGACCTCTTCCAGCGGATTGCTGTCGAACCGTGTTCCATCACCGCGATCAGTTACACCCGGCTGAGGCCGTTTCTCGTCCGCCTCGGTGACACCGGCGACTTCGCCTCGCTCGTGCCGCGCGCGGAACCACCGGCCGGTGACGCCCCGGTCGGGGGCGGTGCGGGCGCACCGTGATCGCCGGGAGCAGTAGGGTGAAGCGGTCGCGGTAGCGGCCCCCGATCACGAGTCCGTTCACGATTCCCATGGAGACAGGACGTGTCCCGTCAGGTGTTCCTCTACGACCCGCCGGAGCGTTTCGTGGCCGGCACGGTCGGACTGCCCGGACGCCGTACGTTCTTCCTCCAGGCGTCCGCCGGCTCCCGGGTGACCAGCGTGGCCCTGGAGAAGACACAGGTGGCGGCACTCGCCGAGCGCATGGACGAACTGCTCGACGAGGTCGTACGACGCAGCGGCGGCAGTGCCGCCGTGCCGGCGATGGCGCCCACCGAGGTCGCCGACACCGCCCCTCTCGACACCCCGATCGAGGAGGAGTTCCGGGTCGGCACCATGGCCCTCGCCTGGGACGGCGAGGAACAGCGCATGATCGTCGAGGCCCAGGCGCTGGTCGAGCTGGAGGCGGAGTCCGAGGAGGACCTCGCCGAGGCCGAGGAGCGGCTGCTGCAGGACGAGGAGAACGGCCCCCCGATGCTGCGGGTCCGGCTCACCGGCGCACAGGCGAGGGCCTTCGCCAAGCGCGCCCTGGACGTCGTCAACGCCGGGCGGCCGCCGTGTCCGCTGTGCAGCCTGCCCCTGGACCCGGAGGGACACGTATGTCCGCGCCAGAACGGATACCGCCGCGGAGCGTGACCGGCCTGGAACTGCTCACCGAGGGCGAGCTGACGGTACGCGGCCGCATCCGCGAGGCCTCCAACGCGGCCCTGTTCTGCTCGGTGGCGTACGACGGCCGGGAAGCCTCCTGCGTCTACAAGCCGATCGCCGGGGAGCGCCCGCTGTGGGACTTCCCCGACGGCACCCTCGCCGAGCGGGAGGTCGCCGCGTACGCCGTGTCCGAGGCGACCGGCTGGGGTCTCGTCCCGCCCACCGTGCTGCGGGACGGGCCGTACGGCGAGGGCATGTGCCAGCTGTGGATCGACGTCGTGCCCGGTGCCGAGCTGCTCGCCCTGGTGGACCGCGAGGAGCCGGAGGCGGGCTGGAAGGCCATCGGGTTCGCCGAGGTGGGGGAGGGGCGTACCGCGCTCCTGGTGCACGCCGACGACGAGCGGCTGCGCCGGCTCGCGGTCCTGGACGCCGTCATCAACAACGCCGACCGCAAGGGCGGCCACCTGCTGCCCGCCGCCGACGAGCGGCTCTACGGCATCGACCACGGGGTCACCTTCAACGTCGAGAACAAGCTGCGGACCCTGCTGTGGGGCTGGGCGGGCGAGGCCCTGACCGGTGAGGCGGTCGAGGTGCTGAAGGGCCTGAGCAAGGCGCTGGAGGCCGACGGCACCCTCACGGCCGCACTCGCCCCCCTGATCACCGCCGCGGAGATCGACGCCACCCGCGCGCGTGTCGAGGCGCTGCTCACCTCCGGCGTCCACCCCGAGCCGAGCGGGGAGTGGCCGGCGATCCCGTGGCCGCCCGTGTAGCCGTAGCGGCCACGGCATATGAGCTGGTGGCGCGCAAGAGCGCCTTACCGGCCATCCGGGTCGGTCCGGTTCGTATATGGAACCGCGGTCCGGTTACGCTCATGACATGTATGCCTGGCCCGCTTCTGAGGTCCCCGCCCTGCCCGGCAAGGGCCGCCACCTCCGGATCCACGACACCGCGACCGGTGGACTCGTCACCCTCGAGCCCGGTCCCGTCGCCCGTCTCTACGTCTGCGGCATCACCCCGTACGACGCGACCCACATGGGACACGCGGCGACCTACAACGCGTTCGACCTCGTGCAGCGCGTGTGGCTCGACACCAAGCGGCAGGTCCACTACGTCCAGAACGTCACCGACGTCGACGATCCGCTGCTGGAGCGGGCCGAGCGCGACGGCATCGACTGGGTGGCACTCGCCGAGAAGGAGACCGTCCTCTTCCGCGAGGACATGACCGCCCTGCGCATGCTCCCGCCCCAGCACTACATCGGCGCGGTGGAGGCGATACCCGGCATCGTGCCGCTCGTCGAGCGGCTGCGTGAGGCGGGCGCCGCCTACGAACTCCAGGGCGACATCTACTTCTCCGTCGAGGCCGACCCGAACTTCGGCAAGGTCTCGAACCTCGACGCCGCCGCCATGCGGCTGCTGTCCGCCGAGCGCGGCGGCGACCCGGACCGCCCGGGCAAGAAGAACCCGCTCGACCCGATGCTGTGGATGGCCGCCCGTGAGGGCGAGCCGAGCTGGGACGGAGCCTCGCTCGGCCGCGGTCGTCCCGGCTGGCACATCGAGTGCGTCGCCATCGCCCTGGACCACCTGGGCATGGGCTTCGACGTCCAGGGCGGCGGCTCCGACCTCGCCTTCCCGCACCACGAGATGGGCGCCTCGCACGCCCAGGTGCTCACCGGCGAGTTCCCCATGGCCAAGGCCTATGTGCACGCCGGCATGGTCGCGCTGCACGGCGAGAAGATGTCCAAGTCCAAGGGCAACCTGGTCTTCGTCTCCGCGCTGCGCCGCGACGGCGTCGACCCGGCCGCCATCCGGCTCGCGCTCCTCGCTCACCACTACCGGGCCGACTGGGAGTGGACCGACCAGGTGCTCCAGGACGCCCTGGACCGCGTCGGCCGCTGGCGCGCGGCCGTGTCCCGGCCCGACGGTCCGTCCGCCGACGCCCTCCTCGACGAGATCCGCGAGGCTCTCGCCAACGACCTCGACGCCCCGGCCGCGCTCGCCGCGGTCGACCGCTGGGCGGCGCTCCAGGAGGAGCGGGGCGGCGCGGACGAGGGCGCTCCGGGCGTGGTGACGCGGGCCGTGGACGCGCTGCTGGGCGTGGCCCTGTAGGACCCCCCCCGCAGGCAGACGAAGAGGCGCTTCCCCCCACCGAGGGGGAAGCGCCTCCCGTCATTTCAGGGGCCCGTCACCAGCGCTGGATCCGCACACTGCGCAGGACGTTCGGCGACCGGGTGTCCCAGATGCCGACGACCTGGTGGCCGAAGGCGAACGCCTGCTGGATCTGCTGGTGGATCTGCGGGTTCGGGTTGTTGAGCACCCGGAACTGGCCGTTGATGCGCAGGAAGATCTGGTGCGGCTGACCCTGGAGCGGGTGGACGAAGTCGACGAAGCCGTTCGCCGCACCGGAGGCGAGGTCCTGCGCCTGCACCTGCTGGACCAGCTGCTGCACGGCGGTCAGCGCGATCTGCTGGAACTGCTGCTGCATCTGCCGCTCGGCCTGCTGGGCCTGCTGGTCCTGTTGGGCCCGCTGGTCCTGCGGCGGGGTCATCTGCTGCAACAGCTGCTGGTAGGGCTGCTGCTGACCGAGGTTCTGGAGCTGCTCGAGCGAGCCGAATTGCTGTTCCTGGTAGGGCGAAGTGCTCGGGTACTGCTGACCCATTTGCGGGGTGGTGCTCATACGGGTGTCACCTTCCCTTGCTGTCATGGGCTTTCGCTGTCATGGATGTGGCTGTCGTGGGTGTCGCTGTCGTGAGCCGGTCGTCAGCCCGTGATCACCAGGCCGACGATCTCGTCGTCCGAGAACCACACACGGACGTCGGGCCGTCCCCCCGCGAAGGCGGTGCGCACCGCCTGGCGGATCTCGGGGGACGGGTTGTTCAGGTTCCGCCAGCCGCCGGCCACGAACAGCCGGAGCCTCGGCGGGAGTTCCCGCGGATACGGCAGCAGTTCGTCCCAGTACCGCTCGGCCTGGCCCGAGCCGACCGAGTGCGGCAGCAGATGCGTGGCCGCCGCCTTGATGTCGGGCCGGTTGCCGATCCGCTGCGAGGCGGGCCGGCCCGGAGCGTCCTCCTGCGGCGAACCGCAGGCCCGCAGCACCGCGCGGGCCCGTTCCGGGGGCATCGCGCTCTGGCCGGCCGCCTTGAGCATGCCCTGCAACGCGGCCAGCGCGCCGACCACCACCGGCGCGGCGGCGGAGGTCCCCGAGAACGTGTCGGTGTACCAGGCGATCTCCTCGGGCCCGCCCTGGAGATCGCCGGGCCGGTCCCAGAAGCCGCCCGCGGTCGTGACCTCGCGCCCCCAGCCCTGGGCGTCCACCCGCGAGCCGTAGTTGGAGAACGCGAGCCTCGACCGGTCCGGTCCGTGATCCCGGCCGTGCGTGCCGGGCGGTGGAGCGCCCGCACCGACCAGGACGGCACCGGAGGACTGGTTGGACGGGTTGAACGGGTTGCGCCACCCGTGCGGGAACTCGTCCGGGCGGCGCTCGTAGACCGCGTCGTCGAGCGACTCGGCGCCGTTGCCCGCGGCCGCCACCACGAGGACGCCCTTGGCGGTGGCGTGCCGTACGGCCGCGAAGTCGTCCGGCCACCACTCCAGCGCGATGTACCCGCGCTGGTCGTCTCGCTCGGCGTACTCGAACCGCGGTCCCGGCCGCTGGACTTCGACCAGCACGATGTCTCCGGGCCCGAGCCGCTCGGCGGCCGCGTGGATCGCGGCCGCGGTGCCGAGGCCCCGGAAGGACGCGGCCGCGGTCACCGTGTCCGGCACGGCGCCCTGGACGCCGACGGCGTTGCCGTCGCCGCCGATCACGCCGATCACGGCCGTGCCGTGGTTGCGCCAGGCGAGATCGTCGACCGGGGTGCCGACGACGACGCCGGCCAGCTTGGCCGCCAGGTCCTCGTGGCCCAGCTGCCAGGCGCCCTCCACATCGATCACCGTGACGCCCTGCCCCGTCCCGCCGGGCCGCTGCCAGGCCCACTGGGCGTCGATGCCCTCGGGCGCGGGCCGCAAGTAGCCCTGGCGGCTGCTGAAGTCGGGGGTGACGGTCGCGCCCTCCTTCAGCCGGGGGTTCTCCTCGCTCCGCAGGGTCGCGGGCACGGCGCCCGGCTTCATGTACGCCGTGTCGACGCCCGGCAGCGCGGCGATCCGCGAGCACAGCTCCGCCGCGCGGCTCTCCCCGCCGCGCACCCGGTAGAACAGCGCGAGGTCGGGCAGGTGCTCGGCGTCCGGTGCCGCGGACTGCCGATGGCGCTCCTCGCTGCCGAACAGCGGTTCCAGGGTGAGCTGTTCGTCGTCGAGGAACATGTTCAGCGCCGACACATCGGCGCCCGCCGCCGACCGTACGCCCTCGGGCTCGGCCCGCAGCCTGGCCTCCGGGCGGGCGACGACGATCAGTTCCCGCTCCGCTCCTCGGTAGGTGAATCCCGCTCCGTCGGGACCGGGCCCGGACGCCCCCGGGCCCTGCGCCGGCTGTACCTGGTCGGTCATGAGGTACCGCTCCCTTCGGTCCGCGCGGCGTCTTCGGGAGACAACCAAGCACCGACTCGGCGAGCCGTCCAGACCGTTTTCCTCAAGTCGGTTTGAAATCAAGTTGATTGGGCAACCTGTGCAATCCGGCCGGAAACAGATGTCACGCCCTAAACCGGCCGGATGCTGTCGGGACGCTGTCGAACACCTGATGGATGCTGTGGTGGGCGCGGCCCGTGTGATGGGGTGGAGCGGTCAGTTGACCGCTGGACCGGGCAACTGCCGGTCCCTCTCGTGGAAGGGCTCCCCGTGGCCACACACGGTTCCTTCGCACATCCCCTCAGCCGCCGCAGACTGCTGACCGTCGGCGCGGTGGCCACCGGCGCCGCACTGGTCGGCGCTCCGGCCCGCGCCACCGCCGGGCCCACCCTGATCCCGCTGCCCGACGGTTTCCGCCCGGAGGGCATCACCATCGGCGGACCGTACGCCTACCTCGGCTCGCTGGGCGACGGTTCGATCTACCGCGCCGACCTGCGCACCGGCAGCGGATCGATCGTCTCGGCCGGACCCGGCACGCCCTCGGTCGGGCTCAAACTCGACGACCGCGGACGGCTGTTCGTCGCCGGGCGCGGGGAGGGCGCCCGCGTGGTGGACGCCCGCAGCGGCGAGATCCTCGCCTCGTACGTGCTGAGCTCCACGACCCCCACCTTCACCAACGACGTGTTCCTGACCCCGCGAGCGGCCTGGTTCACCGACTCCTACCAGCCCGCCCTGTACGCCCTCCCGCTCGGCCGGCACGGTCAGCTGCCGGGCGCGGACCAGGTCGTACGGATCACCCTGGGCGGTGCCTGGAGCCAGCGGCCCGGCGAGGTCGTCGACGCCAACGGCATCACCCGCACCCCCGACGGCTCGGCGCTGCTCGTGGTGCAGTCCGGGGTCGGTGCCCTGCACCGGGTGAACCCGCGCACCGGTGTGACCGAACTGGTCGACCTCGGGGACGCGGCACCGCTCGTGAACGGTGACGGACTGCTGCTGATCGGGCGGACGCTGTACGTCGTGCAGAACCGGCAGAACGCCGTGGACGTCTTCACCCTGGCCGCCGACGGCCGCAGCGGTGTCTTCCGGCGCCGGATCACCGACCCGGCCTTCGACGTGCCGACGACGGTGGCCGCGTACCGCGGGCGGCTCTACCTGCCGAACGCGCGGTTCACCACGCCCCCGACGCCGGAGACGACGTACGCGATCGTGTCCGTGCCCAAGTAGCCGTACACCGGCCGAGTCGAACGGCCGAGGGCGGTGCGCAGCCGGCGCACCGCCCTCGCTCACGGCCTCAGTCCTCCGACGACTCGTCGTCCTCGGGGTTCGGCTTCGGCGGCTTCGGCGGCCGGGTCAGACCGCTGGGGTTGTCCCGCAGATAGGTGCCGTCGGAGCCGTCCGTGGCGTGTCCGCCGGCCGACGGGCCGCCGTCCCGGCGCCGCAGATACCGCTCGAACTCCCGCGCGATGGCCTCGCCGGAGGCCTCCGGCAGCTCCGCGGTGTCCCGGGCCTCCTCCAGCGTCTGCACGTACTCGGCGACCTCGGTGTCCTCGGCGGCCAGCTGATCCACGCCCACCTGCCAGGCGCGCGCGTCCTCGGGCAGCTCGCCCAGCGGGATGCGCACGTCGATCAGGTCCTCCAGCCGGTTCAGCAGGGCCAGCGTCGCCTTCGGGTTCGGCGGCTGCGACACGTAGTGCGGTACGGCCGCCCAGAGGCTGACGGCCGGGACGCCCGCGTGCGTGCACGCCTCCTGGAGGACCCCGACGATGCCCGTCGGACCCTCGTACTTCGTCTCCTCCAGGTCCATCCGGCGGGCCAGGTCCGCGTCGGACGTGGTCCCGCTGATCGGGACCGGACGCGTGTGCGGGGTGTCGCCGAGCAGGGCGCCCAGGATGACCACCAGCTCCACGCCGAGTTCGTGCGCGAAACCCAGCAGCTCGTTGCAGAACGAGCGCCAGCGCATGGACGGCTCGATACCCCGGACGAGCACGAGATCGCGCGGCTTCTCGCCGCCGACCCGGACCACCGACAACCGTGTCGTGGGCCAGGTGATCTTCCGTACGCCGGCGTCCATCCACACCGTGGGGCGGTTGACCTGGAAGTCGTAGTAGTCCTCGGCGTCCAGCGCCGCGAACACCTCGCCCTTCCACTCCCTGTCCAGATGCGCGACCGCGGTGGAGGCGGCGTCGCCGGCGTCGTTCCAGCCCTCGAACGCGGCCACCATGACCGGGTCGATCAGCTCGGGAACCCCCTCGAGCTCGATCACCCAGCGCCTCCTTCCGACGTGCCCTCGCCTGACGACCCAACCTTACGGCGTGCGGCGGGGGCGCCCGCAGCCCCCTTGCACGGGGGAGTGAACGGATCACTGCCCCGATCGCCACCCCGGAACACCCCCCGATCCGGAGGTCCTCACAGGCCGGCGCGCAGCCACCGCTCGACGCCCGCGATGTGCACGGTCGCCCACGACCGCGCCGCCTCCGAGTCCCGGTCGCGCAGCGCGGCGAGGATCGCTCGGTGCTCGTGCAGGGTGCGGCTGACGGCGTCCTGCTGGGTCAGCCCGCGCCAGATCCGGGCCCGGGTGGTCGGCCCGGACAGGCCGTCGAGCAGGGAACAGAGCACCGAGTTGCCGGCGGCGCCCACGACGGCCCGATGGAACTGGAGGTCGCAGGCGACGAGTTCCTCCACCGAGGGTGACGGGCCGAGCCGGTCCAACTGCCCGGCCAGCTCGTCCAGTTCCCGCTCGCTGATCAGGGAGGCCGCCATGGCCGTGGCGGCCGGCTCCAGGATGCGCCGTACGGCCAGGAACTCCAGGACGGTGTCGTCGCGGTGGAAGTCGACGACGAAGCTCATCGCCTCCAGCAGCAGTTGCGGATCGAGGCTCGTCACATAGGTGCCGTCGCCCTGCCGGACGTCCAGGATCCGGATCAGCGACAGGGCGCGCACGGCCTCGCGCAGGGAGTTGCGGGACAGACCCAGCTCGGCGGCGAGTTCGCTCTCCTTGGGCAGTCGGTCGCCCGGGCGCAGCGCACCGGCGACGATCATGCCCTTGATCTTCTCGATCGCCTCGTCGGTGACTGCCACGACGTCCCCCAGTGCGCTCAGACATCCGATGTCTCGGCACAGTATGGACGCACGTACGGAGGGGGCGGCCCCCATCGGCGGGGAGCCGCCCCTCTCCCAGGACCCGGCCCTACTTCTCGTCGAGCAGGTCCTGGACCTTGGCGCGCACCTCGTCCGTGGCCAGGCCCCGGATCGTCAGCGTCGTACGGCGGCGCAGCACGTCGTCGGCCGTCTCGGCCCACTCGTTGTCGCGGGCGTAGACCACCTGGGCCCAGATCTCCGGGGCGTCGGGGTGGACGCGCTCGGCGAGCTCGGGGTTGTCGTTGGCCAGCCGGGCGATGTTGAAGGCCAGGGAGCCGTAGTGGGTGGCCAGGTGCCGGGCGGTGTCGGCCGCCATGCGCGGGCCCGGCGCCGGACGGTCCACCAGCAGGCGGTGGGCGACCGCGCGGGGGTTGGCTACACCCGGCAGCGGCAGCTTCTTCGGCAGCGAGTTGATCGGCTCGAAGTCGTCGCCCAGCGGGTGGCCCGGCAGCGCCTCCAGCTTCTTCATGATGGTGCGGCCGATGTGCCGGAAGGTCGTCCACTTGCCGCCCGCGACCGACAGCATGCCGGCGCGGCCCTCGGTGACGACCGTCTCGCGCTTGGCCTTCGCGGTGTCACCGGGGCCTCCGGGCAGCACCCGAAGACCCGCGAAGGAGTAGGTGATCAGATCCCGTGACAGCTGCTGGTCGCGGATGGAGAACGCGGCCTCGTCCAGGATCTGGGATATGTCCTGCTCGGTGACCGAGACGTCCGCCGGGTCGCCCTCGAACTCCTCGTCCGTGGTGCCGAGCAGGAGCATGTCCTCCCACGGCAGGGCGAAGGTGATGCGGTACTTGTCGATCGGGGTGGCGAGGGCGGCCTTCCAGGGCGAGGTCCGCTTCAGGACCAGATGCGCGCCCTTCGACAGCCGGATGGACGGCGCTGCATTGGGGTCCTCCATCTTGCGCAGGTGGTCCACCCACGGTCCGGTGGCGTTCAGCACCAGTCGGGCGCTGACGCCGAACTCGTCGCCGGTCGTACGGTCCTTGAGCTCCGCGCCCGTCACCCGGCCCTTGGTGAAGCGCAGGCCGGTGACCTCGGCGTGGTTGAGGACGACCGCGCCCGCCTCGACGGCCGCGCGGACCGTCATCAGCGCCATGCGGGCGTCGTTCATCTGGTCGTCGCCGTACACGGCCACGGCCTTGAGGTTCTCGGTGCGCAGCTCGGGCACGTCCTGCGCGGCCTTGGCCGGGGAGAGCAGGTGGCCGACGCCGTCACCGAACGCGGAGAGCGCGGAGTAGGCGAAGACGCCCGCCCCGAGCTTCGCCGCGCCGTGCGGCCCGCCCTTGTACACGGGGAGGTAGAAGGTGAGCGGGTTCGCCAGGTGGGGGGCCACCTGGCGGGAGACCGCACGGCGCTCGAAGTGGTTCTCCGCCACCAGCTTCACCGCGCCGGTCTGCAGGTAGCGCAGACCGCCGTGGAGCAGCTTGGAAGAGGCGGAGGAGGTGGCGCCGGCGAAGTCGCCGGCGTCGACCAGAGCCACCCTGAGGCCGGACTGCGCGGCGTGCCAGGCGGTGGAGATGCCCAGGATGCCGCCGCCGATCACGAGAAGGTCGTACGACGCCTTGGAGAGCTGCTCCCGGGTCTCGGCGCGGCTCGGGTTGAAGCCGGAGGCCGGGCGCGTCCCGAGGGCAGGCACGGACTGCAGGGTGGTCTGACTGGTCATTTCGGGTTCTTACTCCTCATCAGAACGATGTGGCCGACCTCGCGGGGAGCTCGCCGCTGAGCTCCCCGCGGGCTTCGGTCAGCTTTCGTCGTCGTCGATCCAGCCCATGGTCCGGTCGACGGCCTTGAGCCAGTTCTTGTATTCGCGGTCGCGGGTCTCCGCGTCCATGTGCGGGGTCCACTCGGCGGCCCGGCGCCAGTTGGCGCGCAGTTCGTCGGTGCTGGACCAGAAGCCGACGGCCAGGCCGGCGGCGTAGGCGGCGCCGAGGCAGGTGGTCTCGGCGACCATCGGGCGCACCACCGGTGCGTCCAGGACGTCCGAGAGCGTCTGCATCAGGAGGTTGTTGGAGGTCATGCCGCCGTCGACCTTCAGGGCCACCAGCTCGTCGCCGGAGTCCTTGACCATGGCGTCGGCGATCTCCCGGGTCTGCCAGGCGGTCGCCTCCAGGACGGCGCGCGCGAGGTGCGCCTTGGTGACGTACCGGGTCAGGCCGGCGATCACACCGCGGGCGTCGGAGCGCCAGTGCGGGGCGAACAGACCGGAGAAGGCCGGCACGAAGTAGGCGCCGCCGTTGTCCTCGACCGAGAGCGCGAGCGTCTCGATCTCGGCGGCGGTGGAGATCAGGCCCATCTGGTCGCGCATCCACTGCACCAGCGAGCCGGTGACCGCGATCGAGCCCTCCAGCGCGTAGACCGTCGGCTGGTCGCCGATCTTGTAGCCGACCGTGGTCAGCAGGCCCGCGTAGGAGTTGATGATCTTGTCACCGGTGTTCATCACCATGAAGGTGCCGGTGCCGTAGGTGGACTTGGTCTCGCCCTCGGAGAAGCAGGTCTGGCCGAACAGGGCCGCCTGCTGGTCGCCGAGCGCGGAGGCGACCGGGATGCCGCCGAGCAGCTCGCCCAGCTTGCCGCCGGTGACCTCGCCGTAGACCTCGGCGGAGGAGCGGATCTCCGGCAGGATCGCCAGCGGGACGCCGATGGACTCGGCGATCTTGTCGTCCCACGCCATGGTGTGCAGGTTCATCAGCATGGTGCGCGAGGCGTTGGTGACGTCGGTGACGTGCTTGCCGCCGTTGACACCACCGGTCAGGTTCCAGATGACCCAGGTGTCCATGGTGCCGAAGAGGATGTCGCCCGCCTCGGCGCGCTCCCGCAGGCCCTCGACGTTGTCGAGCAGCCAGCGGGCCTTCGGACCGGAGAAGTACGACGCGAGCGGCAGGCCGGTCTCCCGGCGGAAACGGTCCTGGCCGACGTTGCGGCCGAGCTCCTTGCAGAGCGAGTCGGTGCGGGTGTCCTGCCAGACGAGGGCGTTGTGGACGGGCTCACCGGTGTTCTTGTCCCACAGCACGGTCGTCTCGCGCTGGTTGGTGATGCCGATGGCCTTGATGTCGTCGCGGGTGATGCCCGCCTTCTGGATGGCGCCGGCGACGACTTCCTGGACGTTGGTCCAGATCTCGTTGGCGTTGTGCTCGACCCAGCCCGGCTTCGGGAAGATCTGCTCGTGCTCCTTCTGGTCGACGGAGACGATCCGGCCGTCGCGGTCGAAGACGATGCAGCGGGAGGAGGTGGTGCCCTGGTCGATGGCGGCGATGAAGGGGCCGGCGGTGTGGGCGTCGGTCACTGTGTGCTCCTGGAAGTCCGTGGTTGTAAGACGTGTCTACGAAGTGCTTTACGTGTCTGCCGGGCTGTACGTGTCTACCGGTGATCTAGACGAAAGCGACGTTGTAGATGCCTGCGGCGATGGCCGCGCCGAGCAGCGGGCCGACCACCGGGACCCAGGCGTAGCCCCAGTCGGAGCCGCCCTTGTTGGGCAGGGGGAGGAGGGCGTGCACGATGCGCGGGCCGAGGTCACGGGCCGGGTTGATGGCGTAGCCGGTCGGACCGCCCAGGGACAGGCCGATGCCGACCACCACGAGCGCCGTGACGAGTCCGCCCAGGATGCCGAGGCCGTCACCGGCCGCGTTCAGGCCCTGCGTGAGGACGGCGAGGACCAGCACGATCGTGCCGATGACCTCCGTGGCCACGTTCTGCCAGGCGACACGGATCTCCGGACCGGTGGAGAAGACGCCGAGGACCGGGCCCGCGCCCTGCTCCTGGGCCTCCACGGCCTTGGCGGAGGTGGCCTGGGCGCCCGGACCGCCCACGATCTCCTTGTCGGTGAGGTGGGCCTGGAACTGGCCGTAGTAGGCGATCCAGACCAGGGCCGCACCGATCATGGCGCCGAGGAGCTGGCCGCCCATGTAGGTCGGGACGTCACTCCACTCGATGCCGTTGTCCTTGATCGCCAGCGCGAGCGTCACGGCCGGGTTCAGGTGGGCGCCGGACAGGGGCGCCGAGGTGTAGACCGCCGTGAGCACCGCGAAACCCCACCCGAAGGTGATGGCGAGCCAGCCGGCGTTGCGGGCCTTGGAGGCCTTCAGCGTGACAGCGGCGCAGACGCCGCCGCCGAGCAGGATGAGTATGGCGGTACCGATGGTCTCGCCGAGGAAGATGTCGGAGCTGGACACCCGCGACTCCTTTGTCATTCGTCCAGGGGAAGCCGAACCCCGGGTCCCACCGGTGGTTCGCGCCCTCGGGGGTGAGAGCGATACCGGCCCTTGGCGTTGTCACACTCTAGCGCGTATTGCCGGTAGGTGTTCGACAATGCCGACCGATGGACGGGAGTCTTGCTCCGGCGTTACGCATGCGTCAAGGGTTCTGTTATCGAAAACGCGATCGTTATTGATCGACATGAACTATCTATGGGCGATGTCGTTACGTACCCGATCATCCCTGTTCGGCCGGGTCAGGGCATGACGAAGGCCGGAGCGCCGTCCGGCACTCCGGTGAGGGTGGGGTTCGTGGGTCAGAAGCGCCCGGCGCCCAGGTCCCGTGACACCGCGCGGGCGCAGTCCCGTACCGCGGCGATCACCTCGGGGCGCACCTCGCCGTCCTGGCACAAACGCTCCACGGCGCCCGTGACGCCCACCGCGCCGACCGGCATGCGGCGCCGGTCGTGAATGGGGGCGGCGAGGGAGGCGACGCCCTCCCAGGTCTCCTCGACGTCGGCCGCGTAGCCCCGCGCGCGTGTGACGTCGAGGAGGCGCTCGAAGTCCTCCAGCTCGCACACGGTCCGGTCGGTGAAGGCCTTGCGGTCGGCCTCCAGGGCCTCGCTGTGGGCGACCGGATCGTACGCCGACAGCACCTTGCCGAGCGCCGTGGAGTGCAGCGGCTGCATGGCGCCGATCTCCAGCACCTGCCGGCTGTCGTCGGGCCGGAAGACGTGGTGCACGATCAGCACGCCCTGCTGGTGCAGGACGCCCAGATAGACGCTCTCGCCGCTGGAGCGGGCCAGGTCGTCGGTCCACACCAGGGCGCGCGCCCGCAGCTCGTGCACGTCCAGATAGGTCGTGCCGAGGCGCAGCAGCTCCGCGCCCAGCTGGTAGCGCCCGGAGATCTCGTCCTGCTCGACGAACCCCTCCTGCTGCAGGGTGCGCAGAATGCCGTGCGCCGTGCCCTTGGCGAGCCCCAGCGAGGAGGCGATGTCCGACAGGCCGAGCCGACGCTCGCCGCCCGCGAGAAGCCGCAGCATCGCGGCCGCCCGTTCGAGCGACTGGATGTTCCGTGCCATCGCCGTCCTGCCCTCCGTCCCGATCCGCCGACCTCGACGATGCCGCTGCCGCTGTTCGGATGTTGTTGCCGTTGTTCGGCAATGCCGAACACTACCGGTCCATGCCGACCAACCGCCAATGGTCGGCAGGGATCTGTTGCGTCACTCGTATCCCGTGGGTGACCCGACCGTCATCCTCGTCCGTCCCGTGGACGCCCTGACCATCAGGTCCCGGTCCCGGCTACGCTGGCGAGGTGCGCCACCCCGCGGAGCCGACCGCAAGGGCGCAAAGCCGACAGCCGTCGCACCCCAGGGAGCCCTTTCATGGCCTCGTTGCCGCAGACCCCTTCCGCCGACAGCCGGACCCGTGTGTCCGCCCTCCGCGAGGCGCTCGCCACCCGGGTGGTGGTCGCCGACGGAGCCATGGGCACCATGCTCCAGGCCCAGGACCCCACTCTCGAGGACTTCGAGAATCTCGAGGGCTGCAACGAGATCCTGAACCTGACCCGGCCCGACATCGTCCGTTCGGTCCACGACGCGTACTTCGCGGTGGGCGTGGACTGCGTCGAGACCAACACCTTCGGCGCCAACCACACCGCCGCGGCGGAGTACGAGATCGCCGACC
This sequence comes from Streptomyces sp. NPDC003635, assembly GCF_053587635.1. Taxonomy (NCBI): domain Bacteria; kingdom Bacillati; phylum Actinomycetota; class Actinomycetes; order Kitasatosporales; family Streptomycetaceae; genus Streptomyces; species Streptomyces sp. NPDC003635. The sequence goes on along the minus strand of NZ_JBSFOK010000014.1, from coordinate 156,199 downwards.
GGGTGCACGAGCTGTCCGAGGCGGGCGCCCGCCTCGCACGCGAGGTGGCCGACGAGTACGCGGCCCGCGACGGCCGTACCCGCTGGGTCCTGGGCTCGGTCGGCCCCGGCACCAAGCTGCCCACCCTCGGCCACGTCGGTTACGCCACCATCCGCGACGGCTACCAGGCCAACGCCGAGGGCCTGCTGGCCGGCGGCTCCGACGCGCTGATCGTGGAGACCACCCAGGACCTCCTGCAGACCAAGGCCTCCGTGCTGGGCGCCCGCCGCGCCATGGAGGCGACCGGCGTCGAGGTCCCGCTGCTGGTCTCGATGGCCTTCGAGACCACCGGCACCATGCTCCTCGGCTCCGAGATCGGCGCCGCGCTCACCGCGCTGGAGCCGCTCGGCATCGACATGATCGGCCTGAACTGCTCCACCGGCCCCGCCGAGATGAGCGAGCACCTGCGCTACCTCACCCGGCACTCCCGGATCCCGCTGCTGTGCATGCCGAACGCCGGTCTGCCGATCCTCACCAAGGACGGCGCCCACTTCCCGCTCGGCCCCGAGGGACTCGCGGACGCCCAGGAGAACTTCGTCCTCGACTACGGCCTGTCCCTGATCGGCGGCTGCTGCGGCACCACGCCCGAGCACCTGCGCCAGGTCGTCGAGCGCGCCCGCACCCTCACCCCCGGCGAGCGCGACCCGCGCCCCGAGCCCGGTGCGGCCTCCCTCTACCAGACGGTCCCGTTCCGGCAGGACACCTCCTACCTCGCGATCGGCGAGCGGACGAACGCCAACGGCTCCAAGAAGTTCCGCGAGGCCATGCTGGAGGCCCGCTGGGACGACTGCGTGGAGATGGCCCGTGAGCAGATCCGCGAGGGCGCGCACATGCTCGACCTGTGCGTGGACTACGTCGGCCGGGACGGCGTCGCCGACATGGAGGAACTCGCCGGACGCTTCGCCACCGCCTCCACCCTGCCGATCGTCCTGGACTCCACCGAGGTCGACGTCATCCAGGCGGGCCTGGAGAAGCTCGGCGGCCGCGCGGTCATCAACTCCGTCAACTACGAGGACGGCGACGGACCCGAGTCCCGCTTCGCGAAGGTCACCCGGCTCGCCCAGGAGCACGGCGCCGCGCTGATCGCGCTGACCATCGACGAGGAGGGACAGGCCCGCACCCCCGAGAAGAAGGTCGAGATCGCCGAGCGGCTGATCGAGGACCTGACCGGGAACTGGGGCATCCACGAGTCCGACATCCTCATCGACACCCTGACCTTCACCATCTGCACCGGCCAGGAGGAGTCCCGGGGGGACGGCATCGCCACCATCGAGGCGATCCGCGAGCTCAAGCGCCGCCACCCGGACGTCCAGACCACCCTCGGCCTGTCCAACATCTCCTTCGGCCTCAACCCGGCCGCCCGCATCCTGCTGAACTCGGTCTTCCTCGACGAGTGCGTCAAGGCGGGCCTGGACTCGGCGATCGTGCACGCCTCCAAGATCCTGCCGATCGCCCGCTTCGACGAGGAGCAGGTGACCACGGCCCTGGACCTCATCTACGACCGCCGCGCCGAGGGCTACGACCCGCTGCAGAAGCTGATGGCCCTCTTCGAGGGCGCCACCGCCAAGTCCCTGAAGGCCGGCAAGGCCGAGGAACTGGCCGCCCTGCCGCTGGAGGAGCGCCTCAAGCGCCGCATCATCGACGGCGAGCGCAACGGCCTGGAGGCCGACCTCGACGAGGCCCTCAAGGAGCGTCCGGCCCTCGACATCGTCAACGAGACCCTGCTGGACGGCATGAAGGTCGTCGGTGAACTCTTCGGCTCCGGCCAGATGCAGCTGCCGTTCGTCCTCCAGTCCGCCGAGGTGATGAAGGCCGCCGTCGCCTACCTCGAACCGCACATGGAGAAGTCCGACGCCGACGGCAAGGGCACCATCGTGCTGGCCACGGTCCGCGGCGACGTGCACGACATCGGCAAGAACCTCGTCGACATCATCCTGTCCAACAACGGCTACAACGTCGTCAACCTCGGCATCAAGCAGCCGGTCTCCGCCATCCTGGAGGCCGCCGAGGAGCACCGGGCCGACGTCATCGGCATGTCCGGGCTCCTGGTCAAGTCCACGGTGATCATGAAGGAGAACCTGGAGGAGCTCAACCAGCGCGGCCTCGCGGCGAACTTCCCCGTCATCCTCGGCGGCGCGGCCCTGACCCGGGCCTACGTCGAGCAGGACCTGCACGAGCTGTACGAGGGCGAGGTCCGCTACGCCCGGGACGCCTTCGAGGGCCTGCGCCTGATGGACGCCCTCATCGGCGTCAAGCGGGGCGTGCCCGGCGCGAAGCTCCCCGAACTGAAGCAGCGCAGGGTGCGCGCCGGCGCCGTACCGGTCCCGGAGGAGCGGCCGGAGGAGGGGCACGTCCGCTCCGACGTCGCCACCGACAACCCCGTGCCCACGCCGCCGTTCTGGGGCACCCGGGTCATCAAGGGCATCCAGCTCAAGGAGTACGCCTCCTGGCTGGACGAGGGCGCGCTGTTCAAGGGGCAGTGGGGTCTGAAGCAGGCCCGCACCGGTGACGGCCCGACCTACGAGGAGCTCGTCGAGACCGAGGGCCGGCCGCGGCTGCGGGGTCTGCTGGACCAGCTGCAGACCGAGAACCTCCTCGAGGCCGCCGTCGTCTACGGCTACTTCCCGTGCGTGTCCAAGGACGACGACCTGATCATCCTGGACGAGCAGGGCAATGAGCGGACCCGGTTCACCTTCCCCCGCCAGCGCCGCGGCCGCAGGCTGTGCCTGGCCGACTTCTTCCGCCCCGAGGAGTCGGGTGAGACCGACGTCGTCGGCCTCCAGGTCGTCACCGTCGGCTCCCGCATCGGGGAGCGGACGGCGAAGCTCTTCGAGGCCAACTCCTACCGGGACTACCTCGAACTGCACGGTCTGTCCGTGCAGTTGGCCGAGGCGCTCGCCGAGTACTGGCACGCGCGCGTCCGCTCGGAGCTGGGCTTCGCCGGGGAGGACCCGGGGGACATCGAGGACATGTTCGCCCTGAAGTACCGCGGCGCCCGCTTCTCCCTCGGCTACGGCGCCTGCCCCGATCTGGAGGACCGCGCCAAGATCGCCGAGCTGCTCCAGCCGGAGCGCATCGGCGTCCGCCTGTCCGAGGAGTTCCAGCTGCACCCCGAGCAGTCCACGGACGCCATCGTGATCCACCACCCGGAGGCGAAGTACTTCAACGCGCGCTGAGGGGTCCTCGACCGTTCCTCCGCCGTGTCCCGGGCCACAGCGGATAAGAAGAGCGTCGCAGCGACGCACGACGTACACTGGTCGGTCCACTGCAGGCCGGTTCCCCGTGTGGGAACCGGCCTGATCGTCCCTCAAGGAGGTGCGCCCGGATGACCAGCACGGTCCCCGCGCCAGTAACCCGTACGGCGGAGGGCTCGGCCCTGCAGGCCGTACTCCTCGACATGGACGGCACCCTCGTGGACACGGAGGGGTTCTGGTGGGACGTCGAGGTCGAGATCTTCGCCCGCCTCGGTCACACCCTGGACGACTCCTGGCGCCATGTCGTGGTCGGCGGCCCCATGAGCCGCAGCGCGGGGTTCCTGATCGAGGCCACCGGCGCCGACATCACCCTCGCCGAAATCAGCGTCCTGCTCAACCAGGGGTTCGAGGAGCGCATCGGGCTGGCCCTGCCGCTGATGCCGGGCGCCGCCCGCCTGCTGGCCGAGCTCGCCGAGTACGAGATCCCCACCGCCCTGGTCTCCGCCTCGCACCGCCGCATCATCGACCGCGTGCTGTCCTCGCTGGGCCCGCAGCACTTCGCCCTGACGGTGGCCGGCGACGAGGTGCCGCGTACCAAGCCGCACCCGGACCCCTATCTGACCGCCGCGGCCGGGCTGGGCGTGGATCCGGCCAGATGCGCGGTCGTCGAGGACACCGCGACGGGCGTAGCGGCGGCGGAGGCGGCCGGCTGCCATGTGGTGGCGGTGCCCTCGGTCGCCCCCATCACCCCGGCCCACCGGCGGACCGTCGTCGGCTCGCTGGAAGAGGTCGACCTGGCATTTCTGCGCGGTCTGATGACGGAAATGCGCTAGCCGTTCACCGAGCGTGCAACCGCGATACAGGGAAAATCCCACGAGGGTGGCGCCGACGGAATTGGTTCCGATCGGATGGCCGAATTCCGCTCAGCGCCCACACTTCTCACAGGTGTGACGTTCGCCACCCCGAGCGACCTCGACAGGTCGCACCCCATGTGCTGTTCACCCCCTTTGGGGCCCCAACTGGGCGTCTTTGTGTCCTGATTGGGGAGATGCTGCACGAATCCTTCCGCTGTCGGTTTTTCGGTGCGTCCACGCCCGGTTTCGCAGCGTGATGGAGGCCCAACTCCGGTGGCCGCGAGGGGTCCTCGGGACGCCGACTAATCTCATCGGGAGAACATCCCCCTTATCGCCGTGATCCGCCGCAACACCCCTGCATGCCGGGTACACGGACGTGACAGCTCTGGAGAAACTCGAGCATGAACCGCAAGACTTTGGTGCTGCCGGCCGTCATCGGCCTGCTGGCCCCGGTTCTCGCCGCCTGCGGCGGATCGGACAGCGGCAGCGGCGGTGGGGACGCGATCGTCGTCGGTACCACGGACGAGTTCACGGCCTCGAGTGACGCCCCGGCCCCGCTCGACCCGGCGGCCGCCTACGACGTCGGCACCTGGAACATCCTGCGCCAGACCGTGCAGACGCTGATGATCCAGCCGCGCGGCGAGGGCGAGCCCGTGCCCGAGGCCGCCGAGCGCTGCGGCTTCACCGACACCGGCAACGAGCGTTACGCCTGCACCCTGCGCGAGGGCCTGAAGTTCGCCAACGGCGACGCGATCACCGCGGCCGATGTGAAGTACTCCATCGACCGCGCGCTCAGGATCAAGGACGCAGGCGGCGTCTTCGCCCTGCTCTCCACCGTCGACACCGTCGAGACCAAGGGCGACCGCGAGGTCATCTTCCACCTGAAGACCGCCGACGCCACCTTCCCGTACAAGCTCTCCACGCCGGTCGCGGGCATCGTCGACCAGGACGCGTACGCCAAGGACAAGCTCCGCGAGGGCTTCGAGGTGGACGGCTCGGGTCCGTACACCTTCCAGGCCGAGGAGAGCGACGGCAAGCTGGTCAAGGCCGTGTTCACCAAGAACCCCAACTACACGGGGACCTTGAAGGTGAACAACGACAAGGTCGAGCTGCGCTCCTTCGCCGACGCCGACGCCATGAGCGCCGCCATCGAGAAGGGCGACATCGACCTGATGACCCGCACCATGTCGCCCGAGCAGATCCAGAGGCTGTCCACGGCCTCCGACAGCGAGGTCGACCTGGTCGAGATGTCCGGCCTGGAGATCCGCTACCTGGGCTTCAACACCGAGGCCCCGAGCGTCAAGAGCAAGGCCGTCCGCCAGGCGATGGCCCAGGTCATCAACCGCAGCGAACTGGTCAGCAAGGTCTACGGCACCCAGGCCGAGCCGCTGTACTCGCTGGTCCCGGCCAGCCTCACCGGCCACTCCAACGCGTTCTTCAACACCTACGGCGAGCCCAGCACCGCCAAGGCCAAGGCCCTGCTCGCCGAGGCGAACGTCACCACCCCGGTGAAGCTGACGCTGCACTACACCACCGACCACTACGGCGCGGGCACCGAGAAGGAGTTCGAGCTGCTGAAGGAGCAGCTCAACTCCAGCGGCCTGTTCGACGTCAGTGTCAAGGGCACCCCCTGGGAGACCTTCCGTCCCGCCGAGCAGAAGGGCGAGTACGACGTCTACGGCATGGGCTGGTTCCCCGACTTCCCGGACGCCGACAACTACCTCGCCCCGTTCCTCGACAAGGACAACTTCCTCGGCTCGCCGTACGCGAACAGCGAGATCCGCAACTCCCTGATCCCGGACTCCCGGCGCGAGGCCGACCGCCAGTCCGCGGTCGACAGCCTGACCGAGATCCAGGACATCGTCGCCGAGGACGTGCCCGTGCTCCCGTTGTGGCAGGGCAAGCAGTACGTCGCCGCCCGCGACGACGTCACGGGTACCGCGTACGCGCTCAACTCGTCCTCCACCCTTCAGTTGTGGGAGCTCGGCCGTGGCGTGAGCGGCTGACGTCTCCCGTGCCCGGGCCGTCGGGACGGCGGCCCCGATTACCGATACCGACGACAAGGCACCTGCACGTGAACATGCGCAACCAGTGGCCGGTCCTGCCCGTAGTGGCGGGGCTGGCCTCCGGCCTGCTGACCGGCTGCGGCACGGAGACCGGCGGCTCCGCGAGCGACGGCACCGCCGTGGTCGTGGGGATGTCCGACGACGTCCTCGCCACCGACCCGGCCTCAGGCTACGACCCGGGCTCGTGGCTGTTGTTCAACAACGTCTTCCAGTCCCTGCTCAGCTTCCCCAAGGGCGGCACCGACCCCGAGCCCGACGCGGCCGAGTCGTGCGCGTTCACCGACACCTCGACGAAGGTGTACAAGTGCACGCTGAAGGACGGTCTGAAGTTCAGCAACGGTGACTCGCTCACCTCGGAGGACGTCAAGTTCTCGTTCGACCGCATGCTGAACATCAACGACGACGCCGGTCCCGCGATCATGTTCCCGATGCTGGACAAGGTCGAGACCCCGGACGAGAAGACGGTCGTCTTCCGGCTGAACACCCCGGACGCCACCTTCCCGAGCAAGATCGCCTCCGGCGCCGGCTCCATCGTCGACCACCGCCAGTACGACGCGGACGGTCTGCGCGAGGACGGCCAGGCGGTCGGCTCCGGCCCCTACAAGCTCGACTCGTTCAGCGAGGACGAGGCCGTCTTCTCGGTCAACGAGCACTACACGGGCAGCGCCGCCGAGGTCAAGAACTCCGGCGTCACCATGAAGTTCTACAAGGGCGACCGTGCGGCCCTGAAGACCGCGCTGCTCGACGGCGACGTCGACATCGCCTACCGAGGCCTGAGCGCCGCCGACATCGCCGAGACCGAGAAGGCCGACGACAGCTCCAGCTCCGGCATCGAGCTCGTCGACGGCACCGGCGCCGAGGTGCAGCACCTGGTCTTCAACATGGACGACCCGGTGACCGGAAAGCTCGGGGTCCGCAAGGCCATCGCCTACCTGCTCGACCGCGACGCCCTCATCGAGGACGTCTACCAGGGCACCGCCACCCCGCTGTACTCGATCATCCCGGCGGGCATCGGCGGCCACAACACCGCCTTCTTCGACACCTACGGCGAGCGGCCCTCCAAGGCCAAGGCCGCGGCGGCACTGGCCTCCGAGGGCATCAGCGACAAGGTGAAGCTGACGCTCTGGTCGACCCCGTCGCGCTACGGCCCGGCCACCGACCAGGAGTTGAAGGCGATCGCCGGACAGCTCAACGCCAGCGGCCTGTTCGACGCCGACGTGAAGTCCGTCGCGTACGACCAGTACGAGCAGGACATCGAGGCCGGCAAGTACGGCGTGTACGTGAAGGGCTGGATCCCGGACTACCCGGACGCCGACAACTTCACGTCGCCGTTCTTCGGCAAGGGCAACGTGCTGGGCAACAACTACAGCAACGACACCATCACCGGCACGCTGATCCCGCGTACCGGCGCCCAGAGCGACCGCACCGCGACGGAGGAGGACTACGGCCGCCTCCAGGACATCGTGGCCGCGGAACTGCCCATCCTGCCGGTCTGGCAGGCCAAGCAGTACGCGGTCGTCCGGGACAACGTCTACGGCCTCGAGTCCTGCCTCGACGCCTCGACGGTGTTCCGCTTCTGGGAGCTCAGCAAGAGCAGCGACTGACCCGACGCACAGGGCGCCCGCTTCCCTTCGGGGAAGTCGGGCGCCCTTCGCGTGTATTGCCGTCAAACTCCTACTGAGCGCCGGGGCGCACGAGCCCGCTCTCGTACGCGTACACGGCGGCCTGCACCCGGTCGCGCAGCCCCAGCTTGGTCAGGACGTGCCCGACGTGCGTCTTGACGGTGGTCTCGCTGACGAACAGATCCGCGGCGATCTCGGCGTTCGACAGCCCGCGCGCCACCAGCTTCAGCACCTCCACCTCACGGTCGGTGAGGGTGTGCAGGGTGTCCGGGACGGGCTCCTCGCCGGAGGGCAGATGCGTGGCGTACTTGTCGAGCAGCCGACGGGTGATGCTGGGCGCGAGCATCGCCTCTCCGGCGGCCACGACACGAATGGCCTGCACGAGTTCGTTCGCCGGCGCGTCCTTGAGCAGGAAGCCGCTGGCGCCGGCCCGCAACGCCTCCACGACGTACTCGTCGAGGTCGAAGGTGGTGAGGACCAGCACCTTCGCCGGGCCGTCCCGCCCGGGGCCGGTGATCTGCCGGGTCGCCTCGACCCCGTCCATCCGCGGCATGCGGATGTCCATCAGAACCACATCGGGCTGCAGGGCCCGTACCTGGTCGAGAGCCTGCAGGCCGTCTCCGGCCTCACCCACGACCGCGATGTCCTGCTCCGCCTCCAGGATCATCCGGAAGCCGGTACGCAGCAGCGGCTGGTCGTCGACCAGTAGGACGCGGATGGCCACGTAAGTCTCCTTCGCTAGTCCGGCCCCATTCTGCCCTGCGCCTCCACGCCCGACTCGACTGCCCTGACGATCTCGTGGCCCTCCGTCCCCGGGACGGCCAACGGATCCGTGGGGGCGTCGGGTTCGGGGCCTCGTACCGACAGCGGCAGCGGGTAGGGCGGGGGAGTGCCGCCGAACTCCGGGCAGTGGGCCTGGTGGTCGCACCAGCCGCACAACTTGGTCGGCCTCGGGCGCCAGTCGCCCGTCTCGGTCGCGAGCCTGATCGCCTCCCACAGCGCGAGCAGCTTGCGCTCGACCCGCTCCAGATCGGCGAGGACCGGGTCGTACGTCAGGACGTCCCCGCTGCCGAGATAGACGAGCTGGAGCCGGCGCGGCACCACGTGCTTCAGCCGCCAGACCACGAGCGCGTAGAACTTCATCTGGAACAGCGCGCCCTCGGCGTACTCGGGCCGGGGCGCCTTGCCCGTCTTGTAGTCGACGATCCGCACCTCGCCGGTCGGCGCCACGTCGACCCGGTCGATGATCCCGCGCAGCCGCAGCCCCGAGTCCAGCTCGGCCTCCACGAACAGCTCGCGCTCGGCCGGCTCCAGACGGGTCGGGTCCTCGAGCGTGAACCACCGCTCCACGAGCTGCTCGGCCTGACCGAGCCACCGCGCGAGCCGCTCACCCTCCGGATCGTCGGCGAACAGCTCCTGGATCTCCGGCCGGGACTCGCGCAGCCGGTCCCACTGCCCGGGGATCAGTGACTTGGCGCGGGGGGCGGTGCGCTCGGACGCCGGGGCGTCGAAGAGCCGCTCCAGCACGGCGTGCACCAGGGTGCCCCGGGTCGCCGCCTCGCTGGGCTTCTCCGGGAGCCGGTCGATCACCCGGAACCGGTACAGCAACGGGCACTGCATGAAGTCACCGGCGCGCGAGGGCGAGAGGGAGGCGGGCGCTATGGCGGTGGGCACCGCCCGCCGCTCCGTCGCCCCGTCCCCCGCCGTCGAGGTGGCCTCGCCCGCCACCGACGGCTCCACGTCCTCCGTGCTCGTCTCCATGCCCCAGACCTTACGGCCCGCCACTGACAGTCACCCGACCGTCATCGGACGAACACAGGGGGTGCCGGGGCGGAAGGCGTCGCGAGGGCCGCATACCATCGACCCGAGACCCTTCCGCACGGCAGGCGCGGAAGACGCTTCGAACGAGGGGACACCGTGGACGAGAGCGGCGGGAGCGGGCAGCCGCGGTCCGGCACCGAGCAGCCGACCCAGCACCACGCACCACCATCGACCCCGCCCACGCCACCCCCCGCCCCCGACCCCTCGGCGACCCCACGGAACGAACACCCCCCGAAGAACGACACATCGGACGGCGACGAGGCACAGCGCGCCGACGAGCGGCCGGAAAGGGCCGAGACCGCGGGCCGCGACGAGGCGCCGCGCAACGAGGAGCAGCCGGGCGGAGCCCGGACACCTGACCCGGGCGAGGCGCCCCGCGGCGGTGCGCAGTCCGGCGGCGGGCGGACGCCCGGCCGGGAGGGTGTGCCGGGCGGTGACGAGCGGCCGGGCGAGGCGCCCCGCGGCGGTGAGACGTCCGGCCGGGATGACGCGCCGGCCCGCGAAGAGCAGCCCGACCGGGGCCACGAGGAGCGTCCCTCGGTCTGGGGTGAGGCGACCGGGCGGAGCGGGGACCGGGGCTGGGCCGGGACGTCGCGGCAGGGCGAGGACCGGGCGCCGGACGCGGCCGGTGGGAAGCGGAAGGCCGACGGGGGCGCCGAGACCACCGGAGCACACCCCCGCCCCCCGAAGCCCCCGGAGCCGCGTGGCGGACTGCTCATGGGCCGCCCCTTCGGCGTACCCGTCTACGTCGCCCCCAGCTGGTTCCTCGTCGCCGCCCTGATCACCTGGGTCTTCGGCGGCCAGCTGGACCGCGTGCTCCCCGAGCTCGGCGCCGCCCGCTATCTCGTCTCCCTCTTCTTCGCGGTCGCCTTCTACGCCTCCGTCCTCGTCCACGAACTCGCCCACACCGTCGCCGCCCTCCGCTTCAAGCTCCCCGTCCGCCGCATCCAGCTCCAGTTCTTCGGCGGGGTCTCGGAGATCGAGAAGGAGTCCGACACCCCGGGGCGCGAGTTCGTCCTGGCCTTCGTGGGCCCCCTGCTCTCCCTGGTCCTCGCCGGCGTCTTCTACGCCGCCATGCAGACCGTGGAACCCGGCACCGTCCCCGGTGTCCTGCTGGCCGGCCTGATGATCTCCAACCTCATCGTCGCCGCCTTCAACCTCCTGCCCGGCCTCCCCCTCGACGGCGGCCGTATGCTCCGCGCGGTCGTCTGGAAGATCACCGGCAAGCCCATGAGCGGCACCGTCGCCGCCGCCTGGGTCGGCCGCGCCCTCGCCGTCTCCGTCCTCGTCGGGCTCCCGCTGCTCACCCAGTCCGGGGCTCTCGGCGCCGACGCCGAGGACAACGTCGGCATGGACACCGTGATGGACGCCCTGCTGGCCGCCATCCTCGCCGCGATCATCTGGACCGGCGCAGGCAACAGCCTCCGCATGGCCCGACTGCGCGAACACCTGCCCGAACTCCGCGCCCGCGCCCTCACCCGCCGCGCCGTCCCCGTGGAGTCGGACACCCCGCTCTCCGAGGCCCTGCGCCGCGCCAACGCCGCCGGCGCCCGCGCCCTGGTCGTCGTCGACGCCGACGGCGCCCCCCTCTCCCTCGTCCGCGAGGCCGCCATCGTCGGCGTTCCCGAGCACCGGCGCCCCTGGGTCGCCGTCAGCGGCCTCGCCCAGGACCTCACGGACGGCATGCGCGTCTCGGCGGAACTGGCGGGGGAGGACCTCCTGGACGCCCTGAGGGCCACCCCGGCCACCGAGTACCTGGTGGTGGAGGAGACCGGCGAGATCTACGGCGTCCTGTCCGCCGCCGACGTGGAGCGCGCCTTCGTCAAGGCCATGGCCCGCCCCTCCTAGTGGTCGGCGGCCCCGGTAAACCCCGGTAGGCTGTTCACATGTCCGAACCGACCGGTGCCGCCCGCAGGCGCGGGCCCTTCAAGGTCGGGGACCAGGTTCAGCTGACCGACCCCAAGGGCCGCCACTACACGTTCACGCTCGAGGCCGGGAAGAACTTCCACACCCACAAGGGTTCCTTCCCCCACGACGAACTGATCGGCGCTCCCGAGGGCAGCGTTGTCCGCACCACCGGGAACGTCGCCTACCTCGCGCTGCGCCCCCTGCTCCCCGACTACGTCCTGTCCATGCCCCGCGGGGCAGCCGTCGTCTACCCGAAGGACGCGGGGCAGATCCTCGCCTTCGCCGACATCTTCCCCGGCGCGCGCGTCGTCGAGGCCGGCGTCGGCTCCGGCTCGCTGAGCAGCTTCCTGCTGCGGGCCATCGGCGACCAGGGCATGCTGCACTCCTACGAGCGCCGCGAGGACTTCGCGGAGATCGCGCAGGCGAACGTGGAGCGCTACTTCGGCGGCCCGCACCCCGCCTGGCAGCTCACCGTCGGCGACCTCCAGGACAACCTGAGCGACACGGACGTGGACCGCGTCATCCTCGACATGCTCGCCCCGTGGGAGTGCCTGGAGGCCGTCTCCAAGGCGCTCGTCCCCGGCGGCATCCTGTGCTGCTACGTCGCCACCACCACCCAGCTCGCCCGGACCGTGGAGTCCATCCGCGAGATCGGCTCCTTCAACGAGCCGACCGCCTGGGAGACGATGATCCGCAACTGGCACATCGAGGGCCTGGCCGTCCGTCCGGACCACCGGATGATCGGCCACACCGGCTTCCTGCTCACCGCCCGCCGTCTCGCCGACGGGGTCGAGCCGCCCATGCGCCGTCGACGCCCCGCCAAGGGCGCCTACGGCGAGGACTACGCGGGGCCCAACGCCGACGGCGGCTCCGGCCGCTGAGGCGGCCCCGTGCCGCGTACAACGTAACGGCGCCGTGGCCGAGTTCCCCCGGAACACCGGGAACTCGGCCACGGCGCCTTTTCGCTGACGGCCTGCCACCTGGCCCGGCGCAGCGGCATTCGAAGCAGCACGCGAACTGCGCACCCCGCCGTTCCCCCACGGTGTGACGTGTGGCACGATGCCTGGCACCCCCACCGGCACAGCCCTCACGGGAGACACTCCTAGTGCAGCACTCCGCCGTCCCGGAACTGGCACACACGCACACCCGTCCGATCCACTGGGTCGCGACCGCCACCGCGCTGGCCGGCGTCGTGGCCCTCTCCTCGGTCCTGCAACCGGACGCGGCCAACGCGGCCCAGGGTTCGGGCACGGCGCCGAGGAGCGCACCCGCCGCCGTCGCGGCGCCCGACACCAAAGGCGTGGACTTCGGCCTCGAATGCGGCCCCGTGAAGGCGGTCGTGGTCAAGAAGGGGTCCGGGGACCTCGACGGCGACGGCCGCCCGGAGACCGTGGCCGTCGTGCACTGCGACGCCCCCATGGGCACCCCGCCGGACGGCGTGTACGTCCTCACGCGCGCGAGCGACGCCGAGCGTCCCCGGGTCGTGGCCACCCTCGTCGACCCGAAGGACCGCCAGACCGTCAGCGAGTTCGCCGTGCGGGACGGAGCCGTCGTGGCGACCCTGCTCGGCTACTCGTCGTCCGACGTGCCCAGTTGCTGCCCCGACGTCACCGACCGCGCGAAATGGCGGTGGGACAACGGTACGTTCGTCCGCTCGACCCCCGCTGGAGCGCGGAGCGTCTGAGGACCCTCCGCGCCCGCGGCGTCACTGGGCGTCGGGCCCGTACACCTCGACCCGGTCCGCGACCCGGCGCACATGGATGCACTCGCCGGGGCACTCCTTGGCGGAGTCCACGACATCGGTGAGCAGCGGCAGTGGTACGGGGGTCGTGGCGCCCTTGTCCTGCAGGAGCTCGTCGTCCGCGCTCTTCACGTAGGCGAGCCCGTCGATGTCCAGCTCGAACACCTCGGGCGCGTACTGGGCGCAGATGCCGTCGCCGGTACAGAGGTCCTGGTCGATCCAGACCTCGAGCGCCTCGCCGACACCGGCCGCCTGCTCCACGTCCATCTCTCCTGCCGTTCTCCGTGTGGGACGTCTCGACCATACCTCCGGCCCGCCACCGGCGATCGCCCACCGCCGGTGACGCGCTCCGCCCGCCCGCGCACCGTGCGTCACCGTCGCTGCCGCCCGCATCCGCCCCCGGCACCAGCGGTTCCGGCCCCTCGCGGGGCCGCTCTCGAGGTACCCACGACCGCAACTCCGGCCAAACTCGACGGTGTTTGACTACTCCGGCCAGGAACAGCCCGCTTCCGGAAGACGTTGAGTGGGTATCCAGACGGCGTGAGAACAGCTCAGGGTGTGGCCGACGACACACCTTGACAGTCTTTGTGATCTAGGGGTTTCAATCGACACCCACCCAGGTAGGGTCTGGAAGCGTCCAGCTCCCCTTGGAGGAGGTGAGGACCGTGGCAGCCCACGACGACGACATGAACCGCGGCATCCGCCCGGGACGAGGGTCCGAAGACCCTGCCGGGCAGATTGCCTACCTTGAGCAGGAGATCGCCGTCCTGCGACGTAAGCTCGCCGACTCTCCGCGACACACGAGGATTCTCGAGGAGCGGATCGTCGAGCTGCAGACCAACCTGGCCGGCGTGTCCGCCCAGAACGAGCGACTCGCCAACACGCTCCGTGAGGCCCGCGACCAGATCGTGGCCCTCAAAGAGGAGGTCGACCGGCTCGCACAGCCGCCGGCCGGCTTCGGTGTCTTCCTCACGGCGAACGAGGACGGCACGGCCGACATCTTCACCGGAGGACGCAAACTCCGGGTGAACGTCAGCCCAAGCGTGGAACTCGACGACCTGCGCCGCGGCCAGGAAGTCATGCTCAACGAAGCGCTCAACGTGGTGGAGGCCATGGAGTTCGAGCGCGTCGGGGACATCGTCACCCTCAAGGAGATCCTCGAGGACGGCGAGCGGGCCCTGGTGCTCGGGCACACCGACGAGGAACGGGTGGTGCGGCTCGCCGAGCCGCTGCTGGACGTCACCATCCGTCCCGGCGACGCCCTGCTGCTCGAACCCCGCTCCGGCTACGTCTACGAGATCGTGCCCAAGAGCGAGGTCGAGGAACTCGTCCTCGAAGAGGTCCCGGACATCGGCTACGAGCAGATCGGCGGTCTGGGCAACCAGATCGAGATGATCCGCGACGCGGTCGAGCTCCCCTACCTCTACCCGGACCTGTTCAAGGAGCACGAACTGCGCCCGCCCAAGGGCGTCCTGCTCTACGGACCCCCCGGATGCGGAAAGACGCTCATCGCCAAGGCCGTCGCCAACTCGCTGGCCAAGAAGGTCGCCGAGGTCACCGGCCAGGCCCAGGGCAAGAGCTTCTTCCTCAACATCAAGGGTCCCGAGCTGCTCAACAAGTACGTCGGTGAGACCGAGCGGCAGATCCGCCTCGTCTTCCAGCGTGCGCGTGAGAAGGCCTCCGAGGGCACCCCCGTCATCGTCTTCTTCGACGAGATGGAGTCCCTCTTCCGTACCCGTGGCTCGGGAGTCAGCTCGGACGTCGAGAACACGATCGTCCCGCAGCTGCTCGCCGAGATCGACGGTGTGGAGGGCCTGCAGAACGTGGTCGTGATCGGTGCCTCCAACCGTGAGGACATGATCGACCCCGCCATCCTGCGCCCCGGCCGGCTGGACGTGAAGATCAAGATCGAGCGTCCGGACGCCGAGGCCGCGAAGGACATCTTCGGCAAGTACCTCACCGAGCGCCTCCCGCTGCACCCCGAGGACGTCGGTGAGCACGGCGGCGACAAGGGTTCCACGGTCCAGGGAATGATCCAGACCGCGGTGGAACAGATGTACGCCGAATCCGAGGAGAACCGCTTCCTGGAAGTCACCTACGCCAATGGAGACAAGGAAGTCCTGTATTTCAAGGACTTCAACTCCGGCGCCATGATCGAGAACATCGTCGGGCGCGCCAAGAAAATGGCGATCAAGGACTTCCTGGAGCACAACCAGAAGGGTCTGCGCGTCTCCCATCTCCTCCAGGCTTGCGTGGACGAGTTCAAGGAGAACGAGGACCTGCCGAACACCACCAACCCGGACGACTGGGCCCGGATCTCCGGAAAGAAGGGTGAGCGGATTGTTTACATCCGCACCCTGATCACCGGAAAGCAGGGCGCGGACACCGGACGCTCCATCGACACGGTGGCGAACACCGGTCAGTACCTGTAAAAGACAGGGCGGCTGCGGGTGCCCTCAGCGGGTACCCGCAGCCGACTGTTTTTGCGGCGAAGACCGGAGCAAGGCAATGACGCAAATGATCTCCCCACCAGCGCAAAGGCGTTCTAGGCTCTTCCGTACCGCCGAGTCGCGCAGTGCGGGGACGGGCACCGCACACGCACCGGAGCGCCAGCGGTACTTGAGCAGCGTCCCCGACCGAGGACGCCGCCGGGCAAGGAGGGCCGCATGACCGTACGGCGAGTGATGGGCATCGAGACGGAGTACGGGATCTCCGTCCCCGGTCACCCCAACGCCAATGCCATGCTCACCTCATCCCAGATCGTCAACGCCTACGCGGCGGCGATGCACCGGGCCCGCCGGGCCCGCTGGGACTTCGAGGAGGAGAACCCGCTGCGCGACGCGCGAGGCTTCGACCTCGCCCGCGAGGCCGCCGACGCGAGTCAGCTCACCGACGAGGACATCGGCCTGGCCAATGTCATCCTCACCAACGGCGCACGGCTCTACGTCGACCACGCCCACCCCGAGTACAGCTCCCCCGAGGTGACCAACCCGCGGGACGCGGTCCTCTGGGACAAGGCCGGCGAACGGATCATGGCCGAGGCCGCGGAACGCGCCGCCCAGCTGCCCGGCGCCCAGCCGATCCACCTCTACAAGAACAACACCGACAACAAGGGCGCCTCCTACGGCACGCACGAGAACTACCTGATGAAGCGGGAGACCCCCTTCTCGGACATCGTGCGCCACCTGACGCCCTTCTTCGTCTCCCGTCAGGTCTTCGCCGGAGCGGGCCGCGTCGGCATCGGCCAGGACGGCCACGAGCACGGCTTCCAGCTCAGTCAGCGCGCCGACTACTTCGAGGTCGAGGTGGGCCTCGAGACCACGCTGAAGCGCCCGATCATCAACACCCGCGACGAGCCGCACGCGGACGCCGAGAAGTACCGTCGCCTGCACGTGATCATCGGCGACGCGAACCTCTCCGAGATCTCCACCTACCTCAAGCTCGGCACGACGGCCCTGGTCCTGTCGATGATCGAGGACGGCTTCATCGCGGTCGACCTCGCCGTCGACCAGCCGGTCCGCACGCTCCACCAGGTCTCCCACGACCCGTCCCTGAAGCGCCTGGTCACGCTCCGCAGCGGCCGGACACTCACCGCGGTCCAGCTCCAGATGGAGTACTACGAGCTGAGCCGCAAGTACGTCGAGGAGCGCTTCGGCGCCGACGCCGACGACCAGACCAAGGACGTCCTGAGCCGCTGGGAGGACACCCTCAACCGGCTGGAGAACGACCCGATGAGCCTGGCCGGCGAGCTGGACTGGGTGGCCAAGCGGGAGCTGATGGAGGGCTACCGGCGCCGCGACAGCCTCGACTGGGACGCCGCCCGGCTGCACCTGGTGGACCTCCAGTACGCCGACGTACGCGCCGAGAAGGGCCTGTACAACCGTCTCGCGGCCCGTGGGCGCATCAAGCGCCTGCTGGACGAGTCCGAGGTCGAGAGGGCCCGGGCGAAGCCGCCGGAGGACACCCGCGCGTACTTCCGCGGGCGGTGTCTGGAGCAGTACGCCGATGACGTCGCGGCCGCCTCCTGGGACTCCGTGATCTTCGATCTGCCGGGCCGGGACTCCCTCCAGCGCGTTCCAACCCTCGAACCGCTTCGCGGAACGCGAAATCACGTCAAGGAGCTCCTGGACCGCTGCCGTACCGCGGAAGACCTGGTCAGGGTGCTGTCCGGCGGCTGAACGGGTACCCGGGGGCGCAAGTCCCGGCAGGGTGGAAAACCCGCCGTCCGGGAATCATCGAGGTGATCCCCGCACGTTGAGGAAAGTGCGGGGCCGATGTCAGACCGGGCTTGTAGGGTCTGATCATCACCGATCGGCAGGAATGTCGACCTGGCGACCATGTCGGGCGAACTGAGCGGGGTGAGGGATATGGCAACCAAGGACACCGGCGGCGGACAGCAGAAGGCCACGCGCTCCACGGAGGAGGTCGAGGAGCAGGCGACGGAGGCGCAGGCCTCGGAGGACCTCAAGGAGCGCCAGGAGAAGCTGAGCGACGACGTCGACTCCGTCCTGGACGAGATCGACGACGTACTCGAGGAGAACGCAGAGGACTTCGTGCGGTCCTTCGTTCAAAAGGGTGGACAGTAGGTCACCTTCGCCTTTGAATCCAAGGTCTCCAGCAGGCTCTCAGGGTTCGGGGTGGCGTGTGGCCGGGGAGCAGACGGCGAAGTGCTGCTCGCGGTGCCGGTGGGTCGGGCCGCGGGCAGTCTTCGTCGGCGGCGAAGCGGCCTGTGAACGGCACGGGCTCAGATGTGGATCACTCTCCCGAGACGGGTAGGGTCCGTGGCATACCGTGCTTCAACTGCTCTTACGTGGAAGGAAACTCGTGGAAGCCAACACTCGTGGCGCCGGGCGTCTACCAGCTGCCTTCCTGACGCCTGGGTCCTCGTCCTTCATGGACTTTCTCTCCGAGCACCAGCCGGAGATGCTGCCCGGCAAGCGTCAACTGCCGCCCGTGCAGGGCGTGATCGAGGCGCCGCACGGCACGACCATCGTGGCCGTGACCTTCCCCGGGGGCGTCGTCCTCGCCGGTGACCGCCGCGCCACCATGGGCAACGTCATCGCCCAGCGCGACATCGAGAAGGTCTTCCCGGCCGACGAGTACTCGGCCGTCGGCATCGCCGGCACGGCCGGTCTGGCCGTGGAGATGGTGAAGCTCTTCCAGCTGGAGCTGGAGCACTTCGAGAAGGTCGAGGGCGCCCAGCTGTCGCTGGAGGGCAAGGCGAACCGGCTCTCCACCATGATCCGCTCCAACCTGGGCATGGCCATGCAGGGGCTGGCGGTGGTGCCGCTCTTCGCGGGCTACGACGTGGACCGGGACAAGGGCCGGATCTTCTCCTACGACGTCACCGGCGGCCGTTCCGAGGAGCAGGGCTACGCGGCCACCGGCTCCGGTTCGATCTTCGCGCGCGGTGCCATGAAGAAGCTCTTCCGTGACGACCTGAGCGAGGCCGAGGCCACCACGCTGGTGGTGCAGGCCCTGTACGACGCGGCTGACGACGACTCGGCGACCGGTGGTCCCGATGTCGCCCGCCGGATCTACCCGATCGTCACCGTGATCACCGATGACGGCTTCCGCCGGCTCACCGACGAGGAGTCGTCCGAGATCGCCCGCTCGATCCTGGAGCGGCGCCTGGAGCAGCCCGACGGCCCGCGGGCCGCGCTGCTGTAGCCGCAGGCCCTCTTGCAAGGTGATCCAGTGACTTCCACAGAAAGGGACGGATAACCGGTGTCGACGCCGTTCTATGTCTCCCCCCAGCAGGCCATGGCCGACCGGGCGGAGTACGCCCGCAAGGGCATCGCCCGCGGTCGCAGCCTGGTCGTGCTGCAGTACGCCGACGGCATCGTGTTCGTCGGCGAGAACCCGTCCCGCGCGCTGCACAAGTTCAGCGAGATCTACGACCGGATCGGCTTCGCCGCCGCCGGCAAGTACAACGAGTACGAGAACCTGCGGATCGGCGGCGTGCGCTACGCCGACCTGAGGGGCTACACCTACGACCGTGACGACGTCACCGCTCGCGGTCTGGCCAACGTCTACGCCCAGACGCTGGGCACGATCTTCTCCTCCGCGGCGGAGAAGCCGTACGAGGTGGAGCTGGTCGTCGCCGAGGTCGGGGAGACGCCCGAGGGCGACCAGATCTACCGGCTGCCGCACGACGGCTCGATCGTGGACGAGCACGGCTCGGTCGCGGTCGGCGGCAACGCCGAGCTGATCAGCAGCTACCTGGATCAGCGTCACCAGGACGGCATGAGCCTCGCCGAGGCCCTGAAGCTGGCCGTGCAGGCGCTGTCCCGTGAGTCCAACGGCTCCCAGCGGGAGATCCCCGCCGAGCGTCTCGAGGTCGCGGTGCTGGACCGTACGCGTCCGCAGCAGCGCAAGTTCAAGCGGATCGTCGGCCGTCAGCTCGCCCGGCTGCTGGAGGCCGGCGGCGCGGCCACCGAGGCCGAGAGCGCCGACGAGGGCGCCGAGAGCTCCGACGAGGAGTAGTCCGCCCCCGCCTCACCCTTTCTGTGCCCCGGCCGACCGCTCGGCCGGGGCACAGGGCGTTCAGAAGGGTCCTGGCGGGGCCGTGGAGCCCCGGACGACCAGTTCGACGGGAATGTCTCCGCCCTCCGGCTCACGGCCCTCCAGGACGGCCAGCAGGGCCCGCATGCCGCGTTCGCCGAAGAGTTCGGCGTCGAGCCGTACGGTCGTCAGCTCGGGGTCGATGGCGGTCGCGAGGGCGAGGTCGTCGAGGCCGGTGACGGAGAGGTCCTCGGGGACGCTCAGGCCCAGGCGCCGGGCGGCTTTGTAGGCGCCGGCCGCGAGTTTGTCGTCGTCGCAGATCAGGGCGGTGGGCCGGGGCCCTGGGGCGGAGAGGGCGGCCTCGGCGGCGCGCTGGGCGCCCTCGATGGAGATCGGTGCGCGGGCCGTCCGCAGCGAGGTGTCCTGGACGGCGGCCACGCGCGCGTGCAGCTCACGGGCGCGGACCTCGAAGGTCCAGGAGGCGACGTCCGCCGCCAGGTGCAGGAAGCGCCGGTGGCCGAGGCCCAGCAGGTGCTCGGCGATCTGGCGCACGCCGTCGGCGATGTCGAGATTGACGGTGGCCGCGCCGTGACTGCCCGCCGGGTCGCTGTCCAGCATGACGAGCGGGAGCTGGTCGCCGCGGATGGCGGTGAGGGCGTCGGCGGCCATGGAGGAAGCGATGACCCCGTCCAGGGCGGCCTGGGCGGAGGCGAAGGGGTCGCGGGCGGGTCCGATGCCCTCGGGGGAGGGGTAGAGGACGACGCCGAAGCCGTTCTCGGCAGCCACGCGGGCGGCGCCGGTGTAGACGCCCGCGAAGAACTCGGTGGTCAGGGCGGGGACGACGAGCAGCACCGTGCGGGTGCGGCCGAGCCGCAGGTTGCGGGCGGCCAGGTTGGGCCGGTAGCCGAGCTCCCGGGCGGCCGCGCGGACCCGCTCGGCGGTGGCTTCGGAGACGCGGCCCCGCCACTTGTCGCCCAGCACCAGGGAGACCGCGGCCTGGGACACCCCGGCCGCCTGGGCGACGTCCCGGCTCGTGGGGCGGGTGCTGCCTCGTGCCACCGTCTCCCCGCTCTTTCGTCTGGACTCCCGAACAGCGCACATGGTACGTATGACGAAGGAAGTTATACGTAAAACGTCATCCGTCTCGGCGAGGAGTGGTCGTCCATGGCCGCGGGATACCTGCAGATCCTCAGGGCGAGGCACGCCACGCGGCTGCTCGTCGGCACGCTGGTGGGCCGGCTGCCGAACGCCACCGCCGCCATCGCGATCGTGCTGTTCGTCCGCGCCGAGGGCGGCACGTACAGCCTCGCCGGGGTGCTCGCGGCCGTCTACGGCGTCGCCAACGCCGTAGGACAGCCGCTGCTCGGCAGGCTGGTCGACCTGCACGGGCAGCCGCGGGTGCAGCTGCCCGCCGCCGTGGTGTCCGCGCTCGGGATGGCCGTCTTCGCCGTCGCGGGCATCGGGCCGCTGCCGCTCGCGTATGCGGCCGTGGCGGCCGCCGGGCTGTTCACGCCGCCCCTGGAGGGGGGCCTGCGGGCGCTGTGGCCCTCGGTCCTCGGCAAGGAGGACCAGGTGCACACGGCGTACGCCATGGACGCCGTGGCGCAGGAAGTCATGTTCACCGTCGGGCCGTTGCTGGTGACGCTGTGCACCGCGCTGTGGTCGGCGCAGGCGGCACTGCTCGTCCTGAACGTCATAGGCGTGCTCGGCGCGCTCTCGGTGGTGCTCTCGCCGCCCTCGCGCGCGTGGCGTTCGGCCCCGCGCGAGGCGCACTGGCTGGGCGCGCTGCGGTCGCCCGGACTGCTGGCGCTGCTGGGCGCGTTCCTGTTCGTGGGGATCGCGCTCGGCTCCATCACGGTCGCGTCGGTGCCGTACGCGGACGACAACGGCGGTGACGCCGTGTACGGCTGGCTGATGGCGGGCCTCGGGCTCGGGGCGCTGATCGGCGGCACCGTGTACGGGGCGCGGCAGTGGGCGGGCGAGCCCGGGCGGCGACTGACCGTCCTGACGGCCCTTCTGGCGGTGTGTTACCTGCCGCTGATGCTGATGCCCGGCGCGGTGCCCATGGTGCTGCTGGCCGTGCTGTCCGGCGTCTTCCTGGCACCCTGCATCGCTTGTGCGTTTGTGCTCGTCGACCGGCACGCCCCGCGCGGGACGGTCACCGAGGCCTTCTCCTGGCTCGTGACGACCTTCACGGTCGGCGCCTCGGTCGGAACAGGGCTCACCGGCCCGGTCGTCGAGGCGGGCGGGGCCCTGTGGGGTTTCGCCGTTCCGGGTGTCGCGGGCGGCGTGTCCCTGCTGGTCCTGCTGGCCACGGGGCGGGTCCTCGCGGCGCCCGCCCAGACGGCGGTCGTTGCGGCTTCATCGGAAAATGATCCAAACCGTGCCGTCGAACCCCGTTTCAGCTCGGGGGATCGGGCGTAATGTTCAGTCATGGACCGCCGCATTTTCGGGCTGGAGAACGAGTACGGCGTCACGTGCACGTTCAGGGGACAGCGCCGCCTGTCGCCTGACGAGGTGGCGCGGTACCTCTTCCGCCGTGTCGTGTCATGGGGCCGCAGCAGCAATGTCTTTCTGCGGAACGGCGCCCGCCTCTATCTCGACGTGGGGTCACATCCGGAATACGCGACACCCGAATGTGACAACGTGACCGAACTGGTCACGCACGACAAGGCAGGCGAGCGCATTCTGGAAGGCCTGTTGGTGGACGCCGAACGACGCCTGCACGAGGAAGGAATCGCGGGCGACGTCTACCTCTTCAAGAACAACACCGACTCGGCGGGCAACTCCTACGGTTGCCACGAGAACTATCTGGTGGCGCGGCACGGGGAGTTCTCCCGGCTCGCTGACATCCTCATCCCGTTCCTCGTCACACGGCAGCTGCTGTGCGGCGCGGGCAAGGTGCTGCAGACCCCGCGCGGAGCGGTGTACTGCGTGAGCCAGCGGGCGGAGCACATCTGGGAGGGCGTCTCCTCGGCGACGACCCGCTCCCGGCCCATCATCAACACCCGCGACGAACCGCACGCGGACGCCGAGCGCTACCGCCGGCTGCACGTCATCGTGGGCGACTCCAACATGTCCGAGACGACCATGCTGCTCAAGGTCGGCGCCACCGACCTGGTGCTGCGCATGATCGAGGCGGGCACGGTGATGCGGGACCTGACCCTGGAGAACCCGATCCGGGCCATCCGCGAGGTCAGCCACGACATCACCGGCCGGCGCAAGGTGCGTCTGGCCAGCGGCCGGGAGGCCTCCGCGCTGGAGGTGCAGCGCGAGTACTACGAGAAGGCCGTGGACTTCTGCGAGCGCCGCGGGATCCGCACCGGAACCGTCGAGCAGGTGCTGGAGCTGTGGGGCCGCACGCTGGACGCGATCGAGTCGGAGGACCTCGACCGCATCGGCACCGAGATCGACTGGGTCATGAAGTACAAGCTCATCGAGCGCTATCGCGCCAAGCACAACATGACGATGTCGCATCCGCGGGTCGCTCAGATAGACCTCGCCTACCACGACATCCACCGCCGTCGTGGCCTGTACTACCTGCTGGAGAAGAAGGGTCAAGCAGCGCGGATCTGCAACGACTTGAAGATCTTCGAAGGCAAGTCCGTTCCGCCGCAGACCACTCGGGCCCGGCTGCGCGGCGACTTCATCCGCAGGGCCCAGGAACAGCGCCGGGACTTCACCGTCGACTGGGTTCACCTCAAGCTCAACGACCAGGCCCAGCGCACTGTGTTGTGCAAGGACCCGTTCCGTTCCGTGGACGACCGGGTGGAGAAACTGATCGCCGGTATGTGAGCGACGCGTTTCGGACGCAAACCCCGGAACGCAACACGGGCGCCGTACGTTTGCCGTACGGCGCCCTTCTCACGCCGTAGAGTTGCGCGCACGCCATCTACAAGATCGACCGATTACGAGGCCCCCACCGTGCGCCGACGCTCACTTCTCATTGCCGTACCCGCCGGACTGGCCACGCTCGCCGCGTGCGGCGACGACGACGGAGCCGATTCGGCCGAGTCCGCCGACAGCCCGTCGCCCTCGGCCCCCGAAACGTCGGCCGCGCCGTCGCCGAAGATCGTGGACGGACCGCTGCCGGCGATCACGGCGGGCACGAAGTTCGGTGAGAAGCCGACCGTAGCCAAGGGCAGCGGTGACCCCTCGAAGGACCTCGCCGTCAAGACGGTGATCGCGGGCGGCGGCGCGACCGTCGCGGAGAACGACTACATCCAGGCCAACTACCTCGGCCAGGTCTGGGCCACGGCGAAGGTCTTCGACAACTCCTACGACCGCAAGACCCCGCTGGTGATCCAGCTCGCCCAGGGCAGCATCATCGACGGCTGGCGCTACGCCCTCGCGGGCAAGAAGGTCGGCAGCCGCGTGCAGATGGCGGTGCCCCCGACCTGGGGCTACGGCACCCAGGGCAACAGCCAGGCGGGCATCAAGGGCACCGACACGCTGGTGTTCGTGGTGGACGTGGAGGGCACCTTCAACGCCAAGAGCTCCGCCAAGGGCACCGAGGTCGCCCAGGACAACGTGGACCTGCCCAAGGTCGGCACCAACACCGACGGCAAGGCGCCCTCCATCGAGATCCCGGACGCGGACGCCCCGACCAAGCTCGTGGCGAACTACGTCCTGGAGGGCGACGGCGCCGAGGTCGGAGCCGAGGACAGCGTGCTGGTGCAGTACAAGGGCGTGCTGTGGGACGGCGGCAAGGAGTTCGACGCCACCTACACCAACAAGCAGCTCGCCTCCTTCTCGCTCCAGCAGGTCGTCAAGGGCTGGGCGCAGGGCCTGACCGGCAAGAAGGTCGGCAGCCGCGTCCTCATCGTCATTCCGCCGGACCTCGGCTACGGCGACAACCCTCCGCAGGGCAGCGGCATCAAGAAGGACTCCACGCTGGTCTTCTCGGTGGACATCCTCGCGAAGATGTGACGCCGTGCGGGATGTAAGACTGTGACCGCTGCCTTTTCACAACAAGCATGGAGCTGAAGACGTGAGCATCGACAAGCCCGAGATCGACTTCCCCGAGGGCGCGCCGCCGGCGGATCTCGAGATCAAGGACATCTGGGAGGGCGACGGCGAGGTGGCGCAGGCGGGTCAGACCGTCACCGTGCACTACGTGGGCGTGGCCTTCAGCACCGGCGAGGAGTTCGACGCCAGCTGGAACCGCGGTACGCCGTTCCGCTTCCCGCTCGGTGGCGGCCGCGTCATCAAGGGCTGGGACCAGGGCGTGCAGGGCATGAAGGTCGGCGGCCGTCGTCAGCTGACCATCCCCGCGCACCTCGCCTACGGCAACCAGAGCCCGACGCCGGCGATCCAGCCGGGTGAGACCCTGATCTTCGTGGTCGACCTGCTGGGCGTCTGAGCCTCGCCGTCCGATCACTTGGGTCCGACCCCTTGGGCCTGCCCGCTTCAGCGCGCCTTCCGGGTCTGATCATTTGGTCTGATCACTTGGGGTCTGATCGTCGTACGACCGATCGTGGTACGACCGGACCCGATCACCTGGGGCCCATGCCTGTCCGGGCATGGGCCCTCGGCTTTTGCCGCGCCACCTGGGGGCGGTACGGTCATCGGTCGTAAGCACCATAGGGAGGCGAAGGGCGTCGATGGCCATTGCCAAGGCCGAGCGGCTCATGAATCTGGCGCTGTGTCTGCTCGGGACGCGGCGGCCGCTGAGCAAGCGCGAGCTGCGTGAGTCCATCGAGGCCTACCTGGAAGCCGGCTCCGACGACTCCTTCAACCGCATGTTCGAGCGGGACAAGGACGATCTGCGCGAGCTGGGCCTGGTCATCGAGACCGTCGAGAGCCTCGACGGTGAGATCGGCTACCTGGCCCGCCGCGACAGCAACCGGCTGCCCCCCATCACCCTCGACGCGGAAGAGGCCGCGGCCCTGGGCCTGGCCGCCAAGGTGTGGCAGCAGGCCCGGCTCGCCGGGGCGGCCAGCGGTGCCCTGCAGAAGCTGCGCGCGGCGGGCCTGCCCGAGGACGTCGACCCGTACGAGGCCCATGGGGCGCTGGAGCCACGGATCCCCGTGCACGAGGCCGCCTTCGAGCCGCTGATGCTGGCCTGCCGGGACCGCCGGCCGGTCGTCTTCGACTACCGCAAGGCCACCGCCGCCCGCCCCGAGCCCCGCCATGTGGAGCCGTGGGCGCTGGAGTGCTGGCGCGGCCACTGGTACCTGGCGGGCTGGGACCGCGAACGGGGCGCCGAGCGGGTCTTCCGGCTCTCCCGGATCACCGGCAAGGTACGGTCGCGCGGCGGCAGGTTCAGCGCGCCGGTCCCGGACGTCGTCACCGTCCGGGAGACGGTCGCGAGCTGGGCGGGGGAGACCGCGGACCGCTCGGCGCTGATCCGGTTGCGCACCGGCGCCGGGTACCCCTTGCGGGCGAAAGCCACCTGGGTGCGGGAACTCGGCGACGGCTGGGACGAGTTGGAGATTCCGTACGGGCACGGCCTGGACGCCTGGCTGGTGGAGTTCGGCCCGGACGTGGTGGTGCTGGAGCCCGCCGAACTGCGGGCCGATGTGATGGACCGGCTGCGTGCCGTGGCCAAGGGCTGAGGGGGAGCGGACGAAGACAGTGGCAGGCAAACCGGTCAGGCCCGTGAACGCCATCGACCAGACCCGGCGGATGCTCTCCCTGGTGACCTACCTGAAGGAGCGTCCCGGGGCCCGGGTCGAGGACGTCGCGCGCGCCTTCGGCATCACCGAGGACGAGCTGGTCTCGGACCTCGACGTGCTGCCCATGTGCGGCACCAGCTTCCGCGGCGGGGACCTGCTCGACATCGACACCGACGGCGAGCGCATCTGGTGGCACAACCCCGACGATGTCGCCGAGCCGCTGCGGCTGGCCTCCGACGAGGCCACGGCCCTGCTGGTGGCCGCCCGCGCGGTGTCCACACTGCCGGGGCTGCGCGAGGGCGACCGGCAGGCACTGCTGCGGGCCACCGCCAAGGTGGAGACGGCGGCCGGTGAGGCGGCCGGGGCCAGCGCCCGGCTCTCGGTGACCTTCGAGTCCGAGGGCGGGGTCTTCGCCGACGTGGACCGGGCGATCTCCGAGCGCCGCCGGCTGTGGATCCGCTACTACTCCCCGGCCCGCGACGAGGTCACCGAGCGCGAGATCGACCCGATCCGGCTGGTCAGCGTCGGCCACACCTATGTCGAGGCGTGGTGCCGCCGCTCCGAGGCACGCCGCACCTTCCGGCTCGACCGGGTCGCCGAGATCAAGATCCTCGACGAGCCCTCCGCGCCGCCGGAGGTCGAGCTGCGGGACCTGTCCGAGGGGCTGGTGCAGCCGGCCGCCGAGGATCCCGAGGTGGTCGTCGAGGTCGGTCCGGGCGGCCGCTGGGTCGCCGAGTACTACCCGCACGACAGTGCGGATGAGCTGCCCGACGGCGGGCTGCGTATCTCTCTGCGCACGCCCGATCCGGCGTCGCTGCGGCGGCTCGCGCTCCGGCTCGGTCGCGACGGCCGTATCGTCGCGCCGGCCGAGCTGGCCGAGAGCGCCCGCCGGGCGGCCCGGGAAGCGCTCGCGGCCTACGACGGAATCGAGGCACAGGGCGCGCGGGAGGACGGCGACCGGGAGTGAGGGCGCGAGCGCGCGGAGGTCCGGAAGGGCCGAGCACCGTCGCGCTCCCGCCACCGGCATCCGCCGCCCGTGGGTGAACGACCGATCAGAAGGGGTGGATGGTCTTGAGTGATTCCGTGTTGTCCGGCGTCTCCGTGGCATCGGCGTTCGCGGGGATGAGAAGCGTGGCCCCCGTGGTGTTCAGGGCCGGCTGCCCGGACTGCCGGGGCCGGTTCGAACTCGCCGCCGGCGCTCTGCGCCTGGCCATCGGCGCCACGAGCCGCACCACCTTCTACTCCTTCACCTGCCCGGAGTGCGGCGCGTCCGTGCGCAAGCCGGCCGGGGAGCGGATCGTCGAGCTGCTCACCGGAGGTGGGGTCCGCACCTTGCGACTCCACTCGACCCTCTAGGCTCGGCGTCATGTTCTGGCCGATGTTCGCGGTAGCTGTCGGATTTCTGGGTCTTGTCGTTCTTGGTGTGCTCGCGGTGCGGGTCTTCCTGGAGGCCCAGCGCCTCGGCAGGCAGGTCTCCGAGTCCGCGCGGCGCATCAACAGGGCGGCGGAGGACCTGGAGCGGGCGGCCGTGAGCACGGCGCGGACTGTGGACTCCCTGTGAGTCCGGCTGAGAACCAGGTGTGAGTCCTGCGCCGCATGCGTTTTGGGCCACTTCGCCCTGTCAACCTGGCGCCTGTGCCAGGTACGCTGCTGGTCGCGGCTCGGAGAACGAGGCCCGGACCGCGGACCGGGAGTACGCACGGGGATTGCCTCGCGTTCACCCCTGAGCGTTACGATCGCTGGCAACACGATCGTTCGGACACTTGTCCGACCGGTCGGACAGCACCCAACCCAAGCCGCCTCGGTGAGAAGGTAAAGACTTATGTTCGGAAGGCTCGGAGCCCCCGAGATCATTCTCATCCTCGTCGTCATCATCCTGCTGTTCGGCGCGAAGAAGCTTCCGGACATGGCTCGGTCGCTCGGCAAGTCCGCTCGCATCCTCAAGAGCGAGGCCAAGGCGATGAAGGACGACGGCAAGACCACCGCCCCGGCCGACCCGCCGAACAACACCGACGAGCAGCCCCCGGCCCAGCGCATCATCCAGGCGGCCCCCGGCGACGTGACGAGCTCGCGCCCGGTCAACGAGCCGACGGACACGACCAAGCGCTGACGCAGGGCCGGTGACCTCCGGCCCGCCGCACGAGATGGGAACGTGGGTTGCTGAAGCCTGCCCGCACCAAGGAGAAGGATCCCGAGGGGCGCATGCCCCTCGCGGAGCACCTTCGCGAGCTCCGCAACCGGCTCGCCAAGGCGCTGCTGGCCATCGTCGCCGTGACGATCGTCGCCGCCTTCTTCTACATGGACATCATCAGCTTCTTCACCAAGCCGATCCTGGAGTCGGTCGGTTGTGCGAAGAGCTTTGAGGAACTGGCGAAGACCAGCACCGAAGAGCAGTGCGCGCAGATCACGATCAACGGTCTGCTCACCCCCTTCACCCTCGCGCTGAAGGTGTCGTTGATGGCCGGCGTCGTCCTGGCCTCCCCGATCTGGCTCTACCAGCTGTGGGCCTTCGTCGCCCCGGGTCTGCACAAGCACGAGAAGAAGTACGCGTACGCCTTCGTGGCCACGGGCTTCCCGTTGTTCCTCATGGGTGCCTTCTTCGCGTACAAGGTGCTGCCCACCACCGCCAAGGTGCTGATCGAGTTCACACCGTTCGGCGTGGACAACCTGTTGCCGCTGGACGATCTGCTCGACCTCGTCACGCGCATGGTCGTCGTCTTCGGCCTCTCCTTCGAGCTGCCACTGCTGCTGGTCATGCTGAACTTCAGCGGCGCCATCACGGGCCAGCGCATGCTCGGCTGGTGGCGCGGCATGATCATGGGCATCACCGTGTTCGCGGCCATCGCAACGCCGAGCACCGACCCGCTGACCATGCTGGCGCTCGCCGGACCGATCTGGGTCCTGTACTTCGCCGCGGTCCTGGTCTCGCTGCTCAACGACCGCCGCAGGCGCCACCGCGACGCCCTGGGCCCCGCCGACGACGAGGCCTCCGACCTCGATCTCACCCCCGAGGAGATCGGCGAGGTCGAGACCGTCTCCGCCAGCCGGGCCCTGCCCGAGCAGGCGACGACGGAGCGAATCAACGGTTATGACGACGTGACCTGAAGATCTCCGGGCAGCTCATAGGGTCTCTTCCGTGAGCAGCGAGATCACTCTCTTCGTCAACCCCACCGCGGGTCGCGGCCGGGGCGCCAGTGCGGCGCAGCCGGCCGCTTCCGCTTTGCGGGCAGCCGGATTCAGCGTGCGGACCGTCATCGGCGAGGACGCGCGGGACGCCCTCGTCCGCGCCCGGTCCGCCGTCGCGGACGGCACCGGCGCGCTGGTGGCCGTCGGGGGCGACGGCATGGCGAACCTCGCGCTCCAGGCCGTCGCGGGCAGCCGCGTCCCGCTCGGCCTGGTCGCCGTCGGCACCGGAAACGACTTCGCCCGCGCGCTCGGCCTGCCCGTCCGGAACCCGGCCGCCGCGGGCCGGACGATCGCCGAGGGGCTCAAGGGCGCCCGGCTGCGCGACATCGACCTCGGGCAGATCGGCGACCGCTGGTTCGGCACCGTCCTCGCCTCCGGCTTCGACTCCCGGGTCAACGACCGGGGCAACCGGATGCGGTGGCCCACCGGCCGCCTGAAGTACGACCTCGCGATGCTCGCCGAGCTGGCGGCCTTCCGGCCCTTCCCGTACCGGATCACGCTCGACGGCGGCGAGGTCCGCGAGATCGAGGCCACGCTGGTGGCCGTCGGCAACGGATCCTCCTACGGCGGCGGCATGCGGATCTGTCCCGGCGCCGACCTCACCGACGGGCTGTTCGACATCACGATCGTCGGGGACTGCTCCCGCGCCACCCTGCTCAGGGTCTTCCCCAGCGTCTACCGGGGCGGTCACGTCAGCCATCCCAAGGTCACCGTCGTCCGGGCCGCCCAGGTCGAGATCGCCGCCGAGGCCGTCACCGGGTACGCCGACGGCGAGCCCCTCGGGCCGCTGCCGCTGACCGCACGCTGCGTACCCGGGGCGGTACGGGTCGTAGGGCCGTGAGCTGCGCGGATCCAGGGTTTACGGAGCCTGGATCCGGATAATGATCGTCCTGTTGTCAGTGGGGCCCGGTACGCTCGAAAGCACGATGACAGAGGACCTCTCACCGGCCGAGCGGTATGCGGCTGCCCGTCTGCGGGCCGCCGAGCAGGCCACCGCGCTCGCCTCCTTCCGCGAGATGTACGACTTCGGCCTCGACCCCTTCCAGATCGAGGCCTGCCAGGCACTCGAAGCGGGGAAGGGCGTGCTGGTGGCCGCCCCCACCGGCTCCGGCAAGACGATCGTGGGCGAGTTCGCCGTCCACCTCGCCCTGCAGCAGGGCAAGAAGTGCTTCTACACGACACCCATCAAGGCGCTGTCGAACCAGAAGTACTCCGACCTGTGCCGTCGCTACGGCGCCGACAAGGTCGGCCTGCTCACCGGCGACAACAGCGTCAACTCCGACGCCCCCGTGGTCGTGATGACCACCGAGGTGCTGCGGAACATGCTGTACGCGGGCTCGCAGACCCTCATCGGCCTGGGCCATGTGGTCATGGACGAGGTGCACTACCTCTCCGACCGCTTCCGGGGCGCCGTATGGGAAGAGGTGATCATCCACCTCCCCGAGTCGGTGACCCTGGTGTCCCTCTCGGCCACCGTGTCCAACGCCGAGGAGTTCGGCGACTGGCTCGACACCGTCCGCGGCGACACCGAGGTGATCGTCTCCGAGCACCGGCCCGTCCCGCTGTTCCAGCATGTGCTGGCCGGCCGCCGGATGTACGACCTGTTCGAGGAGGGGGAGGGCCACAAGAAGGCCGTCAACCCCGATCTGACGCGGCTGGCCCGCATGGAGGCGACCCGGCCCTCGTACCAGGACCGCCGTCGCGGGCGGGCCATGCGCGAGGCCGACCGCGAGCGGGAGCGCAGACAGCGCTCCCGGGTGTGGACCCCGGGCCGGCCGGAGGTCATCGAGCGGCTCGACGCCGAGGGCCTGCTGCCCGCCATCACCTTCATCTTCAGCCGCGCCGCCTGCGAGGCCGCCGTGCAGCAGTGCCTGTACGCCGGACTGCGGCTGAACGACGACGAGGCGCGGGAGAAGGTGCGCGCCCTGGTCGAGGAGCGCACGGCGTCCATCCCGACCGAGGATCTGCACGTCCTCGGGTACTACGAGTGGCTGGAGGGCCTCGAGCGCGGAATCGCCGCCCACCACGCGGGCATGCTGCCGACCTTCAAGGAGGTCGTGGAGGAGCTGTTCGTACGCGGACTGGTGAAGGCCGTGTTCGCCACGGAGACGCTGGCGCTGGGCATCAACATGCCCGCGCGGTCGGTGGTGTTGGAGAAGCTCGTCAAGTGGAACGGCGAGCAGCACGCCGACATCACACCCGGTGAGTACACGCAGTTGACCGGGCGCGCGGGCCGACGCGGTATCGACGTCGAGGGCCACGCGGTGGTGCTGTGGCAGCGGGGGATGAGCCCCGAGCACCTCGCCGGGCTCGCCGGCACCCGTACGTACCCGCTGCGCTCCAGCTTCAAGCCGTCGTACAACATGGCGGTCAACCTCGTCGAGCAGTTCGGGCGGCATCGCTCGCGCGAGCTGCTGGAGACCTCCTTCGCGCAGTTCCAGGCCGACAAGTCGGTCGTCGGGATCTCCCGGCAGGTGCAGCGCAACGAGGAAGGGCTCGAGGGCTACAAGGAGTCGATGACCTGCCACCTCGGCGACTTCGAGGAGTACGCGCGCCTGCGGCGCGAACTGAAGGACCGGGAGAACGAGCTGGCCCGGCAGGGCGCGAACCAGCGGCGTGCCGAGGCCGCGGTCGCGCTGGAGAAGCTCAAGCCGGGCGATGTCATCCACGTCCCGACCGGCAAGTACGCCGGTCTCGCGCTGGTACTGGACCCGGGGCTGCCCGCCGGGCGGTCCAACGGCCACCGGGGCTTCGAGCACCACGACGGTCCGCGGCCGCTGGTGCTCACCGCCGAGCGGCAGGTCAAGCGGCTGGCGTCGATGGACTTCCCGGTGCCGGTCGAGGCGCTGGAGCGGATGCGGATCCCGAAGTCCTTCAACCCCCGTTCCCCGCAGTCCCGTCGGGACCTCGCCTCAGCGCTGCGCACCAAGGCCGGGCACATCCCGCCGGAGCGGGCTCGCAAGAAGCGGTCGCAGGCCGCCGACGACCGGGAGATCAACCGGCTGCGCACCGCGCTGCGTTCCCACCCCTGCCACGGGTGCAACGACCGTGAGGACCACGCGCGTTGGGCCGAGCGGTATCACCGCCTGCTGCGGGACACCTCGCAGCTGGAGCGGCGCATCGAGGGGCGCACGAACACCATCGCGCGGACCTTCGACCGGATCGTCGCGCTGCTGACCGAGCTGGACTATCTGCGGGGTGACGAGGTCACCGAGCACGGCAAGCGGCTGGCGCGACTGTACGGCGAGCTGGACCTGCTGGCCAGTGAGTGTCTGCGGGCGAAGGTCTGGGAAGGCCTCGGTCCGGCCGAACTCGCCGCGTGCGTCTCCGCCTTGGTGTACGAGGCGCGGGTCGGGGACGACGCGATGGCGCCGAAGCTGCCCTCGGGCAACGCCAAGGCCGCGCTGGGGGAGATGGTTCGGATCTGGGGGCGGCTGGACGCCCTCGAGGAGGACTTCCGGATCAATCAGACCGAGGGAGTCGGGCAGCGGGAGCCCGATCTCGGGTTCGCCTGGGCCGCGTACATGTGGGCCAGCGGCAAGGGGCTGGACGAGGTGCTCCGGGAGGCGGAGATGCCGGCCGGTGACTTCGTGCGGTGGTG
Source organism: Streptomyces sp. NPDC003635 (assembly GCF_053587635.1). Classification (NCBI taxonomy): domain Bacteria; kingdom Bacillati; phylum Actinomycetota; class Actinomycetes; order Kitasatosporales; family Streptomycetaceae; genus Streptomyces; species Streptomyces sp. NPDC003635. The sequence continues at coordinate 123,046 of NZ_JBSFOK010000014.1, read as the reverse complement.
CAAGCAGGTCATCGACGTGCTGGGCCAGATCTCCGCGGCTGCTCCTGTGGAGGGGTCTTCCGTGGCGAAGACCGCGCGCAAGGCTGTTGATCAGCTGTTGCGGGGGGTTGTGGCGTACTCGTCGGTGGGGTGACGGCCCGGACGACGGGCAGCAGGAGACGGGGCCGGGCCACTGGGGTCCGGCCCCTTTCGTGTGTGGGGCGACATTCACTCGTGACGGTGAGTGTTCTCGCACCGGCGTGCGCCGTGACGCGCCGTGTGCGAGTGATTTCCCTGTGTGCAAAAGGAGTTGAGCGTACTCCTGCATCAGGGGTGATTTCAGGTGCTTGCTGAATATGACACGGCGATGATCCGGTCGGACTAAGCTCGCCCGCAGCGCACCGAGTTGAGGCGTATTCGTGTGCTTGTTCCCAAACCTCCCCTTGGTGCAGAACCTTCCGTACACCCAGAACGTTCCATGACGCGTACCCCCCTGCAAGTCCCCCGACTCCCAGCCGATTCCTTTCAGAGGGCCCACATGGTGAGTGTTCAACCTCCTCCCGCAGCCCAGCCCCGACGCCGTGAACTGCCTTACGCGCGCGTGCTGTTGCTCCCAGCCATACTGATGGCCGCGGCGACCGGAGCCGCAGCCGCCCTGGTGACGGGGCCCGCTCGGGCGGCCGTCGGCTGGTGCGGCGCCGTCGCCACGGTCCTGGTGATCGCCACAGCGGCCCAGGTCGTGCGCCGCGGCCGCGAGCTGCGCGCCGCGCGCGAGGAGCACGCCCGTGCCACCGCGTATCTGGAGCGGCGGGTCGCCGTCCACGAGCAGGAGATGGAGCGGCTCGCCCGGGAGATCATGCCCGCGGCGATCGACTACCTGCACTGCGGCAATTCCCCCCGGGAGGTGATTCGCGACCTCGGGGACCTGGACCCCTCGTACCGCGAACTCACCCCGCCGCAACTGAAGTTGATCGAGCGCGTGCTCCAGATCATCGACCACGAGGAAGCCCTGCGGGACTCCGCCCAGCGCTCCTTCGTCAGCATCGCCCGCCGCGTCCAGGCGATCGTGCACCAGCAGAACAACGAACTGCTGGAAATGGAGTACGACCACGGCAACAACCCGGACGTCTTCGACGACCTGCTGCGCCTCGACCACGGCACCGCGCTGATCGGCCGGCTCGCCGACTCCATCTCCGTCCTCGGCGGCGGCCGGCCCGGCCGTCAGTGGCCCAAGCCGGTCGTGTTGTACAGCGTGCTGCGCGGCGCCATGTCGCGCATCCTGCAGTACCGGCGCATCAAGCTGGAGAACATCGCTAAGGTCAACATCCGCGGCATCTCCGTCGAACCGGTCATCCACGCCGTCGCCGAACTCCTCGACAACGCCACCCGCTACTCGCCGCCCGAGTCCAAGGTCCACGTCACCGCCACCGAGGTGCAGACCGGTGTCGCCATCGAGATCGAGGACGCCGGCGTCAGCCTCAGCGAGGAGGCCCGGGCCAAGGTCGAGGGCATGCTGGAGGACGCCAAGCGCGGCGTCGACATCCAGGACCTCGGCACCACCCCCCGCCTCGGCCTCGCCGTCGTGGGCCGCCTGTGCACCGCCTTCGACATGCAGGTCTCGCTGCGCACCTCGGCGTACGGCGGAGTCCGCGCCGTCCTCGTCATCCCGCGCGAGATGATCACCAGCGACCCCGGTGTCGGTCTCGCCCACGGCATCGGCGTCAGCGCCACGCCCATGCCGGAACTCGGCGCCGTCGAGGGTCCCAAGCGGACGCCCAAGACCCGGCGTCCCACCAATCCGAAGCTCCCCGCCGGGCTCTCCATGGAGGACGACGTCCCGGTCGTCACCGAGTGGACGGCGAACGGCCTGCCGCAGCGCCGCAGCCGGGTCAAGACCTCCCTCAGCGAGCGGATCGCGGCGCAGGCCCAGGCCGAGCGCGAGGACGCGGAGCGCATCGCCCGTGGTGAGAAGCCCCTGTGGGGCGACGCGATCAAGCCCAAGCCCGCCACCCCCGACCCCGAGCCGGTGAAGAAGGACGACACCCCGCCGGGCATGTGGGTCGAGGCCTTCTGGGAGGGCCTCAAGCGCGACCCCGACCCCAACGCGTTTCCCAACGCCTACCGCACCGACAAACCGACCGACGAACCGGCCCGCGCCTCGGCCGATGACGAGGGGGACCTCAAGTGATCCAGCAGCGAGCCAACTTGGACTGGATCCTCAAGGATCTTGCCGACGGCGTACCGGGCATCGAGATGATCGTGGTGCTCTCCGCCGACGGTCTGCGCATCGCCCGGCACGGCGGCGATCCCGACGCCGCCGACCGCGTGGCCGCGGCCTGTGCGGGCATGCAGAGCCTTGCGACCGCCGTCGCCCAGGAGATCCCGAACAGCGACGGCTCGATGAAACTGGTCATCATCGAGATCGACAACGGCTACTTCTATCTGATGGCCGCGGGGCCCAACGCCTACCTGTCGGTGCTCTCCGACACGTTCGCCGAACCCGGACTGATGAGCAACCGCATGCGGGACCTGGTGGACCGGATCGGACCGCACCTGACCAGCCCGCCCCGGCGCAACGGGCAGACCGTATGACTCCTCCGCGACGCCAGAGGCGCTCCCCCGCACCACAGCCCGTCCCGCCGCCCGAGCTCCAGACCCCGGCCAAGGAAGGCGACCGCCCGAACCCCGAGCGGATGTTCGTGTTCGGCGGCGACGGCGCACCGCGCTCCGAACTCGACCTGGTCACCTTAATCGTGGCGCGCGCCGATCCACCGCCCTCCGCCACGCCCGAGCAGACGGCGCTGCTCGAGCTCTGCACGGCCCCCCTGTCGGTGGCCGAGCTGTCCGCTTACCTCAGCCTTCCGTTCAGCGTGGTGTCCGTCGTGCTCACCGAGATGCTGGCGGACAACCTGGTGAAGGCGCACCAGCCGCTCGCGCGGCAGTCGGTCGCCGACCGTTCCCTCCTCGAAGCGGTGATGCATGGACTTCAAAAGCTCTGACACCATCCCCGGCCCACGGGCCGAGGACCGGCTGCCGCAGACGGCTCAGGCCGCGGTGAAGATCGTGATCGTGGGGGGCTTCGGCGTCGGGAAGACCACCATGGTCGGTTCGGTCAGTGAGATCCGCCCGCTGACCACCGAGGAGACCATGACGCAGGCCGGGATCGGTGTCGACGACAACTTCGGTTCCGACACCAAGACCGCCACCACCGTCGCCATGGACTTCGGCCGGATCAGCATCACCGAGAAACTGGTCCTGTACCTCTTCGGCACCCCCGGCCAGGAACGCTTCTGGTTCCTGTGGAACGGCCTGTTCGAGGGCGCGCTGGGCGCGGTCGTGCTGATCGACACCCGCCGCCTGGAGGTCAGCTTCGACGTCATAGGGCGCCTCGAGGAGCGTGGCGTGCCCTTCGTCGTCGCCGTCAACTCCTTCCCGGACGCCCCGCGTTACCCCATCGAGGAGCTGCGCCAGGCGCTCGACCTGCCGCCCGAGATCCCCATCGTGGAGTGCGACGCCCGGCGCCGAGCCTCCAGCCGGGACACCCTCATGACCCTCATGCGCTTCCTGCACTCGCTCGCCATGTCGGGCGCGCTCACCTGACCGACGTATCCGACCCGAACCCCCCTGACACCGGATCCACTTCGGAGCGACCACGTGACGTCTGAATCCCACTCCCTGACCGGCACCGACGACCCGCGCTCCGGACCGCCCCCCGGCTGCCCCGCCCACAACACCGGGCCCGGCGGACTGCGCCGGCTCTACGGCCCCGGCGCCGAGGAGCTGGACCGGCTCTACGAGGAACTGCGCGAGGAGCACGGCCCGGTGGCGCCCGTGCTGCTCCACGACGACGTGCCGATGTGGGTGGTCCTCGGACACGCCGAGAACCTGCACATGATCCGCAGCCCCTCGCAGTACTGCCGGGACAGCCGCATCTGGAACCCGCTGCTGGAGGGCATGGTCAAGCCGGACCACCCGCTCATGCCGCACATCGCCTGGGAGCCGATCTGCTCCTACGCCGAGGGCGACGAGCACCTCAGGCTGCGCGCCGCGGTCACCGCCGCCATGGCGACCATCGACCAGCGCGCCCTGCGGCGGTACATCAACCGCTCCAGCCAGCGGCTGGTCAACCAGTTCTGCGAACAGGGCACGGCCGATCTGGTCGGCCAGTTCGCGGAGCATCTGCCCATGGCGGTGCTGTGCGAGATCCTCGGCATGCCCGAGGAGTACAGCGACCGGATGGTGCAGGCCACCCGTGACATGCTGCGCGGCACCGAGACCGCCATCGCCAGCCACGCCTTCGTCATGAGCACCCTGCAGCGGCTCACCGAGCGCCGCCGGGCCGAGCCCGCCGAGGACTTCACCAGCCAGCTGATGAGCCACCCGGCCCGGCTCACCGACGACGAGGTGACCAAGCACATCTGGGTCGTCCTCATGGCGGCCTACGAGGCGACCGCCAACCTCATCGCCAACGTGCTGCGGGTGGTCCTCACCAACCCCGGCTTCCGGGCCCGGCTCAACGGCGGCACGATGACGGTGCCGGAGGCGGTCGAGCAGTCCCTGTGGGACGAGCCGCCGTTCAGCACCGTGTTCGCCTACTACGCCAAGCAGGACACGGAGTTGGGCGGCAAGCGCATCCGCAAGGGCGACGGGCTGCTGTTCGGGATCGCGCCGGGCAATGTCGACCCGCGGATCCGGCCCGACCTCGCCGTCAACATGCAGGGCAACCGCTCGCACCTGGCCTTCGGCGGCGGTCCGCACGAGTGCCCCGGCCAGGACATCGCCCGTGGCATCGCCGACGTCGGCGTCGACGCGCTGCTGCTGCGGCTGCCGGACATCCGGCTCGACTGCCCCGAGGAGGACCTGACCTGGCGTCAGTCCATCGCCTCCCGGCACCTGGTGGAACTACCGGTCGCCTTCGAGCCGAGGCCCCAGCAGGACGTGACGCACAAGCCGAGCCTCAACCCGTTGCCGCAGCAGCGCCCGGTCTGGTCGGTCGGCACGGCACCGAGCCCTCAGCCGGTCCCACCGGCACAGCCGGCGCCCGTGGCGACCCCGGAACCCGCCCGCGGGCCGAGCGCCTGGCGCCGCTTCGTGCGCTGGTGGAGGGGATACTGACCGTCCCGGGCCGCGAGCGGCTCGGCCTCAGCCGAGCCAGCTCTCGTACGACGCCCAGGCCCCGAGCACCCGCCCGCTCCGGAACCGGTGCTCGGCCCCCGTGACCGGATCGGTGAACTCCAGCGCTCGCGCGAGCAGTTGCAGCGGCCGCCGGAAGTCACCGGCCGGCACGGCGTCGGCCACCACGGGATAGAGCGGATCCCCGAGGATCGGGATACCGAGGGCGTTCATGTGGACCCGCAGCTGATGGGTCTGCCCGGTGGCGGGGGTGAGCCGGTACCGCCCGAGCCCCTCGTGCCGGTGCTGACCGGCCTCCTCCTGCCGGTCCTGACCGGCCCCCTCGCGCCGGTGTTCGACGAGCTCGACCCGGCTCACGGCGTTGACCTCCCCCGCCACCTCCCGCGCCGCCAGCTCCCCCCGCTCCTTGACGATGCGGCTCCGCACGGTCGTGGGCAGGGGGAGTGAGGGCTCGTACGGCGCGACGGCCTCGTACTCCTTGCGCACCAGCCGGTCCCGGAACAGCGTCTGGTAGGCACCCCGCTCCTCGGGCCGCACGGTGAAGAGCACCAGTCCCGCGGTGAGCCGGTCGAGCCGGTGCGCGGCCCCGAGGGCGGGCAGCCCGAGCTCCCGCCGCAGCCGGGCCAGCGCGGTCTGCCTCACATGGCTGCCGCGCGGGGTGGTGGCGAGGAAGTGCGGTTTGTCGACGACGACGATGTGCTCGTCGCGGTACACGACGTCCAGTGCGAACGGCACGGGCACCTCGTCGGCGATCTGCCGGTGGAACCACACGAACATCCCCGGCGCGTAGGGCGTCTCTGCGCTGAGCGCACGTCCGTCGGCCCCGACGAACAGCCCCTGTGCGAACATCCGATCGACCACGCCGTTCGTGGCGGCGAGCCGCTCGACGAGATGCTCCCGGACGGTGGCCCACCGTCCGTCCCCCGGCAGCCGCACCCGTACCGGGTCCACCCCGTCGCGCTGCGGCAGGGGGGAAGGCGGGGGAGGGGTCCGGCGTCTCATCACGATCAAGGGTACGGCGCGACGACGATCATGGGGCCGACCAGGAGCGCATGAGCCGGCGCGGGTGTGGGACCGCGACAGAGCCGTGCGGGCCCGCCTGCGCGGGCCCCGCTCCTCACGCCGCCGGCGCGCCCTCCTGCTCGGCCTCGATGCGGGCGTTCCACTCCCGCTTGGAGGCCTGCCAGCCGTCCTCGTTGTGGCCGAGACGCCAGTAGCCGGAGATCGACAGGTCCTCGCGGGGGATCTCGCGCTCGACGCGCAGCAGTCGGCGCAGGTCCTTAACGAAGCCCGCCTCGCCGTGCACGAAGGCGTGCAGTCGGCCCTCCGGGAAGTCGAGCGCGCGGACCGTCTCGGCCAGCGTCTCGCCCACCGGGCGGTTCCCGCGGTGCACCCAGGTCACGTCCACGTCGGAGTCGATCTTCTGCTCCTCCTCCGGGCCCGAGACCTCCACGAAGGCGTAGGCCTTGGCGCCGGCCGGCAGGGCCTCAAGGGAGCGCGCGATGGCGGGCAGGGCGCTCTCGTCGCCGACGAGCAGATGCCAGTCGGCGGTGGGGTCGGGGGCGTAGGCGCCGCCCGGGCCCATGAACCGCACGGTCTCGCCCGGTCGGGCCCGCAGGGACCAGGGGCCCGCGAGGCCCTCGTCGCCGTGGACGACGAAGTCCAGCGTCAGCTCCAGGTGCTCGGGGTCCCAGGCCCGCACGGTGTAGGTACGGGTGACCGGCCACTGCTCGCGCGGGAACTCCTCCCGGATCCGCTCCAGGTCGAAGGGCTCGGGGTAGGTGACACTCTCCGGGCCGAAGAGCAGCTTCACGTAGTGGTCCGTGCAGGTGTCCGCCGTGAAGTCGGCCAAGCCCTCCCCGCCGAGCACCACGCGCTGCATGTGCGGGGTCAGCCGTTCGGTACGGACGACCTGCGCGGAGCGGGGCGTACGCGGCTTGCGGGCAGGGCGTTCTGCCATGACGGCCTCCCTCGTCATAAGCTTAGGTTTACCTAAGTTAGCACCTTCGCCCGGTGATGGCCCCCTGAGGCAAAGCGCGTGAAGGAGAATTTAAGGGACGAATTCCCTGCCCATCGAACCTCATTCACTCGATGGGGAACGTCTTTCACACGGCCAGCGTCGCCAGCAGCCGTTGCAAGGATCCGCCGAGCCCCCACCGCTCCGCCAGCCCCTGGAGCGCAGCCTGATCGTGCGGAACGCGTGGCAGTGCCGTCTCCACGTCCGGCAGGGGGACGTCGTCGGCGACCTTGACGACCGTCGGCGCCACGGCGATGTACGGCCGCGCCTCGTCCAGGCGCTTGCGCTGGCTCGGGGTGAGCTTCGCCTTCGGGTCGTCCACCGCCGCCATGATCCCGGCCAGGTCCCCGAACTCGGCCAGCAGTTTCGCCGCCGTCTTCTCCCCGATGCCCGGCACGCCCGGCAGCCCGTCGCTCGGGTCGCCGCGCAGCGTCGCCAGGTCCGCGTACCCACGGCCGTCGACGCCGTACTTCTCGCGCAGCCACGCCTCGTCGGTCAGCTGGAGCGTGCCGACACCCTTGAGCGGGTACAGCACCCGGACCCCGCGCGCGTCGTCCACCAGCTGGTACAGGTCGCGGTCGCCGGTGACGATGTCCACCGGGCCCTTCGCCCGGGCGGTGAAGGTGCCGATGACGTCGTCCGCCTCGTACCCCTCGACGCCCACGCGCGCGATGCCGAGCGCGTCCAGGACCGCCTCGATGACCGGCACCTGCGGGGAGAGCGTGTCGGGCACCTCCTCCTCGTCCGGCCCGGTCTCGTGCTCCTCGGCCACCCGGTGCGCCTTGTAGGAGGGGATCAGCTCCACCCGCCACTGGGGGCGCCAGTCGGCGTCCATGCAGGCCACCAGGGCGTCCGGCCGGTGGTCCTTCACCAGACGGTCGATGAACTCCAGCAGTCCGCGCACGGCGTTCACCGGGGTGCCGTCCGGGGCTTTCACGGAGTCCGGCACGCCGAAGTAGGCGCGGAAGTAGAGCGAGGCGGTGTCGAGCAGCATCAGTCGTCCGGTCACGCCTCGCATCATGCCGTACGCCACTGACAGCGGCCCGCGATGTGGCCTGGACCACTTGTGCGTTTGGGTCCGGGGATCGAGGGGAGGCGCGGCCTCGGAGCGATGCCGCCACGTGCGCCGCGTCGCTCCCTCTTTATTGGGGTTCGCCCCCGGTATCGAGGTTCTTGCCGTCGAGACGAGAAGGTACGCGTGTCAGCCAGGCTAGAGGCCGAACATCTCTACAAGGTGTTCGGCAGACGACAGGACGAAGCCGTGGAGCGGCTCCGTGACGGAGCCGATCGGGAGGAACTGCGCGCCGACGGCACCACCGCGGCCGTCATCGACGCCTCCTTCACCGTCGAACCGGGCCAGATCTTCGTCGTCATGGGCCTGTCCGGCTCGGGCAAGTCCACGCTGCTGCGCATGCTCAACGGTCTGCTGGAGCCGACCGCCGGACACGTCCGCTTCGACGGCCAGGACCTGACCGCGCTCAGCGCCCGCGACCTGCGCGAGGTCCGCGCTCACAAGATCAGCATGGTCTTCCAGCACTTCGCGCTGTTCCCGCACCGCAGTGTCGTGGAGAACGCCGCGTACGGCCTGGAGGTCCAGGGCGTCGCCAGGGCCGAGCGCCTGGAGCGGGCCACCGAGGCCCTCGACCTGTGCGGCCTGAAGGGCTGGGAGAAGTCCTGGCCCGACGAGCTGTCCGGCGGTATGCAGCAGCGCGTGGGCCTCGCCCGTGCCCTCGCCACCGACGCCGACCTGCTGCTCATGGACGAGTCGTTCAGCGCGCTCGACCCGTTGATCCGCCGTGACATGCAGGACCAGCTCCTCGAACTCCAGACCAAGCTGAAGAAGACCATCGTCTTCATCACCCACGACCTCAACGAGGCGATGCGCCTCGGCGACCGCATCGCCGTCATGCGCGACGGCCGGATCGTCCAGATCGGCACCGCCGAGGACATCCTGGTCCGCCCCGCCGACGACTACGTCGCCTCCTTCACCCAGGACGTCGACCGCTCGCGCGTGCTGACCGCGGCCTCCGTCATGGACCGTGACGTCAGCGGCGACGAGGCCGACTGTGGGTGCGAGAGCGGGTGCGAGACCGCGCGCCCCGACACGCCGTTCACCGAACTCTGCGCGATCAGCGCCCGGTTGACGCACCCCGTGGCGGTCCTGGACGACAGCCGCAAGCTCGTCGGAGTGGTCCCGAGCAGCCGCCTCGTCGGCTTCCTCGGCGAGGGCATGCCGGAGGTGACCCGTGCCTAGGATCGAGTTCGGCTCGTGGGTCAACGACGCGGTCGAGTGGCTCACCACTCACATGGGCTGGCTGTTCGACTTCTTCGAGCAGGTCTTCCGCGGCGCCTACGAGGGTGTCGACGCCGTCCTCCAGGCCCCCGAGCCGCTGCTGCTCGTGGGCATCTTCGCGGTGATCGCGTTCTGGCTGCGCGGCACGCTCGCCGGTGTGCTCACCTTCGTCGGCTTCGCCTTCGTGATCTCCCTCGACCTGTGGGAGGACGCGATGGTGACGCTGTCGCTGGTCCTCGTCGCCACGGTCATCGCGCTGCTGATCTCGGTGCCGGTGGGCATCTGGGCGGCGCGCTCCCACCGGGTCAGCGCGCTCGTACGGCCGGGCCTCGACCTGATGCAGACGCTGCCCGCGATGGTCTACCTCATCCCGGCGATCCTGTTCTTCGGCTCCGGCGCCGCCGCCGGCATCGTCGCCACCCTCGTCTTCGCGCTCGCCCCCGGGGTGCGCATGACCGAGCTGGGCATCCGCCAGGTCGACAAGGAACTGGTCGAGGCCGCCGAGGCCTTCGGCACCACCCCGCGCGACACCCTGCTGCGGGTCCAGCTCCCGCTGGCGCTGCCCACCGTCATGGCCGGCGTCAACCAGGTCATCATGCTCGGCCTGTCCATGGCGGCCATCGCCGGCATGGTCGGCACCGGCGGCCTCGGCGGCGACGTCAACGAGGCCATCGGCCAGCTCAACATCGGCCTCGGCGCCGAGGCGGGCCTCGCCATCGTGATCCTCGCGATCTACCTGGACCGCATGACCAGCGCCCTGGGCACCCAGGTGTCCCCGCTCGGCCGCCGTGCCGCCGCCCGGCTGCGCGCCGCCCAGGGCCTGAAGATCTGGTCCTACCGCCCACGCGCCTCCGTCGCCGTCGTCGGCGTCGTCGTGCTCGCCCTCGTCGCGGGCGGCATGGGCGTCTTCGCCGGAGACAGGACCGAGCCGGTCGCGGGCGGCGACGACGTCGGCCAGGGCAAGAAGATCAGCATCGGCTACATCCCCTGGGACGAGGGCGTCGCCTCCACCTTCCTGTGGAAGGAGATCCTGGAGCGGCGCGGCTACGAGGTCGAGGTCAAACAGTTCGACGCGGGCCCCCTCTACACCTCGCTCGCCCAGGGCGACATCGACTTCCAGACCGACTCCTGGCTGCCCGTCACCCACGAGCAGTACTGGAAGAAGTACGGCTCCCAGCTCGACGACCTCGGGTCCTGGTACGGCCCGACCTCCCTCGAACTGAGCGTGCCCGCCTACATGAAGGACGTCGACTCCCTCGACGACCTCAAGGGCAAGGCGTCCGAGTTCGACGGGAAGATCACCGGCATCGAGTCCAGCGCGGGCATGATGAGCCTGCTCAAGACCAAGGTGCTCAAGGCGTACGGCCTGGACCAGGAGTACAAGGTCGTCGACAGCTCCACCCCGGCGATGCTGGCCGAGCTGAAGCGGGCGTACGACAAGAAGGAACCGATCGTCACCACGCTCTGGTCGCCGCACTGGGCGTACAGCGACTACCGGCTGAAGAAGCTCAAGGACCCGAAGGGCGCCTGGGGCAAGGGCGACGGGGTGCACACCCTGTCCCGCAAGGGCTTCGCCGCGGAGAACCCGGTCGTCGGCGAGTGGCTGAAGGACTTCAAGCTCACCGAGGAACAGCTCACGAGCCTGGAGTCGCAGATCAACAAGGCCGGCAAGGGCAGGCAGCAGGAGGCCGTGCGCGCCTGGCTGAAGGACCAGGGCGGGCTCGTGGACCAGCTGGCGCCGGTGAAGAACACCGGGACCCCGGCCGAGGCGAAGCGTCCGCTGGACGTGGCCTGGTTCCCCTGGGACGAGGACATCGCCGTCACCTACCTGTGGAAGAACGTCCTCGAACGGCGCGGCTACCGGCTGAACCTGAAGCAGATGGACGTCGGCCCGGTCTACACCGGCCTGGCCTCCGGCGACCTGGATCTCAACTTCGACGCCTGGCTGCCGTACGCGCAGAAGAACTACTGGGACAAGAGCAAGGACAAGCTCCACGACCTCGGGACCTGGTACGAGCCGACCTCCCTGGAGCTCGCCGTGCCGTCCTATGTGAAGGGCATCGACTCCCTGGCGGACCTCAAGGGCAAGAGCGGCACCTTCGACGGGAAGATCGTCGGCATCGAGCCCGGCACCGGCGAGATGAACCTGCTCAAGACCAAGGTGCTGCCCGGGTACGGCCTGGAGGACGAGTACGAGGTCGTCGACGGCTCCACTCCGGCGATGCTGGCCGAACTCAAGCGCGCCTACGCCAAGAAGGAGCCGATCGCGGTCGTGCTGTGGTCGCCGCACTGGGCGTACAGCGAGTACGAGCTGACCAAGCTGAAGGACCCGGAGAAGCTCTTCGGCGAGGGCAACACGATCCGCACGATCTCCAACAAGGACTTCCCCGGGCAGTACCCGCAGCTCACGAAGTGGATCAAGAACTTCAAGATGAGCGAGGACGAGCTCGGCACCCTCGAGCAGGAGATCAAGGACCGCGGCCAGGGCAACGAGGAGGAAGCCGTCGCCGCCTGGCTCGAGGAGCACCCGGAGATGGTGGACCGGATGACCCCGGCGACCTGAGAACCACGCGGCACCCCGATTCCGGCGGGCGTTCGGCACACCTGACAGTGCCGGACGCCCGCCTTCTCGTGTTCTCGCGACGCATGAAATCCGGCCAACCAGGCCGACCCCGCCCGGCTCTCGGTCCGACCTGGAACTTCGCCCTCTGTGGTCACCTCCGTACGCAGCGAAACAGCCCGCGGTTCCCGTGACGGTCCGCTCCGGTGGTGGCGCGAACTGTGAGGTGGCCGCCACTCTCCTGTGTCGTCGATGTGACGGGCGCATGAAACGGTTTGCCGAACATGCGTAGGGTGCAGAGAAGTCATCAGAGACGCGGTACCCGGACGACGAGCGAAGGAGGGAGCCGGAGCGATGGGCGACCACAAAGAGCAGCCCCTGCGGGTGGGCGCGGCCGTGCGGCGGCGCCGTCGCGCGCTGGAGCTCACTCTCGCCGTCGTGGCCGAGCGCAGCGGCCTGTCGGTGCCTTTCCTGAGCCAGGTCGAGAACGACCGCGCCCGCCCCTCCAGGAGCTCCCTGGAGAAGCTCGCCGACGCCCTGCGCACCACGGCCGTCGAACTGCTCGCGGCGGCCGATCCGGCGTGCAGCGTGGACGTCGTGCGCGCCGAGTGCGCCGAGCAGCCCCCGGACCCCCGCGTCCGTTCCCTGGTGCGCGGCCACCATCAGATGCACGCCTCGGAGTTCACCGGGGACCACGAGGCGGGCCGCGAGATCCAGTACCGCAACGACCAGTTGATGTACGTCGCCGACGGCGCCGTGGAGATCGAGGCCGAGGGGCGCGCCTACCGGCTCGGCCGCGGGGACACCCTGTACCTCACCGGCGGGGTCCGCCACCGCTGGCGCGCGACCGTCCCGGACACCCGGGTCGTGGTCGTGGCGGTGGCCGAGCACATCGAGGCGGTCCAGGACCGGCCGCGCTGATGCGGGTCGTCTCCCTGGTGCCGTCCCTCACGGAGGCCGTGGCCCGTTCGGCGCCCGGCGTCCTGGTCGGTGCCACGGACTGGTGCACGCACCCGGCCGGCCTCGAGGTGGCACGGATCGGCGGCACCAAGAACCCCAAGACCGACCGGATCCTCGACCTCGCTCCCGACCTGGTGATCGCCAACGAGGAGGAGAACCGCGCCCCCGACCTCGCGGCCCTGCGCGCGGCGGGCGTCGAGGTGCTGGTGACCGAGGTCCGTGACGTCCCAGAGGCCTTCAGGGAACTGGACCGCGTGCTCAGCGCGTGCGGGACGACCTCGCGCCCCCGCTGGCTGGACGAGGCGGAGGCCGCCTGGTCCGCGCTGCCCGTCCCCGGGCGCCGTACGACCGCCGTCGTCCCGATCTGGCGCCGCCCCTGGATGGTCCTGGGCCGGGACACCTTCGCCGGGGACGTCCTGGCCCGCCTCGGCGTGGACCACCTGCACGCCACCCACGAGGACCGCTACCCGCGCGTCCCCCTGGAGGAGCTGCTGGCGGCCGCCCCCGACGTGGTCGTCCTGCCGGACGAGCCCTACCGCTTCACGGCCGACGACGGCCCGGAGGCCTTCCCCGGACTGCCCTGCGCTCTCGTCAGCGGACGGCACCTGACCTGGTACGGACCGTCACTGGCCGAGGCGCCGGAAGTGCTGGGCTCGGCCCTGCGAGCAGCGCTCCGCTGACCAGTCCGCACACGGTCTGCGCGGCGGCCACCAGCCAGGCGGCGACGAGCAGGCCGTACAGAGCGACCGCGAGCCCCTCGTAGACCACGAGCCCGGTGTGCCGGGCCAGCGCCTCGGCGCCGGTGACACAGGTCCCGACCGGGAAGGTGAACGCCCACCAGGTCATCGTGAACCGCATGCCCCGCCGCCGGGCCCGCAGCACATGGGCGGTGGCGACCCCCAGCCACAGCAGCGCGAAGCCCATCACCGGCACGCCGTACAGCACCGCCAGCACGTCGAAGCCCTGGCTGTAGGGGGCCGGGACGACTCCCGGCGCGAACTCCGCGAACTTGCCGACGGCGGTCGTGGACTGGCCGAGCGGACCCAGCACCAGGAACAGGGTCGGGGTCAGCGCGAGCGGCAGCGGTCCTCCGGTGAGCACCCGGGCGAAGACCAGCGGCAGCATCAGCAGGGTCGCGAGCAGACTGAGCCCGAACATCGCGAAGCAGGCGAGCAGCAGCGTCTCCTGGGCCTGCCCGGTGGGCAGATGCGGGACGAGCAGCGGTCCGACGGCGGCGGACACCATGGGCGCGACGAGCGGCAGCAGCCAGACGGGCGTGGCCTGACCGGCCTCCACCCGGTGGCGCACGGCCATCAGGTACGGGACGGCCACCGCCGCCGCGAGTCCGATGGCCGTACCGGCCGTGAACAGCAGCACGTCGAGCGCCACCGCCGCCTCGGTGCCGATCCAGTCCCGGCCGACCGTCACCGCGCCGGCGCCGACCGCGAGCAGGGCCATGGACAGGCAGCCGTAGAAGGGGGCCGTCGCCGGGTCCAGCAGATGGGCGCGGGCCTGGTCGCGGTGGTGGGTCCAGTGCAGGGCGCGGGCGACGAGGAGCGCGGCCAGCAGGAGCGCGGACAGCGTCCACACGGCGACGCAGAGGATCCGCGGCACGGGGAGCGCGACGCCGGCGGTGGCGACGATGGCGGTTCCCATGACGGAGGCGTACCAGTTCGGTCCGAGGTGACGGACGGCCCGGGCGCGGGGGAGGGGCTGGGCGGCGGTGACCATGCGTCCACGGTCCCGTGGCCGGACGCCCGCCACCAGGGAGGACGTCTCTATGAGGACATAAGCTGGGCTTATGAGTGTCGTTCCCAGTTCCCTGGCCCATCGCGTACCGGACCTCGGCGCGCTGGAGTTGCTGCTGGCCGTGGCCCGGCTGGGCAGTCTCGGCGGGGCGGCGCGGGAGCTGGGCATCACCCAGCCCGCCGCCAGCAGCCGGATCCGGTCGATGGAACGGCAGTTGGGCGTGGCGCTGGTGGACCGTTCACCGCGGGGTTCGCGGCTGACCGACGCCGGTGCGCTGGTGACCGACTGGGCGCGGCGGATCGTGGAGGCCGCGGAGGCCTTCGACGTGGGCGCGCAGGCGCTGCGGGACCGCCGGGACTCACGGCTGCGGGTGGCGGCGAGCATGACGATCGCCGAGTATCTGCTGCCCGGCTGGCTGCTGGCGCTGCGCGCGGGGCGCCCGGACACGGCGGTGTCGCTGCTCGCGGGCAACTCGACGGCGGTGGCGGAACGCCTCCTCGCCGACGAGGCGGACCTCGGCTTCGTGGAGGGCCTGACGGTCCCCACGGGCCTGGACTCGGTGGTGATCGCCCATGACCGGCTGATCGTGGTGACGGCCCCCGGCCACCCCTGGTCCCGCCGCCGACGCCCGCTGACGGCCGAGGAGTTGGCGGTCACCCCCCTCATCCTCCGCGAGAAGGGCTCGGGCACCCGCCAGGTCCTGGACACGGCCCTCGGCGGCCTCGCCCGCCCGCTCATCGAACTCTCCTCCACCACGGCCGTGAAGGCGGCGGCGGTGAGCGGCGCGGGCCCGGCGGTCCTGAGCGAACTGGCCGTGCGCGAGGAACTGTCACTGCGCCGCCTGGTGAGCGTCCCGGTGGCGGATGTGTCCCTGGCCCGCGACCTCAGGGCGGTCTGGCCGACGGGTCACCGCCCGGTGGGACCGGCCCGGGACCTGCTGCAGCTGACGCGGGGCTAACGGCCCGCTTCCACCAGCGCCTTCATCACCCGTACGTCCTCGCCCATCTCCGGGTGCCACTGCACGCCCAGCACCCAGTGGTCGCCGGGCAGTTCCACGGCCTCCACGGTGCCGTCCGCCGCGTGCGCCGAGGGAACCAGACCGTCTCCCAGCCGCTCCACCGCCTGATGGTGGTACGTCGGCACACTCGTCTCCTCCGGGGCGATCCGGGCGTACAGCGTGCCCGGGACCGGCTTGACCGGGTGCCGTCCGAAGACGCCGACCACCTCGGCGTGGCCCTCCATGTGCTGGACGAGGGTGCCGCCGAGGGCGACGTTCAGCAGCTGCATGCCCCGGCAGACCCCGAGCAGGGGGAGCCGGGCGGCCAACGCGGCGTCGATCAGGGCCAGTTCCCACGCGTCCCGCTCCCGCGCCGGGGGCCCTGTCCGAGGCTCGCGCTCGGCGCCGTACCGCACCGGCTCCACGTCGGGGCCGCCCGCGATCACCAGTCCGTCCAGCCGGGCGACCGTCGCGGCCGCCCGCTCCGGCGCGTCCGGCGGCAGCATCGCGGCGAGTCCGCCGGCCCGCTGCACCAGACGCGGATACCCGGCGGGCAGCAGGGCCGCGTCCAGCTCCCACACGCCCCAGCGCACCCCGGCCTCCAGATACGTACTGACCCCGATCAACGG
Source organism: Streptomyces sp. NPDC003635 (assembly GCF_053587635.1). Taxonomy (NCBI): domain Bacteria; kingdom Bacillati; phylum Actinomycetota; class Actinomycetes; order Kitasatosporales; family Streptomycetaceae; genus Streptomyces; species Streptomyces sp. NPDC003635. The sequence continues at coordinate 106,729 of NZ_JBSFOK010000014.1, read as the reverse complement.
CGTGCCCGGCATACCCTGCCCTCCAACCAATGGATCGCTCCCGTACCTTTCCAGGGGATCACGCCAGGAACCCGTCACGCGAGGAACCCCCTGAGCAGCGCCGCCGTCCCCGCGCAGTGCTCCCGCGCGATCTCCCGTGCCGCGTCCGCGTCCCCGTCCAGCACCGCCTCCACCAGTGCCGCGTGCTGGCGCTGCGAGTGCTCCAGATTGCGGACCAGGATCGGGATGCAGTCCAGCAGTTCGTTCACCGTCGCCCGCACCCCCGCGTAACTCGCGGTCAGCGAGGGCGAGCCGCACAGCTCGGCCAGGGTCAGATGGAGCAGCGTGTCCCGGCGCCGGTAGTCGGCCAGCGGGGCGTCCTGGGTGCGGGCGAGCGCCTCCCGCAGCCGCTCCCGCCGCTCCCCGGTCAGTCCGTGCGCCGCGCACAGCCCCGCCGCGCCCACCTCCAGCACCTCCCGGAAGCGCAGCACGTCCTCGATGTCCACCGCGGCGATCCGGCGGCGCAGCTCGTCCTCGCCGCCGGCGTCCGCGCGCGGCAGCACGAACGTTCCGCCGTACCGCCCCCGCCGGGACTCCACGAGTCCCTGGTCCTGAAGCACCCGCAGCACCTCGCGCAGTGTCACCCGGCTGATCCCGAGCCGCTCCGCCAGCTCCCGTTCCGCGGGCAGCCGCTCGCCGCCCGGCACCAGACCGAGCCGGACCACCTGGAGGATCTGCTCCAGGGCCTCCTCGAAGCCGTTGCCCGCCCGCACCGGCCGCAGCACCGGGGTCAGCCGGTCCTCCGGCCCCGGGTCAGCGTCCACCGACATCCCGCCGTGCCCCCTTCCCAAGCAATGGTTCTCGGCAATACCTTATGGCTCCCGGCTGACCCAAGAGGCCTTGAGGAGGCTTTCCCGTGGCAGACCGCACACCGCCGCTCGGCGTCGAGGAGCTGCACGCCCTCGTCGCCGGCGGTGAGATCGACACTGTCGTCCTGGCCTTCCCGGACATGCAAGGGCGGCTCCAGGGCAAGCGGTTCGCCGCCCGCTTCTTCCTCGACGAGGTCCTCCACCACGGCACCGAGGGCTGCAACTACCTGCTCGCCGTCGACACCGAGATGAACACGGTCGACGGTTACGCCATGTCCTCCTGGGACCGCGGCTACGGCGACTTCGCGATGCGCCCCGACCTGTCCACCCTGCGCCGCGTTCCGTGGAACGAGGGCACCGCCATGGTCGTCGCCGACCTCGCCTGGGAGGACGGCTCCCCGGTCCTCGCCGCCCCCCGCCAGATCCTGCGCCGCCAGCTGGAGCGTCTGGCCGAGCTCGGGCTGACCGCCCAGGTGGGCACCGAGCTGGAGTTCATCGTCTTCAAGGACACCTACGAACAGGCCTGGGACGCGGGTTACCGGGGCCTGACCCCGGCGAACCAGTACAACATCGACTACTCGGTGCTCGGGACCGGACGCATCGAGCCACTGCTCCGCCGTATCCGCAATGAGATGGCGGCCGCGGGCCTCACCGTCGAGTCCGCCAAGGGCGAGTGCAACCCCGGCCAGCACGAGATCGCCTTCCGCTACGACGAGGCCCTGGTCACGTGCGACCAGCACGCGATCTACAAGACCGGCGCCAAGGAGATCGCCGCGCAGGAAGGCGTGTCGATCACCTTCATGGCGAAGTACAACGAGCGCGAGGGCAACTCCTGCCACGTCCACCTCTCGCTCGCGGACGCGGCCGGGAACAACGCGATGGCCGGGCCCGACGGGATGTCCGACGTCATGCGGCACTTCCTCGCCGGACAACTGGCGGCTCTGCGGGACTTCTCCCTCCTCTACGCCCCCCACATCAACTCCTACAAGCGGTTCCAGCCGGGCTCCTTCGCCCCGACCGCCGTCGCCTGGGGCCACGACAACCGCACCTGCGCCCTGCGTGTGGTCGGCCACGGGCGCTCCCTGCGCTTCGAGAACCGCCTCCCCGGGGGAGACGTCAACCCGTATCTGGCGGTGGCGGGCATGGTGGCCGCGGGCCTGCACGGCATCGAGCAGAAACTCCAGTTGCCCGAGGCCTGCCCCGGCAACGCCTACACCGCCGAGTACGCGCACGTACCCACCACCCTGCGCGAGGCCGCCGAGCTGTGGGAGAACAGCCCCCTGGCCAAGGCCGCCTTCGGCGACGAGGTCGTCGCGCACTACCGGAACATGGCGCGCGTCGAGGTCGACGCCTACGACGCCGCGGTCACCGACTGGGAGCTCCGCCGCTCCTTCGAACGCATGTGAGGCCCGTGTTGTCCGAGCAGCTCCAGGTACTGAACCCCGCGACCGAGGAGACCGTCGCCATGGTCCCGGCCGCCACCGCGGCCGACGTCGACGCGGCGGTCGTACGGGCCGCCCGCGCGCAGTCCCGGTGGGCGGCCCTGTCCCCCGGCGACCGGGCCCGCCTGCTGCGGCGGTTCGCCGTCGCCGTGGACGAGCACCTCGAAGAACTCGCCCGGTCGGAGGTCCGGGAGGCCGGCCACACCCTCGGCAACGCCCGCTGGGAGGCGGGCAACGTCCGGGACCTGCTCGACTACGCGGCGGGCGGCGTCGAGCGACTCACCGGACGCCAGATCCCGGTCCCCGGCGGCCTCGACGTCACCCTCCTCGAACCGCTCGGCGTGGTCGGCGTCATCGCGCCCTGGAACTTCCCGATGCCGATCGCGGCCTGGGGCACGGCACCGGCGCTCGCGGCGGGCAACGCGGTCCTCCTCAAGCCCGCCGAGACGACCCCGCTCACGGCTCTGCGGCTGGCGGAGCTGGCGCTGGAGGCGGGACTGCCGGAAGGGCTCTTCCAGGTCCTGCCCGGACACGGTCCCGTGGCGGGCAACGCCCTCGTGGAGCATCCGGGCGTCGCGAAGATCGTGTTCACCGGGTCCACGGCCGTGGGCAGGCAGGTGCTGGCGAAGGGCTCCGCGCTCCTCAAGCGCGTCACCCTCGAACTGGGCGGCAAGAGCCCCAACATCGTCTTCGCCGACGCCGACCTCGAAGTCGCCGCCCAGGCCGCGCCCATGTCCTTCCTCGACAACTCGGGACAGGACTGCTGCGCCCGCACCCGCATCCTCGTCCAGCGCCCGGCCTACGACCGCTTCCTGGAACTGCTGGCCCCCGCGATCGAGGCGGTACGCGTCGGCGACCCCGCGGACGAGGCCACGGACATGGGCCCGCTGATCTCCAAGTCCCAGCTGGAACGCGTCCGCTCCTATGTCTCCGACGACCTCGACGGCATCCGCGGCAAGGCCCCCGAGGGCCCCGGGTTCTGGTTCCCGCCCACCGTCCTGACCGGCGTCGAGCCGCACGCGCGCGTCGCCGTCGAGGAGGTCTTCGGACCGGTCGCCGTCATCCTGCCCTTCGAGGACGAGGCCGACGCGATCCGCCTCGCCAACGCCACCGACTACGGCCTGTCCGGCTCGATCTGGACCCGGGACGTCGGCCGCGCGCTGCGCGTCTCCCAGGCCGTCCGCGCGGGCAACCTGTCCGTCAACTCCCACTCCAGCGTCCGCTACTGGACCCCGTTCGGCGGCTTCAAGCAGTCCGGCATCGGCCGCGAGCTGGGTCCGGACGCCCTGACCGCCTTCACCGAGACCAAGAACGTCTTCATCAGCACGGAGGGCCCCGCACAGTGACCTCTTCCACCGAGGAAAACATCTGCCGCCGCCTGGTCGGCCGTACCGCCGTCATCACCGGAGCCGGCAGTGGGATCGGCCTCGCCACCGCCCGCCGCCTCGCCGCCGAGGGCGCCCACGTCGTCTGCGGCGACGTCGACGAGCAGCGCGGCAAGGCGGCCGCCGAGGAGGTCGGCGGGATCTTCGTGAAGGTCGACGTCACCGACGCCGAGCAGGTCGAGGAGCTGTTCAAGACGGCGTACGACACCTACGGCAGCGTCGACATCGCCTTCAACAACGCCGGGATCTCGCCGCCCGACGACGACTCCATCCTGGAGACCGGACTGGAGGCGTGGAAGCGCGTCCAGGAGGTCAACCTCACCTCCGTCTACCTGTGCTGCAAGGCCGCGATCCCGTACATGCGGCGCCAGGGCAAGGGCTCCATCATCAACACCGCCTCCTTCGTGGCGCGGATGGGCGCGGCGACCTCCCAGATCTCGTACACGGCCTCCAAGGGCGGTGTGCTGGCGATGTCCCGTGAGCTGGGCGTGCAGTTCGCGCGCGAGGGCATCCGCGTGAACGCGCTGTGCCCCGGGCCGGTGAACACCCCGCTGCTGCAGGAGCTGTTCGCGAAGGACCCCGAGCGGGCCGCGCGCCGCCTGGTGCACATTCCGGTCGGCCGGTTCGCCGAGGCGGAGGAGATCGCCGCGGCCGTCGCCTTCCTGGCCAGCGACGACTCCTCGTTCGTCAACGCCACCGACTTCCTGGTGGACGGCGGAATCTCGGGAGCGTACGTCACCCCGCTGTAGAGCGCGCTCTAGAGTGCCCGCATGAGCATGACGCCCCCGCCCGGCTGGTACCCCGACCCCAACGCCCCGCATCTGGAGCGCTGGTGGGACGGCAGGGCGTGGACCGACCACCGGCGCACCCCCGAGGTGACCGTGCCGATGCGCACGGCCGTGGCGGGGCCGTCCGGACGGGCCAAGGCCGTCGCCGTCACCGCGGCGGCGGCCGTGCTCGTGGCGGCGATCGTCACGGGCGCGGTGGTGCTGGGGCAGGGAGACGAGGAGGGCGTGGACGTCGGGACCGGGCCGACGTATTTCACGGCAGCGCCGACGACCGAGCCGCCCTCTCCCACTCCGACTCCCACCGAGAGCGAACCCTCGGCCGAGGACCCGTCGGTCGTGGTGGACGAACTCAACGGCATCACCCTGCCGTTGCTCGACGGCTGGGTCCGGCCGAAGTACGTCGCCGAGGACGACGTCGTCATGACCACGGACGGCACCTACGACTGCCCCGCCGACGGCGGAGTCTGCCGCCGGGGCCGCGTGATGTCGCGGACCGTGACCGGCAGTGACGCGCGCTCGCCCGAGAAGCTGGCGAAGCAGGACATCAAGGAGGCGGTGGACGAGGCGTACGACCGCGACCTCGCCGGCGGGCGCCCCTACGGCGGCGTGGAGTCGCACGAGGTCGTGAAGTCGGGGCCGGTCGCGGTGGCCGGACGGGCCGGGTTCTTCGTGCGCTGGCGGGTCAGGACGGCCGAGGGACCCGGCGGCTACGTCCAGTCCACGGTCTTCCTCTCCCGCGTCGGCACCGAGTCACCGGTCTGCGTCCGGTACGTCTTCGACGCGGGCGCGGAGGGTCCGCCGCTGGCCGACATGGACCGGATCACCAAGGGCATCCGGTCCGTCGACGACCCCGACGGCGGCGGGGGAGTGGGCAGCAGCGTGGGACCGGGCGGCGCGGGCTAGAGGAAGGTGTGGCCCTCTCCCCGGTACGTCGGGACGGCCGCCGTGACCTCGTCGCCCTCTATCAGGTGCAGTTGGTCGAAGCGCTCGCACAGTTCGCCGGCCTTGGCGTGCCGGAACCACACCTTGTCGCCGAGCAGCAGATCGTCGGCGGGAGAGCCGAGCAGCGGGGTCTGCACCTCGCCGGGGCCCTCCTGGGGGTCGTACCGCAGTCCCTCCGGGAGGTACGGCACCGGCAGCCGGTCGGGTCCGGCGGCACCGGAGGCGGGGTAGCCACCGCCGAGCACGGTCACGACGCCGACGCCCGGCCGCCGGACGACGGGCTGGGCGAACAGGGCGGCGGGGCGGCCGGCGAAGGAGGTGTAGTTGTCGAACAGGCGCGGCACGTAGAGGCCCGAACCGGCGCCGATCTCGGTGACGCAGTCCTCGGCGGCGGTGTACTGGACGCTGCCGGTGCCCCCGCCGTTGACGAACTCGAGGCCCGGGGCGACGGCCCGGAGCGCCCGCACCACCTCGGCCCGGCGCTGGGCGAGCTCCCGGCGGGCGGTGGCCTGCATCAGCCGCACGGCACGCGAACGCAGGGGCCGTCCGGCGACGGAGTCCCCGACACCGGCGATGTGTCCCTCGTACGCCATGATCCCGACGACCTCGAACCCCGGCCGCCGGGCGACGATCCGGGCGAGGTCGGCGACCTGGTCGGCGGAGTGCAGCGGGGAGCGCCGGGCACCGACGCGGAGGCGGCCGCCGAGGAGCCTGAGCGAGGTGTCCAACTCCAGACAGACGCGGACGACTTCCCGTCCCCCCTCCCGGGCCTCGTCGATGAGCCGGAGCTGCGCCGGGTCGTCGATCATCACGGTGACGGCGGAGGCGAGCTTGGGGTCACTGGTGAGCTCGGCGAATCCGGCGCGGTCGGCGGAGGGGTAGGCGAGCAGGACGTCGTCGAACCCGGAGCGGGCCAGCCACAGGGACTCGGCGAGCGTGAAGGACATGATCCCCGCGAAGCCGTCGCGGGCGAGGACGCGTTCGAGGAGGGCCCGGCAGCGGACGGACTTGCTGGCGACGCGGATCGGCTTGCCGCCGGCGCGGCGGACGAGATCGGCCGCGTTGGCGTCGAAGGCGTCCAGGTCCACGATCGCGAGAGGGGCGTCGAGATGGGCGGTGGCCCGGTCGTAACGGGCCCGGTCGGCGGCGCGCGCAGTCATGAACGAAGCCTGCCAGACTGGATTACCGCAGGGTAGGGGGACGTTCCGGGCTAAAGCCCCGGGCTCGTGGACTGGTTCCCGCCGGGCCGGGGTCAACCCGTAGAGTGACGCGCACGCACGTGAGGACCGTGGATGCGGGCCCACCCGTGCGGGTAGTTGTAGCCCGGAACCCCGGGCCCGGGCTGACAGACACTGCCCGAGTACGACGAAGGCCCGGGCAACAGGAAACGGGGGGCGCATGAACACGGAAGCGCAACGCGCCCCGATCCCCCCACGTCCACCCCACCCCCCGAAGCCCCAGCGCGCCCCGGGCGCGGACGCGGACGACACGGGTCCGCAGGGAGAACCGACGCGTCGGCCACAGCCCGCCGACGGAAACCGAGCACAGGGCTCGCCCGGCGGCCGCCGGGCGGAGGACACCCAGGGCTCACCCGGGGGCCGAGTGGCGGGAAGCGGCGCCTCCGCGCACGACCGGCGCCCCACGGGCCTGCGCGTCCCGCCCCCCACCACGGGCGACGCACCCTCAGCCACCGACGCGCCCCACGCCCCCCGCCGGGCCACGCCACCCCGCTTGCCGAACCTCACCACCCCACCCGAGGCCCCACCGGCACCCAAGGCCTCCGCCCGCTTCCCGGACACAGCCCCGGCCTCCGCGCCCACCGCTCCGGGCTCCGCACCCATGGCCCCGGGCTCCACGCCCACCGCCGCCCCGCAGCGCCCCGTGTCGAGCCCGAGCCTCTCCGGCGGTACGTCCGCGCGTCCGGCTGCCTCCGCTGTCCCGCTACGCCAGGCCGGCCCGACGCCGGTTCCGCCCAGGCCCGTCGGCGCCGCAAACGCGTCGGCGGGTCCGGGGGCGGCTGCCGCCGCGCCTCGTGCCGCTGCCGCTCACCCCGGATCGGAGACCGGGAGCGGCGTGCCTCCGCGTCCCCTCCGTGCGCCCGGCGGCGGCACGGGCACACGGCCCGCCGTGTCCACACCCCGTCAGCCGCTGTCGCCGCTCGCTCGGCCTGATGTGTCGGCGGAAGGGGCCTCCGAGACCACCACTCGGCTGCGGCCCGTTCCCACGGAGGCGGGACCGGAGAGTGAGGAGCGGCAGGGGACGCGTACGCCCGATCCCGCCTTCTCCTGGAGCGCTCCCATGAATCCCGCCGCGGGGCGGCCCGTGGTGTCGTTCGCGCAGCCCGAGGGCTACGACGGGGACGCGCGGCCCAGGGCGATCGGGGTGCGGGTCGGAGGGCGGGCGGTGGCCGCCGCCGCTTGTCTGGTGCTGGGCCTGGGCCTGGTCGGGGGCGCCGTGACCGGAAGCTGGCTGGTCGGGGACTCCGAGGCCGCCGGCGCCCGGGACAGTTTCGTCGCCGCCGGAAGCCTGTGGCACAGCGTGCCCGTCGATCAGCTGTTCCCGCCCACCGTGGTCGGCCAGGGCGCCGGGCCCGGCGGTGCCGACCGGACCTGGACGCGGACCGCCGTCGCTCCGGACAGTGGCTGCGCCGACGCCTTCGACCCGCTGCTGCGCAAGGTCCTCGCCCCCGTCGGCTGCCAGCGGCTCCTGCGCGCCACCTACACCGACGCCACCCGGACCTACGTCACCACCGTCGGCATGCTCTTCACCAAGGCCGACGCCACCGCCATGACCTCCCTCGCCCAGCGCTTCACCGACGAGGGCCTCGACCGCCGCCCCGATCTCATGCCGCGCCCCTACGGACCCGGCTTCGGCAAGACCATGCGCGCCTCCTGGACCGTCTCCGTCCTCACCGACGCCCCCGTCGTCGTCTACGCCGTCTCCGGCTGGGCCGACGGCCGCGCCGTCGACGACCCGCAGCCCGCCGAGGACGCCATGAAGTCCGGTGCCACCACGGCGCCCGCCCAGGCCGGCCTCGGCCACGAGGCGAAGGGACTCGCCGACCGCGTGGAACGCGCCCTGCGCAAGCAGGTCGGCCCGTACGCCACGGAGCAGGCCTCGTGACCGCCGCCCTCACCCGCCGTACCAGCCTGCTCAGCGTTCTCCTCGCCGCCTCCCTCGCCCTCGTCCCGGCCACCGCCGCGCACGCCGACGGCATACGTGCCAAGCAGTGGGCCCTGGAAGCCATGCACGCCGAGGAGGCCTGGCAGACCACCAAGGGCAAGGGCATCACCGTCGCCGTCCTCGACACCGGCGTCGACGACCGGCACCCCGACCTCGTCGGCAACGTCCTCAAGGGCAAGGACATGGTCGGCTTCGGAGCCGGGCGCGGCGACCGGTCCTGGGCCCGCCACGGCACCGCGATGGCCGGCATCATCGCGGGCCACGGACACGGCTACGGCAACGGCGACGGCGTCATGGGCATCGCCCCCGAGGCCAAGGTCCTCCCGGTGCGCGTGATCCTGGAGGACGGCGACGACGCCCGCGCCAAGGCCCGCACCACCCGCGGCAACGCCCTCGCCGAGGGCATCCGCTGGGCCGCCGACCACGGCGCCGACGTCATCAACCTCTCCCTGGGCGACGACTCCAAGTCCGCCCACCCCGAACCCGCCGAGGACGAGGCCGTCCAGTACGCCCTGAAGAAGGGCGCCGTCGTCGTCGCCTCGGCCGGGAACGGCGGCGAGAAGGGCGACCACATCTCCTACCCGGCCGCCTATCCGGGCGTCATAGCCGCCACGGCCGTGGACAAGTTCGGCACCCGCGCCTCCTTCTCCACCCGGCGCTGGTATGCCACGGTCAGCGCACCCGGCGTCGACGTCGTCATCGCCGACCCCGACCGCAAGTACTACGAGGGCTGGGGCACCAGCGCCGCCGCGGCCTTCGTCTCCGGAGCCGTGGCCCTGGTGAAGTCCGCCCACCCGGGCCTGACCCCGGCCCAGATCAAGAAGCTCCTGGAGGACACGGCCCGCAACTCCCCCTCCGGCGGCCGGGACGAGTCCCGCGGGTACGGTTTCGTGGACCCGGCCGCCGCGATCGAGAAGGCCGCGAGCCTCAAGCCGGAGGGGCTGCGGTCGACGGCGTACGGCGACCGCTACTTCGGCTCGGGCCCCGACGCCACGAAGGCCGACGACGACGCGACCGGCTGGGCCGCCCCGCTCGCGGCCGGCAGCGGTGGAGTCCTGCTGGTCGCCGCGGTGGTGCTGTGGCGCGGCCGACGCGCGGGACGTCGCGAGGACTTCTAGGCACCGTCACGAGGCGATCAGGCGTCGGCGAACACCGACACCGCCGCCCGCGCCGCCGCTTCCACCAGCGACACCCCGTCCGCCTTGGTCGCGTTGCCGTCCGACAGCACGGCGACCAGGTAGTCCCGCCCGTCCGCGGTCACCCGGCCGACGCTGTTGATGTCCCACAGCCCGGTCGTACTCCGCGGCAGCCACCCGTTCTTCAGCGCCCACGCCGAACCGTCGGCCGCGGCCGAGACACCCCACTGCTGACCTGCGGCGATCTGCCCCATCAGACTCCGGACGTACGACCTCGAGGCCTCGCTCAGCTCCGATTCCTCCCCGAACACCTGCCGCAGCAGCGCCAGTTGATCCGTCGCGGTGGTCTGGGTCAGCCCCCACAGCATCCCCTCGCCGCCCTTCGTGGCCGTGAGCCCGAGGCGCTCGTTCGCCGCGGCGAGCCCCTCCGCGCGGCCGATGGTCTCCCACAGCGCAGAGGTGGCGGCGTTGTCGCTGTTCTCGATCATGGCGGTGGCGTACGTCTTCTCCGTCGCCGTCAGCGCCCGCCCCGCGTCCTGCGCCTGGAGCAGCAGCGTCGCCAGGACGTCGACCTTGACGACGCTCGCGGTGTCGAAGGACCGGTCCCCGTACGCGGCGCTCTCGCCCGACTCCAGGTCGAGCACCGCCACCGACACCTCCGCGCCCTTCGCCACGGTCACCGCATCCATGGCCTTCGCCAGCAGCGCGTCCGGATCGACCGTGGGCTGTGCCACCGGTTCCACGGATGCCTCCCTGTTCACCGAGACCGTCGAGGGCGTCGCCGAGGACGATACGGCCGTCTGCGCCCGCGCCTTCACGTAGGCCGTCCCGGCGGCTGTGCCGCCCACGACCACCACCGCCGCGAGGGCGACGGACAGCAGCGGAAGACGGCGCCTGCGCGCTCCGGAGGACTCCATGCCCGCGATGCTCGGGCCGGCGACTGTGTCTGACGTGAGGCGGACGTTAGATCTGGGTCAGGGAAAGCTGAGATTCCTGTGAAGGGCGTCACGGGCGCGTTTCCGGGCCCGCACAAGCGCAGCGGCATCCCCCCGATAGGGTCGGGGACCGTGGCGAACAAGAACATTCCCGACTCCCCCTTCTCCGACGACGACGGCTCGGCCGACCCCCGGCTGAGCGCGGCGCTCGCGGCCTGGGCCGAGGACCGCTCCGCCCAGGCGCCGGTCCTCCGGGCGCTGAAGGACGCCCGGCTGCTCGTCCCGGTCGTGGCCGTCCTCGGTGAGGTCGAGGAGGACGAGAACGGGCTGCGCCGCGAGAAGACCAGCGACATGGCCGTGCCGACCCTGCGAGCCGGCGAGCGCAAGGCCCTGCCCGCCTTCACCTCCACCGACTCACTCGCCCGCTGGGACGCGGCGGCCCGCCCCGTGGCCGTACGCCTGAACCAGGCCCTGGAGGCCGCCGCGCACGAGAAGGCGGACACGGTCGTGCTGGACCTGGCGGGGCCGGTGCCGTTCGAGCTGACCGGACCGGCGCTGCTCGCGCTCGCCGAAGGACGGACGACCGCCGATCCGCTCGCCGATCCGGCCGTGGTCGAGGCGGTACGGGCCGCCGTCGCCGCCGAGCCCGACGTGCTCCGCGCCCACCTCGGGCCCGGGCAGGCCGACGGCACCCTGGCGCTCGTCCTGGACCCGGCCGCCGCGCCCGCCGTGGCCGCCCGCGCGGTCGCCGAGCGCCTCGCCGCCGACGAGACACTGAGGGCCCGCCTGGTGCGCGGCCTCGACCTGGCACTGCTGCCGGCCGAGGCGACGCCCCCGGGCGAGCCCCTGTACGTACGAGGGTGACCTAGCCGTAGACCGGGCCCGTGTACTTCTCGCCCGGGCCCTGGCCCGGCTCGTCCGGGACGAGGGAGGCCTCGCGGAAGGCCAGCTGGAGCGACTTCAGGCCGTCACGCAGCGGGGCCGCGTGGAACGAGCTGATCTCGGTCGCGCTGGCGTCGAGCAGCCCGGCGAGGGCGCTCACCAGCTTGCGGGCCTCGTCCAGGTCCTTGTACTTGTCGCCCTCCTCGGTCAGACCGAGCTTCACGGCGGCGGCGCTCATCAGGTTCACGGCGACCGTCACGATCACCTCGACGGCGGGGACCTCGGCGATGTCGCGGGTCATCTCGTCGAAGTCGGGCGTCTCGGGGGAGCCGGAGGGGGAGGTGTCACTCATGCGGGACACGATATGCGTCGCGCAACTGTTCGCCGAAGTTCGCCTCGGTTCGCCCTTCCCCGTCCATGCTGCTAACCTTTAGTGACGACCGGCCGGACACCTATGTGCTCGGCCCACAAGTGGAGGCTCCGAACTCCCACCTGATCGTCCTCCGGGACGGCGGGTCACCGGTCAGGCGGCCACCACCGTTCCGTACGGACGGTGGAGTCGCCCGAGATTGCGCCCCGCGGTTGACCCGCGGCGGTGTTCCGGCATTTCAGGAGCCCCGCCTGTGTCCCGTCCGGGGCATTTTTTATGGCTCCCGATGGTTGGTCCCTATGTCAATCAGACATACGCGGCTGTCCGCCAGACCGCCGTGTGGTGCTACCGAGGAGGATCCATCAGCGCCGAGCCCCGCATCAACGACCGGATTCGCGTTCCCGAGGTGCGACTTGTCGGTCCCAGTGGCGAGCAGGTGGGCATTGTCCCGCTCGCTAAGGCACTGGAGCTTGCGCAGGAGTACGACCTGGACCTGGTCGAGGTCGCGGCGAACGCCCGTCCGCCCGTGTGCAAGCTCATGGACTACGGGAAGTTCAAGTACGAGTCGGCCATGAAGGCCCGTGAGGCGCGCAAGAACCAGGCGCACACGGTCATCAAGGAGATGAAGCTCCGGCCGAAGATCGACCCGCACGACTATGACACCAAGAAGGGTCACGTCGTCCGGTTCCTCAAGCAGGGCGACAAGGTCAAGATCACGATCATGTTCCGTGGTCGCGAGCAGTCCCGGCCGGAACTCGGCTACCGACTGCTGCAGCGTCTCGCGGAGGACGTCCAGGACCTCGGTTTCGTCGAGTCGAACCCGAAGCAGGACGGCCGGAACATGATCATGGTTCTCGGTCCGCACAAGAAGAAGACCGAGGCGATGGCCGAGGCTCGCCAGGCGCAGGAAGCCCGCAAGGCGGAAGCGAAGGCCAACCCCGGCAAGTCGCAGAACGCCGCGGACGCCGACGGCGCCGAGGCCCCTGCCGAGGCGTCCGCCGAGGCGTGATCCCGGGGGACGCGAGTCCCCAGGATGTAACCGATACAAGAGCGACGTTCCACCGTGCCCGGTTTCACGACCGGGCACCGGAACGCCACCGACGAGGAGAGAACGGCGCTATGCCGAAGAACAAGTCGCACAGCGGTGCCAGCAAGCGCTTCAAGATCACCGGCTCCGGCAAGGTGCTGCGCGAGCGCGCCGGCAAGCGCCACCTGCTCGAGCACAAGTCGTCCCGCGTGACGCGTCGCCTCACCGGCAACGCCGAGATGGCCCCGGGCGACGCCGCGAAGATCAAGAAGCTTCTCGGCAAGTGACGTACGCGGCGCGCTGAGCGCCGTACGTCAGGACCGGGACCCAATCGAATTCGGGCCGTGTGAGGACACCCACGGCCCCGCTACAAGGAGTTAACAAGTGGCACGCGTCAAGCGGGCAGTCAACGCCCACAAGAAGCGCCGGGCGATCCTCGAGCAGGCCTCCGGCTACCGCGGTCAGCGTTCGCGCCTGTACCGCAAGGCCAAGGAGCAGGTCACCCACTCGCTGGTCTACAACTACAACGACCGCAAGAAGCGCAAGGGCGACTTCCGTCAGCTGTGGATCCAGCGCATCAACGCCGCTGCCCGCGCCAACGGCATCACGTACAACCGCTTCATCCAGGGCCTGAAGGCCGCCAACGTCGAGGTCGACCGCAAGATCCTCGCCGAGCTGGCCGTCAACGACGCCACCGCGTTCGCCGCGCTGGTCGAGGTCGCGCAGAAGGCCCTGCCGGCGGACGTCAACGCCCCGAAGGCGGCGTGACACCGGCGCTTGGCCCAGGCCGACGTGACTGAGACGGACCCGCGGGTTTCTGCCTGCGGGTCCGTCGCATGTCGTGGTGCGGGCGGGTTCGGCACCGCCGATGTCCGCCGTCGTGGTTGATCGCCGATGCGGCGGAAAGTTCTCCTGAAGGTGAGTTGCATGGTCCCGGCCAGCCCCGAGCTGATCTCCCCCCGTTCGCCCCGCGTCTCCGCCGCCCGGCGGCTCGCGAAGCGGAACTTCCGGGGGAAGGAGCGGCTGTTCCTCGCCGAGGGGCCGCAGGCGGTGCGGGAGGCCGCCGGGCAGGGACTCGTCGAGCTGTTCGCCACCGTCGAGGCCGCGGAGCGGTACGCCGACATCATCGGTGAGGCTCGCGCGGTCGGGGCACGCGTCCATCTCGCCCCCGACGAGGTCATCGCCGACATCTCCACCACCGTCACCCCGCAGGGTCTCGTCGGGGTCTGCCGGTTCCTCGACACGTCCTTCGAGGAGATCCTCGCCGCCCGCCCCCGGCTCGTCGCCGTGCTCGCGCACGTGCGGGACCCCGGGAACGCCGGGACCGTGCTGCGGTGCGCCGACGCCGCCGGCGCCGAGGCCGTCGTCCTGACCGACGCGTCCGTCGACCTGTACAACCCCAAGGCCGTCCGCGCCTCCGTCGGCTCGCTGTTCCATCTGCCCGTGGCCGTGGGCGTGCCGGTCGAGCGGGCCGTCGCCGGGCTCAAGGAGGCCGGGGTGCGGGTCCTCGCCGCCGACGGCGCCGGGGACCGGGATCTCGACGACGAGCTCGACAAGGGCACCATGGGCGGACCGACCGCCTGGGTGTTCGGGAACGAGGCCTGGGGGCTCCCGGAGGAGACCCGCGCGCTCGCGGACGCCGTCGTGCGCGTCCCGATCCACGGAAAGGCCGAGAGCCTGAACCTCGCCACCGCCGCCGCCGTATGTCTGTATGCGTCGGCCCGTGCACAGCGCGCCTCCGGAGGGTGCCGCTCCGTCACCGAGAGCTAGTAGGGTGACCAGCTCGGGGCCCCTCAGTCGGCTGAGAGGTGGGGTACGGGGATGAGTGTCGGCACGAGCAGCGCACCGGGAGCACGGGACGTGCGACGCCCGCCCGCGCCCCGGTCCGGCGAGCTCGCCGGGCTCGGTCTCGACCCCGACGACCTCCCCGACGGCCTGGTCGTGGCCGACGAGCAGGGCCACGTCGTCTGCTTCAACGCCGCCGCCGAGCGCATCACCGCCGTCCCCGCCGCCGACGCCCTCGGGCAGCAGCTGGAGAAGGCCCTGCCGTTAGAGGATCTGGAAGGCCGCCGCTGGTGGCAGCTCACCGATCCGTACGGCGGACTCGCCATCCGGGTCCGCCAGCCCGAGCGGAACCTGCTGCTGCCGGGCGGACGCGAGGTCCTCGTCTCGGTGAAGTACGTCCGCACCGAGCCGACCGGACCCGTCCGCCGCGTCGTCGTCTCCCTGCGGGACACCGAGGCGCGCCGCCGCACCGAGCGCAGCCACGCCGAGCTGATCGCCACCGTCGCCCACGAGCTGCGCTCGCCGCTCACCTCCGTCAAGGGCTTCACCGCGACCCTGCTCGCCAAGTGGGAGAGGTTCACCGACGACCAGAAGCGGCTGATGCTGGAGACCGTCGACGCCGACGCCGACCGGGTCACCCGGCTCATCGCCGAGCTGCTCGACATCTCGCGGATCGACAGCGGGCGCCTCGAGGTGCGGCGTCAGCCGGTGGACATCGGCGCCGCCGTCGGGCGCCACATCCAGGCCTACGTCGCCGCGGGGCAGCCCGCCGACCGCTTCCTGCTGCGCCTGCAGCAGCCGCTGCCCGCCCTGTGGGCCGACCCCGACAAGATCGACCAGGTGCTCAGCAACCTGCTGGAAAATGCGGTGCGGCACGGCGAGGGAACCGTCACGATTGACGTCACGCCCACGGCGTCCCCCCGGGAGGGCGAGGACGCCGGCACGTCGGTCACGGTGAGCGACGAGGGGTCCGGCATCCCGGAGGAGTCCATGAACCGCGTCTTCACCCGCTTCTGGCGGGGCAGCAAGCGCGGTGGCACCGGCCTCGGGCTCTACATCGTCAAGGGCATCGTCGAGGCCCACGGCGGCACCATCACGGTCGGCCGCGCCCCCGGTGGCGGCGCGGAGTTCCGATTTACGTTGCCCGTGGCCGCTCCGGCGTATCTCGCCTGACGGCCGCGGGCGCATTCGTACACCCTCACCCCGTTAGACTCGGCCTTTGGCACCTTTGTGTCCTGCACACGGCTGAAGAGCGCCGGTCACGGGGACCATCCGCCAGCCAAACGGAAGCACGGGAAGAGATGTCGGCACCCAATAAGTCGTACGACCCTGTCGAGGTCGAGGCGTTGAAACCGGAAGAGATCGAGCGCATGCGGGACGAGGCGCTCGCCGCCTTCGCCGCCGCGAGCTCCCTCGACGCGCTCCAGGAGGCCAAGGTCGCCCACACCGGGGGCACCTCCCCGCTGGCCCTCGCCAACCGCGAGATCGGCGCGCTGCCCCCGCACGCCAAGGCCGCCGCCGGAAAGCTGGTCGGCCAGGCCCGCGGCGCCGTCAACAAGGCCCTGGCCGCCCGCCAGGCCGAGCTGGAGGCCGAGCGCGACCAGCGCGTGCTCGTCGAGGAGGCGGTGGACGTCACGCTGCCGTACGACCGGGTGCCGGCCGGCGCCCGCCACCCGCTGACCACGCTCTCGGAGCGCATCGAGGACATCTTCGTGGCCATGGGCTACGAAGTCGCCGAGGGCCCCCAGGTCGAGGCCGAGTGGTTCAACTTCGACGCGCTCAACATCGGCCCGGACCACCCGGCGCGCGGCGAGGCGGACACCTTCTTCGTCGAGGGCCCGCAGGGCGGCACCGAGTCCGGTGTCGTGCTGCGCACCCACACCTCGCCGGTGCAGATCCGCTCGCTGCTCGACCGCGAGCTGCCGGTCTACGTGATCTGCCCGGGCCGCGTGTACCGCACCGACGAGCTGGACGCCACCCACACCCCGGTCTTCCACCAGGTCGAGCTGCTCGCGGTGGACGAGGGCCTCACGATGGCGGACCTCAAGGGCACCCTGGACCACATGGTGCAGTCCCTGTTCGGCGAGGGCATGAAGACCCGGCTGCGGCCCAACTTCTTCCCCTTCACCGAGCCGTCCGCCGAGATGGACATGGTGTGCTACGTCTGCCGCGGCGAGTCCGTCGGCAATCCCGACCGGCCCTGCCGCACCTGTTCCAGCGAGGGCTGGATCGAGCTGGGCGGCTGCGGCATGGTCAACCCGCGGGTGCTCACCGCCTGCGGCGTCGACCCGGAGAAGTACAGCGGCTTCGCCTTCGGGTTCGGCATCGAGCGGATGCTGATGTTCCGCCACAACGTCGAGGACATGCGAGACATGGTCGAGGGTGACGTCCGGTTCACCCGGCCGTTCGGGATGGAGATCTGATGCGGGTCCCGCTTTCTTGGCTGCGGGAGTACGTCGACCTGCCGGCCACCGAGACCGGCCGCGACGTCCAGGCCAAGCTCATTTCGGCCGGTCTCGAGGTCGAGACGGTCGAGCAGCTCGGCGACGGCCTCAAGGGCCCCCTGGTCGTCGGCCAGGTGCTGACCATCGAGGAGCTGGAGGGCTTCAAGAAGCCGATCCGCTTCTGCACCGTCGACGTCTCCACCGCCAACGGCACCGGTGAGCCCCAGGAGATCGTCTGCGGCGCCCGGAACTTCCAGGTCGGCGACAAGGTCGTGGTCGTGCTCCCGGGCGCCGAGCTGCCCGGCGGCTTCGCGATCTCCGCGCGCAAGACCTACGGCCGCAACTCGCACGGCATGATCTGCTCCAGCGACGAGCTGGGCATGGGCGACGACGGCACCAAGGGCATCATCGTGCTGCCGCCGGAGACCGAGGTCGGCAAGGACGCCATCGAGCTCCTGGAACTGGTCGACGAGGTCCTGGACATCGCCGTCACCGCCAACCGCGGCGACTGCCTGTCCATCCGCGGTGTCGCCCGCGAGACCGCCATCGCCTACGGTCTGCCGCTGCGCGACCCGGCGCTGCTCGACGTGCCGGGCCCGAACGCCTTCGGCTACCCCGTCCAGGTCTCCGACCCGGTCGGCTGCGACCGCTTCACGGCCCGCACGGTCACCGGTCTGAGTCCCGAGGCGCGCTCCCCGATCTGGTTGAAGCGCCGGCTGCAGAAGGTCGGCATGCGCCCGATCTCGCTCGCCGTCGACGTCACCAACTACGTGATGATGGAGCTCGGCCAGCCGCTGCACGCCTACGACCGAAGCCTGGTCCAGGGCACCATCGGCGTCCGCCGGGCGGCCGAGGGCGAGAAGATCGTCACCCTCGACGGCGTCGAGCGGAAGCTGCACGCCGAGGACCTGGTCATCACCGACGACCGCGGCCCCATCGGCCTCGCCGGTGTCATGGGCGGCGCCAACACCGAGATCGCCGACCACGAGGACCTGGAGAACGCCACGTCCGACGTCGTGATCGAGGCGGCCCACTTCGACCAGGTCGCCATCGCGCGCACCGCCCGTCGGCACAAGCTGTCCTCGGAGGCGTCCCGTCGCTTCGAGCGCGGTGTCGACCCGGCGGCCGCCGCCGCGGCGGCGCAGCGCACGGTCGACCTGCTGGTCCTGCTCGCGGGCGGTACCGCCGAGGCCGGGGTCACCGAGGTCGTCGCGCCCTCCGCGCCGCACACCATCACGGTCCCGGCGAACCACCCCGACCAGGTCGCGGGCGTCGACTACGGCCGGGAGACCGTCGTCCGCCGCCTCCAGGAAGTCGGCTGCGACGTGTACGGGCAGGACGAGCTGATCGTCACCGTCCCGTCCTGGCGGCCCGACCTGCTGGAGCAGAACGACCTGGCCGAGGAGGTCATCCGGCTCGAGGGCTACGAGAACCTGCCCTCCACGCTGCCCAAGCCGCCGTCCGGCCGAGGTCTGACGCACCGCCAGCGGCTGCACCGCCGCGTCGGCCGCGTGCTGGCCGGTGCCGGGTACGTCGAGGCGCCGAACTACCCCTTCATCGGCGAGCAGGTCTTCGACCAGCTGGGCCTCGAAGCCGACGACCCCGCCCGCCGGGTCGTGAAGCTCACCAACCCGCTCAACGACGAGGAGCCCGCGCTCCGTACGTCGCTGCTGCCGGGGCTGCTGGGCGCCCTGCGCCGCAACGACGGCCGGGGCTCGCACGACCTCGCGCTGTTCGAGACCGGACTGGTCTTCCTCCCGCGTGAGGAGCAGCGGGCCGCGGTCCACCTGCCCGTGGACCGGCGTCCGACGGACGAGGAGATCGCCGAGCTCAACTCCGTGCTGCCCGAGCAGCCGCGCCATGTCGCCGTCGTCCTCGCGGGCGCCCGTGAGCAGGCCGGCTGGTGGGGCGCGGGCCGTCCGGCGGGCTGGGCCGACGCGGTGCAGGCCGCGCGGGCCGTCGCCGCGGAGGCGGGCGCCGAACTGATCGTGCGGTCCGGGCAGTACGGGCCGTGGCACCCGGGCCGGTGCGCCGAGCTGGCCGTCGTCGTGGACGGCGCCGAGCGGGTCGTGGGTCACGCCGGTGAGCTGCACCCGCGGGTGCTCAAGGCGCTGAGCCTGCCCGCGCGCACCTGCGCGATGGAGCTGGACCTGGACGCCCTGGAGCAGGTCGGCGACGGTGTGCCCCAGGCGCCGAGCATCTCCTCCTTCCCGGTCGCCACGCAGGACGTCGCCCTCGTGGTCGACAAGCCGGTGCCGGCGGCCGAGGTCGAGGCGGCGCTGCGGGACGGAGCCGGTGAACTCCTGGAGGCCATCCGCCTGTTCGACGTCTACGAGAACGAGGATCAGCTGGGCGACGGCAAGAAGTCGCTCGCCTACGCCCTGCGCTTCCGGGCGTCGGACCGCACGCTGACCGTGGACGAGGCCTCGGCGGCCCGCGACGCCGCGGTCGCCCTGGCGGGCGAGCGGACCGGGGCTGTGCTGCGGGGCTAGCGCACACCTCACAGTCACCTCACTCGATAGGGTGAGGTTTCTGGGCGATCTGGTCCTTCCGGGCCATGCGGTCGACAGAATCGGACCGGCCTTTCGGGGTCGGTCCGATTCTGCGTTGACTGGGCCTACATGGGGGGCCACCGCATGATCCGTATCAAGGCTGCGGTTCCGCGTCGGCTGCTCGCACTGGGGCTGCCCACCGCGTGGGGCGCGACGGCGATCACGTACAAGCTCGCCTGCCCACTCGCCCAGTCGGACGCCCTCGGGGCGCGCGTGGTGACCAGCGCCGTGTTCTTCGCGGTCGGCACCGGCCTGATCCTCCATGTCCGCCAGGCGCTGCTGCGTGAGCTGCGGCAGATCCGCCGGGTGGCCGGAGTCGCGCAGAGCGTGCTGCTGCGGCCACTGCCCCCGCGTATCGACGGACTGAACATCGCCGCCGCCCAGCTCTCCGCCGACCGAGGAGCCCGCGTGGGCGGCGACCTGTACGAGGTCATCGCCACCGAGCACGGCGTACGGGTGGTGATGGGCGACGTCCGAGGGCACGGCATCGCCGCCGTCGGCACGGCCGCGGCCCTGCTCGGCAGCTTCCGCGAGGCGGTCCACGACGAGCCCGACCTGGACCGGGTACTGCGCCGGCTGGAGCGCGCCCTGGACCGTCACTTACGGGGGCGTTCCCGTGACGAACAGCCCGCGGCGGAGGAGTTCGCGACGGTCCTGTTGCTGGAGATCCGCACGGACGGCGAGGTGTGGGTCCTCAACTGCGGGCATCCGTGGCCGTATCTGGTGAGCGGCACGACGGTTGAGTTGCTGGCTCGCGCCGATCCACTGCCACCCCTCGGCCCGTTCCCGCTCCCGCACGAGCTGCCCCCCGTGCGCGCCGGTCGAGTGCTGCCGGGCGAGACGCTCGTGCTGTACACGGACGGTGTCGAGGACGCACGCGACGCGCGTGGCCAGTTCTTTTCCCTACGAGCGGCCCTCGCGAGCGCGGCCCACGCCCAGCCCGACGCCCCGCAACTGATCCTGCGCACGGTCTTCGGGGCGCTGATGCGCCATGCGGGAGGGACACCGGCCGACGACATCGCGTTGCTGATCCTGCGGAACGACAGAACCCACCTTTCAGGGGCGCGGGGAACCGCGCGACCAGCCACGACAGACCCGCAGCCGACAACGCGCCTCTAGCGCCACGGCGTTCCGTCCTGCGGCTCGGCCGACGGCTGCCGTCCGCCCCGCCACGGAGTGTCGGGCAGGCAGCTGGGCGGACGGCGCGGATGCGGGCCGCCGCACTGTACGAGGGGGAGCCGGCGGCCCGGCCGGCCTCTTGCGAGGCAATTCAGTCAACCGGTTGGAAACTCTCCGCGACAGTGCGCGCACAGCGCGGATTCGAGCACTCCGTTCACACCCCGTGTGAAGGCGGAACCACTACTCTGACGGCACCGAGCCACCCGGGGGGCATCCATGCAGCCCAACACTCTGCTCGACGCGATTCTGGACGAGGCCGGGATCTCGCACGCGGGGCTTGCGGCACACGTGAACCAGGCGGGCCGGGCACGCGGCCTGACCTTGAGATACGAACACACCGCCGTCGCACGGTGGTTGAAGGGCCAGCGGCCACGCGGCCAAGTCCCCGACCTGATCTGCGAGGTGCTGGCGGGACGGCTCCAACGCCCCGTCACCCTCGACGACATCGGGCTCGGCGTCCCCGGAGAGCCGTCCGCTCCGCACGGCACCTCGCTGTCCGGGTTCGTCGAGCGGGCCACCGCCCTGTGGCGCTCCGACGAACAGCAGCGCCCGCATATACTCGGCGCCCCGGCCGTCACCGGCACCCCCGCCGTGATGCCGGTGTGGGAGTGGGAGAACCCGCCCGAGGACGTGGACGTCTCCCGCGGCGGGCGGCACCGGGTGACGTCGGCCGACATCGACATGCTGCGCGCCGCCCGCACCCATTACGAGCAGATGTACCGCAAGGCGGGCGGCATGGCGACCCGCACCCGGATCGTCGGCTTCCTCAACGCCGAGGCGGCCCCGCTGCTGCGCGGCAGCTACACCGACGCCACCGGACGCCAACTGCACCGGGCCACCGGCGGTTTGGTGGCGATCGCGGGCATCTGCGCGTACGACTCGGACGCGCACGGCCTCGCCCAGCGCTACTTCCACCAGGCGCTGCGCCTCGCGAAGGCCAGCGGCGACCGTGGGCTCGGCGCCTATGTGATCGCCCTGCTCGTCAACCAGGCTCTGTTCATGCGGGAGTTCCGGCAGGCCGTCGCCTTCGCGGAGGCCGCGCTGCGGGCCGCGGGCAAGCACATCACCCCGGCGCTCGCCTCCGACCTGTACGCGATGCAGGCGAAGGCGTACGCCCACCTCGGCGACGGCACGAGCGCGCTGTCCTGCATCCGGCGGGCCGAGCAGGCCGCCGAACGCATCCGGCGCGGATACGAACCCGACGAGACGGGCTATGTCCAGCCGGGCCTGGTCAATGTCCAGGTGGCGGAGGCGCTGCTCAGCCTGGGCGAACTGGCGGCGGCCGGGGAGCACGCCGCGGCGGCCGTCGACAATCCCGCCCACGACCGGGGCCGGGTGCACCGGCTCGCCATGCTCAGCACGATCGAGCTGCGGCAGGGCCATGCCGACAAGGCGGTGGCCACCGCCGTGCAAATGGCCGAACAGGCCAGAGGAATGGAGTCCCAGCGCCTGCGCGACAGACTCCGAGCGGTGCGCGAGCATCTCGTGCGCAGCGGCGGCGCGGGCACCTCCGAGGCCGCCGAACTCATCGACGGAGCGCTGCGCGTACCGCTTTAGGCCGGTGCGGGGAGGTACCCGAACACCGACACCGCACAGTCCCTGCTGCGATATTGCCACTTACTCGACGGAAGGTGGCAGAACCGTGCAGT
The DNA here is from genome assembly GCF_053587635.1 of Streptomyces sp. NPDC003635. Lineage (NCBI taxonomy): Bacteria > Bacillati > Actinomycetota > Actinomycetes > Kitasatosporales > Streptomycetaceae > Streptomyces > Streptomyces sp. NPDC003635. The sequence goes on along the minus strand of NZ_JBSFOK010000014.1, from coordinate 84,182 downwards.
GGACGAAACAGAACGAACAAACTGTGTATGAAAACCGCTGGTTCACCGTCAACCTGGCAGACGTGGAGCTGCCCGACGGCCGGCACCTCGATCACTTCCTGATACGGCTGCGGCCGGTCGCCGTGGCCACGGTGGTCAACGAGGCGAACGAGGTCCTGCTTCTGTGGCGCCACCGGTTCATCACCGACAGCTGGGGGTGGGAACTCGCGGCCGGAGTGGTCGAGGACGGTGAGGACATCGCCGCAGCGGCCGCCAGGGAACTGGAGGAGGAGACCGGCTGGCGGCCGGGACCCCTGCACCACCTCATGAGCGTGGAGCCGTCCAACGGACTCACCGACGCCCGGCACCACATCTACTGGGCCGACGAGGGTGAGTACGTCGGGCACCCCGTGGACGACTTCGAGTCGGACCGCCGGGAATGGGTCCCCCTCAAGCTCGTCCCCGACATGGTCGCCCGTGGGGAGGTCCCGGCCGCCAACATGGCGGCCGCGTTACTTCTGCTGCACCACCTCAGGCTCGGGCAGGACGCTTTGCCCCGATCCCCCCACCGCGCCCTGTGAGCTAGTGGCCGAAGGCCTGCCAGATCGCCACGACGAGTGCGCCCAGCGCGGTCAGTGCCGCGACCGCGGGCAGCGGCCAGCGGGAGTGTTCCAGGGCGACGATCCGGGCGGCCAGATCGTCGAGTTCCTTGTCGGTTTCCTCGGTTCGGTGACTGAGCAGGGCCAGGCCGCCCTCGACACGGGCATAGGCCACGTCGAGGCGTCGGCGTAACTCTGCGAGTTCTCCATGGACCACGGGATGCTCGGGGTCGGCGGTCACGAGTCCGCTCCTTTCCGTAGTCGTCACATCCCTTGCGAGCGCTCTTGCATGCGCATGATGAGTCAACTCGCCTGGTGGGCAGGTGGGGAGAGTGTGCGACCGGCATATGCGAGCCCGGCGCGCACACGGTGTGTGAATGCAGCGGGCCCGGCACCCAAAAGGTGCCGGGCCCGTGCGGTTGGCCGAAATCTGACCGTGCGTAATCAGCCGTAGGTGTAGAAGCCCGAACCGGACTTACGGCCCAGACGGCCGGCGTCGACCATGCGCTGCAGCAGCGGGGGAGCGGCGTACAGCGGCTCCTTGTACTCCTCGTACATGGAGAACGCCACCGAGGCGACCGTGTCCAGGCCGATCAGGTCGGCCAGCTTCAGCGGGCCCATCGGGTGGGCGCAGCCGAGCTCCATGCCGTTGTCGATGTCCTCGCGGCTGGCGATGCCCGACTCGAACATCCGGATCGCGGAGAGCAGGTAGGGGATCAGCAGCGCGTTCACCACGAAGCCCGAGCGGTCCTGGGCCCGGATGGCGTGCTTGCCGAGCAGCTTCTCGGCGAAGGCCTGGGCGCGGCTGAGCGTGCCCTCGGAGGTGGTGAGCGCCGGGATCAGCTCCACGAGCTGCTGCACCGGGGCCGGGTTGAAGAAGTGGATGCCGATGACCTGGTCGGGGCGCGAGGTGGCGACCGCGAGCTTCACCAGCGGGATGGAGGAGGTGTTGGAGGCGAGGATCGCGTCCGGCCGGGTCACGACCTGGTCCAGCACCTGGAAGATCTCCGTCTTGACCTGCTCGTTCTCCACGACGGCCTCGATCACCAGATCGCGGTCGGCGAACTCGCCGAGGTCGGTGGTGAAGCTCAGCCGCGCCTGCGTCGCCGCCAGCTCCTCGTCGGTGATCTTGCCGCGTTCGGCGGCCTTGGTCAGGGAGTTGAACAGCCGGGTACGGCCGATCTCCAGGGCCTCGCCGGTGGTCTCGGCGACCTTCACGTCCAGGCCGGCCCGCGCGCACACCTCGGCGATGCCCGCTCCCATCTGGCCGCAGCCCACCACTCCGACGCGTGCAATATCTCCCGCGGGGTACGTCACATCGTCCCTTTCGCTGAACTTCGGCTGGGGGCAGGATCCCGGGTCCCGGTGCCTGCTCCGTTCGTGCACGTTACCCCCAAGTATCGATGATCGATCGCCGGGGTCGGGCATCCTGGGGCGCGGAGACGGTCCGTGACGGTGCGGATCCGAAGGGTCACTGGGGGTGCAGAGGATGGGGCAGGTCACACGTCGGGCCTTCGCCGTGGCGGCGTGGGCGACCCTCTCGGCGGGGTCGGGGGCGTCCGCCGCGCCGAGACGGCGGAAGCCGCCCGGCGAGATGCGGGGCATGTGGCTGGCGACGGTGATGAACCGGGACTGGCCGTCCAGGCCGGGGCTGACCGCGGCTGCGCAGCGCGCCGAGCTGATCGCGCACCTCGACATGGCGGTACGGCGCCGGCTGAACACGGTGATCTTCCAGGTGCGGCCCGCTGCCGACGCGCTGTGGCCCTCGCCGTACGAGCCCTGGTCGGAGGTGCTGACCGGCACCCAGGGCAGGGCGCCGGGCTGGGACCCGCTCGGCACGGCGGTCCGGGAGGCGCACGCGCGGGGCCTGGAGCTGCACGCCTGGTTCAACCCGTACCGGATCGCCGACCACCCGGACCCGGCCAGGCTCGCCGCCTCGCACCCGGCCCGGCGCCGTCCCGACTGGGTGGTGCGCTTCGGCGGGAGGCTCTACTACAACCCGGGCCTGCCCGAGGTCCGCGCCTTCGTGCAGAAGGCGATGCTGGACGCGGTGGGCAAGTACGCGCTGGACGCCGTGCACTTCGACGACTACTTCTACCCCTATCCGGCGGCGGGCCAGACCTTCGACGACGACGCCGCCTACGACCGTTACGGCGGCGGCTTCGCGAGCCGGGCGGCCTGGCGGCGCGACAACACCGACCGCCTGGTGTCGGAGATGAAGGCCGGGATCGGGAAGGTCCGCCCGGGCACCCGGTTCGGGATCAGTCCTTTCGGGGTGTGGCGCAACGCCGGCACCGACTCGCGCGGCTCCGACACCGGGGCGCTCCAGGCGTACGACGATCTCTACGCGGACACCCGGAAGTGGGTCAGAAAGAACTGGGTCGACTACATCTGCCCCCAGCTGTACTGGCATGTCGGCCACTCCGCCGCCGACTACGCCGTACTCCTGCCCTGGTGGGCGCGGACGGTCCGGGGCACCGCGACACAGCTCTACCTGGGCGAGGCGCTGTACCGGGCGGGCGACCCGGCGCAGGCCGCCGCGTGGCAGAACCCGGCCGAGCTGTCCCGCCATCTGAGTCTGGCCGCTGAGCACCCGGAGGCGCGCGGCCATGTGTTCTTCTCCGCCCGGGAGGTGGCGGCGGATCCCGTCGGGGCCATGGCGCGGGTGGTCGCCGACCACTACCGCTGATCGGCGTCGCCCCCGCGCGGGCCTACATGGGGTGGGTGTTCCTGTGCTTGATCTCGGTGTCCGGGCCCGGGGAGCAGATGCCCTCGTGCCCGTCGTCGAAGCGGACGCGGTAGGGCGGGTTTCCCTTGTCGCCCAGTACTTCGACGATCTCGCCGACCTTGTCGTGCTGTCCGACCACCCTGCCGTGCTGAACAAGCTGGTCGCCCACGGTTGCACGCATCTGGAGGCCTCCTCAGCGAAAGCGGGAGCAGCGGTCCGTGGCCCTGAGTCTACGGCCCGGGGCGGCGCTGGGAAGTGGGTCGTACGGCCCACTCAACCGCGTGCCCGTTGGGTGACGGCGATGCACACGAGCACCGCCGCGGCCGTCAGGGGAGCGGCCACCGTCAGATGCTCGCCCAGCAGCAGCACCGACCACACCAGTGTGAGCAGCGGCTGGGCCAACTGCAACTGGCTGGCCTTGGGGATGCCGATGGCGGCCATGCCCCGGTACCAGACGACGAGGCCGAGGAACTGCGATCCGGCGGCCACCCACAGCACCCCGGTCACGCTGTGCGCGGTGAGGGCGAGGGGCTCCTGGGTGAGCGCGAACACGGCGGCGGGCACGGACAGCGGGAGGCACAGCACCAGCGCCCAGCCGATGACCTGCCAGCCCGGCATCACCCGGGCCAGCCGGCCGCCCTCGGTGTAGCCGGCCGCGCACACCAGCAGGGCCGCGAAGAGATACAGATCGGCGGTCGTGAGGGCGCCGCCGCTCTGCTGCACCGTGAAGGCGACCACCGCGGCGGCGCCCGCCAGGGCCGCGGCCCAGAAGGTGGGCGAGGGCCGGGTGCCCATCCGCAGGGCGGAGAACAGGGCGGTGGTCAGCGGGAGGAGGCCCACCACGACGGCCGCGTGCGCGGTCGTGGACGTCTGGAGCGCGAGGGTGGTCAGCAGCGGGAAGCCGATCACCACTCCGGCCGCCACGACCGCGAGCCCGGCCCAGTGCGCGCGGTCCGGCAGCGGTACGCGCAGTGCCAGCAGACAGCCACCGGCGAGCAGCGCGGCGAGGACACTGCGCACGGCCACCAGCGACCAGGGGCCGAAGCCCTCCAGGCCCCAGGCGGTGGCGGGGAAGGTGAGGGAGAAGGCGGTCACGCCGAGCGCGGCGAGGAGGGTGCCGGCCGCGGCCGGGGTCCGGGCCGGGGTGTTGACCGCTATCCGGTTCTCTGCGGTAGCGCTACTCTGTGCTGTCATGCAAGAGCGTAGCAGCGTGGGTGAACTGGCGGATCAGCTACGGCGGGAGCTGGACCGCTACTCGTTCGGTGGAAAGCTCCCGTCGAGTCGGGCTCTGGTCGAGCGGTTCCGGGTGAGCCCGGTGACCGTTTCGCGGGCCCTCGCCCAGCTGGCGGCCGAGGGACTGGTGGTGACCCGGCCCGGCGCCGGAGCCTTCCGGGCCCGGCCGCGGGCCGAGGCCGCGCCCGCCGGGGACACCTCCTGGCAGGAGGTCTCGCTCAGCGCGGACAGGGCCGCGGAACCGGTGCCGCGCTCGGTGGACGCCTCCGGGGTCCTGGTCTCGCTCGCCGCGCCCCCGCCGGGCGTGATCGAGTTCAACGGCGGCTATCTGCACCCCTCCCTCCAGCCGGAACGGGCGATGGCGGCGGCGCTCTCCCGGGCCGGGCGCCGCCCCGGGGCCTGGGGCCGACCGCCCATGGAGGGGCTGCCGGAGCTGCGCGAGTGGTTCGCCCGCAGCATCGGCGGCGCGGTCACGGCGGCCGAGGTGCTGGTCACCTCCGGCGGCCAGTCGGCGCTCACCACCGCCCTGCGCGCGCTCGCGCCACCCGGCGCCCCGGTCCTGGTCGAGTCGCCCACCTACCCGGGCATGCTGGCCATCGCCCGGGCGGCGGGCCTGCGTCCCGTGCCGGTGCCGGTCGACCCCGACGGGGTGCGCCCCGGGCTCCTCGCCGACGCGTTCCGGGCCACCGGCGCCCGGGTCTTCGTCTGCCAGCCGCTCTTCCAGAACCCCACCGGCGCCGTGCTCGCCCCCGCGCGGCGCGCCGAGGTGCTGCGCATCGCCCACGAGGCCGGCGCCTTCGTCGTGGAGGACGACTTCGTACGACGGCTGGTGCACGAGGACGCGGGGCCGTTGCCGCGGCCGTTGGCCGCCGACGATCCCGACGGCGTCGTCGTGCACGTCGGCTCCCTGACCAAGGCGACCTCGCCGAGCTTCCGGGTCAGCGCCCTGGCCGCGCGGGGACCGGTGCTGGAGCGGCTGCGCGCGATCCAGGTCGTCGACACCTTCTTCGTGCCCCGGCCGCTGCAGGAGGCGGCCCTGGAGCTGGTCGGATCGCCCGCCTGGCCCCGCCATCTGCGCACGATCTCCAGTGAGCTGAGGATCCGCCGGGACGCGATGACGACGGCCCTCCTGAGCGAGCTGCCCGCACTGGCCCTGCCGCACATCCCCTCCGGCGGCTACCACCTCTGGCCCCGCCTGCCCGACGGGACCGACGAGGCGGCGCTGACCGCGGCCGCCCTGCGCGCGGGCGTCGCGATCACGCCCGGCCGCCCGTACTTCAGCGCCGAACCCCCGGCCGCCCATCTGCGCCTGAGCTTCGCCGCGGTCGCCGGGACGGGGGAGATCGCCGAAGGCGTACGGCGGCTGCGGGCGGCCTGCGCCGAAGTGGGTGCCCTCGGCGGCGGAAAAAGTTGAGTTGTCCGGGTCGTCCTGACCACGAGGTAAGGATTCGCCCACCCTCGGTAACTCCGAGACAACACCTCTTGACCTGCGCACTTTCGCGAATCACCATCGCGGCATGTCACTTCGGGTCACGTTCGTCGCCGCCGCGCGCAGCTCCTCGCTGCTCACCGAGCGGTTCCAGGACGACCGCCCGCTGGACCAGGCCGGCTGGGACGAGGTGCAGCGCGTCGCCCATGATCTGGTCCCGCTGTCGGTCGCCGAGCTGCGCTACTGCTCGCCCACCCCGCGCTGCCGCGCCACCGGCGACGCCCTCGGCTACGCGCCGCTGGTGCAACTCGCCCTGCGCGACTGCGACATGGGCCGCTGGGGTGGGCTGACGCTGGGCGAGGCGATGGCCCGCGAGCCGGATGCGGTCGACGCCTGGCTCGCGGACCCGCGCGGCACCCCGCACGGCGGTGAGTCCCTGCTCGCCTTCATCGGCCGGGTCGGGGGCTGGCTCGACACCCGGCCCGTGGGCGACGGCGGCAGGATCGTCGCCGTCGCCGAGCCCTCGGTGATCCGCGCCGCTCTGGTGTACGCCCTGAAGGCGCCGCCCGCGACCTACTGGAACCTCGACGTCCGCCCGCTGTCCACGACGACCGTCATCGGTCGGGCGGGCCGCTGGAACCTGCGGTTCGACGGCGCGTCGGCCGAGGCCTCACGGACGTAGCTCCGCGGGCAGCCCGTAGTGCCGCGCGACGATCCGGCGGGTGTGCGCGCCGTCCGCGTTGAAGTCCGGGTCGGCGTCGTAGCGCGCGGTGTCCCGGCCGACGATGCCCGCGGCCAGCAGCTGGGGCAGCAGATGATCGGCCAGGCCGCCGCCGCGTCGGGACTCCCGGCGGCCGCCCACGTTGAGATACAGCTGCTCGAAGCCGCCCCGGCTGTGGCTGACCTGGAACGGGTGCTCGGGGCAGTGCGGAACCATGTAGTTCTGCCCATGCGGGCAGGCGCAGGCGGGGGTGGAGGCGAGGAACACCGTCTCCACCCGGTCCGGTTCGCCCGCCAGGTCGGCGTACCGGTAGCCGGTGAGGTCCCGCGCCAGCGTCCACACCTCCCCTCCCGGGACGCCTCGGTGGGTCAGCCAGGCCCAGCCGGACGCGGTGCCCTCGGCGGCGGCGGGCAGCCCGGCCCGGGTGAAGACGTCGGACAGGGTGGGCTGGTCCAGGCCCTTGCAGAAGGTGGCGAAGGTGTTCGGGGGCAGCCGGGTCATCGTGCCGTCATCTCCGCGCTCAGCGGCGGCGAGGGCAGCGCGAAGAAGTCGGACAGCGTCCGCATGAGGCGTGTCCGGTCCTCACTCGCGTGCTCCCAGCAGGCGTGGGCCTCGTCCTCCTCGTGCGGGCAGTCCGCGTCGGGGCCGATGAGCCTCGCCGCCAGCAGCTCGGGGGAGAGGTGATCGGGGTTGTCGCCCACGCGCTGGCCGAGGTCCTCGAAGCTGAAGTGCACGACCAGCCTGCCGTCCCGGTAGTACGAGAAGTCCGGCGGGAACCCCTTGGCGCTGCACGGCTCCGTGACCAGCACGACCAGCTCGCCGCCGGCGGGGCACACGCGCCGGTAGTCCACGGGGTCGAAGTCCTCGGTCTGCGCGTTGAGCATGTCGTGCACCGCCCAGCTCCAGCCGTTCCCCTCGCCCTGGTCGAGCGGCTCCCGGTTCAGGCCGCGCAGCCCCGAGGCCAGCGCGTCGGGTGAAGTGCCGCGCGCGAAGACGACGTTCACCTCGTGGTGGTCGTAGGAATCCCTGGTCCACTTGGTCATGCCGGGCACTCTAGGGCGCGGCACCGACAGTCGGTTCGCGGGCGTAGTCGGTGGTGAGGACGAGGTCCTTCGCGGGTCCGCGCACCCGCCAGACCGTCCGCCAGTGATCGGCGTCGAGGACGGTGAACTCGCCCCGGTAGAGATCGGCCGCGCAGGGGTGGTCGGCGATGTGCCGACCCGTGGTGAGGTCCAGATCGTGGAAGGGGCGGCCGTCGGCGAAGCGGACGTCGGCGGTGCCGGGGCCGCTCCCGGGCAGGAAGCGCAGCGTCCGCTCGGCGGGCCGGGCCACGCCCTGCCAGACGAACGTGCCGGACTCCTCGTGCAGCAACCCGCCGCCGTCCAGCGGGCCGAAAACCGTCGTACCGCTGAACTCGCCGCGCTCACCGCTCGCGTGGTCCCGGACGGAGCGGCGCACCCGCCATGAGCCCCGCAGATATTCCAGCGCGTCCCGCACTGGCCAGAACTCGCCCATGGTGCCCGCGACTCCGTCCCGTCCGTTCCGGCGCGACCCATTGACGCGCTCCTGCCCCCTCCCTATCTTGCCGTTCGAGCTACTGGTCAATGTCCGACATTTCGAACAGTGAAGCCACATCGAGCCGCGGAGCATCCATGTCACGCACCCGCACCCGCTGGAGACTCGGTCTCGGCGCCACCGCCTTCCTGGTGGCGTCCGCCGGCCTGGCCCCGGTACCCGCGCACGCCGAGGACGTCACCGACTACGCGATCACCGTCGACCCGACCGCCCAGGGCGCGAAGATCGACGACACCCTGTACGGCGTCTTCTTCGAGGACATCAACCGGGCCGCCGACGGCGGTCTGTACGCCGAGCTCGTCCAGAACCGGTCCTTCGAGTACTCCACCGCCGACAACGGCTCGTACACCCCGCTCACCTCCTGGGCGGTCTCCGGGACCGCCGAGGTCCGCGACGACTTTGGGCGGCTGAACGAACGCAACCGCAACTACCTGTCCCTGGGGGCCGGTTCGGCCGTCACCAACGCGGGCTACAACACCGGCGTCCGCGTCGAGCAGGGGAGGCGGTACGACTTCTCGGTGTGGGCCCGCGCCGAGACCGGCAGCACCCTCACCGTCGGCCTGAAGGACGCGGCGGGCACCCTCGCGACCGCCCGGCAGGTCTCCGTCTCCGGTGGCTGGAGGAAGTACACGGCCACCTTCACCGCGAACCGCACCAGCTCCCACGGCCGCCTCGCCGTCGCCTCCTCCGGCGCCGCGGCGCTCGACATGGTCTCCCTCTTCCCGCGCGACACCTACAAGGGCCAGGCCAACGGCCTGCGCAAGGACCTCGCCGAGAAGATCGCCGCCCTCAACCCGGCGTTCGTCCGCTTCCCCGGCGGTTGTCTGGTCAACACCGGCTCCATGCAGGACTACAGCGAGTCCTCCGACTGGGAGCGCAAGCGCTCCTACCAGTGGAAGGACACCATCGGCCCGGTCGAGGAGCGCGCCACCAACGCCAACTTCTGGGGCTACAACCAGAGTTACGGCCTCGGCTACTACGAGTACTTCCGCTTCGCCGAGGACATCGGCGCCATGCCGCTGCCCGTCGTCCCCGCGCTGGTCACCGGCTGCGGCCAGAACCGGGCCACCGACGACGAGGCGCTGCTCCAGCGGCACATCCAGGACACCCTCGATCTCATCGAGTTCGCCAACGGCCCGGCGACCAGCACCTGGGGCAAGAAGCGCGCCCGGATGGGCCACCCGAAGCCCTTCGGCCTGACCCACCTCGGTGTCGGCAACGAGGAGAACCTGCCGGGCGAGTTCTTCGCCAACTTCCAGAAGTTCCGCGCCGCGGTCGAGGCCGCGTACCCGGACATCACCGTGGTCTCCAACTCCGGCCCGGACGACACCGGTTCGACCTTCGACAGCCTGTGGAGGATGAACCGCGAGGCCGACGTCGACCTGGTCGACGAGCACTACTACAACAGTCCGCAGTGGTTCCTGCAGAACAACGACCGCTACGACAGCTACGACCGCAACGGCCCCAAGGTCTTCCTCGGCGAGTACGCCTCCCAGGGCAACGCCCTCAAGAACGCCCTCGCCGAGGCCGCGTTCATGACCGGCCTGGAGCGCAACGCCGACGTCGTCAAGCTCGCCTCGTACGCCCCACTGCTCGCGAACGAGGACTACGTGCAGTGGCGGCCCGACATGATCTGGTTCAACAACCACGCCTCCTGGAACTCCGCCAACTACGAGGTCCAGAAGCTGTTCATGAACAACGTCGGCGACCGTGTCGTCCCCTCCACCGCGACCGGCACCCCGGCCGTCAGCGGCCCGATCACCGGCGCCGTCGGCCTGTCGACCTGGGCGACCAGTGCGGCGTACGACGATGTGAAGGTGACCGCGGCCGACGGGACGGCGCTCCTGAACGACGACTTCTCCGGCGACGCCTCGCAGTGGACGCACCACGGCACCGGCAGCTGGAGCGTCCAGGACAGTGCCTACGTCCAGGGCGACGCCGCCGCGGAGAACACCCTGGTCACCGCGGGCGACCCGACCTGGCGGGACTACGACCTGCACGTGAAGGCCACCAAGAAGTCCGGCAGGGAGGGCTTCCTCGTCGCCTTCGGCGTCAAGGACACCGGCAACTACTACTGGTGGAACCTGGGCGGCTGGAACAACACCTCCTCCGCGGTCGAACAGGCCGTGGACGGCGGCAAGTCGACGCTGATCTCCAAGGCCGGTTCGATCGAGACCGGCCGCGCCTACGACATCGACATCAAGGTGCGCGGCCGCCAGGTCACTCTGTACCTCGACGGCCAGGAGTGGGGCAGCTTCACCGACGACAAGCCCGCCGAGCCGTTCCGCCAGGTCGTCACCAAGGACGCCCGGACCGGTGACCTGATCGTCAAGGTCGTCAACGCCCAGTCCGCGGACGCCCGTACGGCCATCGACCTCGGCGGCGCGAAGGTCGCCTCCCGGGCCCGGGTGACCACGCTGGCGGGGGAGCCGGACTCGGTGAACTCCGAGACGAACACACCGATCACGCCGGTGACGTCCACCCTCTCGGGGGTCGCGGCGAAGTTCACGTACACCTTCCCGGCCAACTCGGTGACGTTCCTGAGGATCCCGCCGAAATAGTCGTCCGTCAGTCCGGGCCCTGCCCCGCGAGCAGGGCCCGGCACTGCTCCGCCAGGGAGTCCATGCCGTGCGACTCAGCGGTCTTCAGGGCCGCCCGGAGCAGGGCGACCGGGTCCGTGTCGCGACGGCCGGGCGGCAGCCGCAGCAGGGCCCGCGCCTGTTCGGCGCGGGCCCTTGCCGTGTGCGGCGGAGAGGATCCGACGACCAGCCGCTCCGCCTGGCGGAAGCGGCCGAGGGCGGCGACCGCGTCACCCGCCACCAGGTCCAGCAGGCCCACCGCCCGGTCCGTCGGGCCCAGCAGCACCACCGGCCAGCCCGCGAGCGCGATCCCCTGCGGCACCCGGGCAAGACGCCGACGCAGCGCGGGCACCACCTCGGCGAGCGTCGCCTCCTGACCGCCCCGGATGTCCAGCGCCGCGCACACCTCGGCGAGCAGGAACAGCGCGGGCACGGCCCAGCCGTCCGGCGGCACACGGGCGAACCCGTCGCTCTCCCGGGCCAGCGCCAGCAGGCGGTCCGCGGCCTCCCCGTGCTCGCCCACCTCGCACAGCGCGAACGCCAGCCCCGCCCGCCAGACGGGGAAGTAGCCGTGCCGCTCCACCCCCTGGGCCAGCTCCGAGCTGAACAGCTCCGCCATCCGGCCGCGCTCGCGCAGCAGCCAGTACGCCTGCCCCAGCCGGGTCTGGGACAGCGTGTCCGCCGGAACCGAGAGGTCGGCCTCCAGACCGGCCACGACGGTCCGGGACTCTCCGAAGATCCAGTCGCTCGCCGAGTCGAAACGGCCGTACCAGAGGTCGAACAGGGTGCCGAGCGTGCACTGCTGCCAGCCGGCCAGGGTGGAGCGGGTGCGGGCCGCGTGCCGGGCGTGCTGGGCGCGGGTGCCGGCGGCGCCGTGTACCCGGCCGACCCGTAACTGGTCGATGGCCAGGGCGATCAGGGCCTCGCCGCGGAAGTACGGCGAGCCGCCGCGCATCGCGCAGTCCAGCAGCCGTAAGGACAGCGCCAGGGAGTCGGTGGCGGGCAGGAAGTCGTAGAGGCCCCAGCGGCACTCGGTCAGCACCTCGCAGCGGGTGTCGTCGTCGAGGCCGGTGGCGGCGAGGCCGTCCAGCGTCTGGCGGGCGAGCTCGGCGGCGCGGCCCGGTCCCGCGGGCGGCCACGCGGTGTCCTCGCTGATGCCCATGGACAGCTTCTTGGCGAGGTGGGCGTTGAGCTGGAGGCGCAGTCCGACGGCGGCCGGTCCCTCGGCGCCCGCCAGCGCGGCGAGACCGCTGCGCAGCAGATGCAGCAGTTCGTGGTCGACGCGGCCCGGATCCGACCAGCGCCGCGCCAGCCGGACCGTGGCCGTCGCGCGGGCCTCGGGATCGCCCTCGGCCAGCCGGTACGCCTCCCGGTAGTGCTCGTCGGCCTCCTCCATGCGGCCCGCCAGATAGCGGCGGTCGCCGCGCTCCACGAGCCGTTCGAACTCCGTGCCTCCACCGGTGCGGCGGCGCTTCGGAGTGGTCGCCGGAGGCCGCCTGCGGGCCGCGTCCCCGGGCTTGCGGGCGGGGTCCGGCTCCGGATCCGTGACCAGGTCCGCCAGTTCGCCGTGGGCGTCCAGCACGGTGTCGCAGAGCTCGGCCAGCTCGCGGGAGACCCGGCGGTGGCCGTTCTCGATGCGGCTGAGAAAGCCGCGGCTGCAGTGGACCAGGCCCGCCAGGTCGGCCAGGGAGAGCCCCGCGTCCACCCGGCGCCGCCGCAACGCCCGGCCGAACGCCTGCGCGTCCTCCTCCACCCCGCTCATGGTGCCCCCCAGCCCCGTCGCGTTCGTCGGCTGTTGCCAAATATGCCCTGGCAACACCTCATCGCTCCCGGCCTGTGCCGGATCGGAGGAACCTGGCTGGAAAGGCGCACGGACCGCGCCGAGAGGATGTACGGGGGCGGGCAATGGGGTTCAGGAACGGACGAGGCGGGCCGGCGAGCCGGGTACGGCGGGGGCTGCCGGCGGACCGGTCGGCCGAGAAAGGGGAAGCCTGTTCCCCGAACCCCGTTGCTCCGTCTATTCAGCGGGTGAACGGAGTTTCTCCACGCCCGCCCGGCGAGCTGAAATTCGCCGACCTCTCACTCCGAGAACAGAGGCGTTGTCTGCGGATTCTGACGGCGGAAGTCGACGCGAGTAAGTTCCGTAAGGCAAATGACTTCACTCACTACGGCTATGTGCTGTGGGGGCCGTATTTCTTCATGTCCTACGACGCCTCCGTCATGGCCCGCGCGACGCTGACCGGCCTGCGCAGGGCCTGGTTCCTGCGCCGAGTGGCGGCACGCCACGGCGGAGCCCGGCTGGCCTGGCCGCCCGACCTCGACGGCTAGGGCGCTTCTGATGGCTCTTGCTCGGGTGGGTGGATCAGTGTCCTGTCTGGGCAGGGGCGTCTTATGGTGCGGCGACATGAACTGACGGACGCGCAGTGGCAGAGGATCGAGCCATTACTGCCCGCCAACGGCAGGCCCGGCGGGCAATGGGCCGATCACCGCACAGTGGTCAACGGGGTGTTGTTCCGTGCCCGTACCGGTGTGCCCTGGCCTGATCTGCCCGAGCGGTATGGGCCGTGGCAGACCGTCTACGAGCGGCATCGCCGCTGGTCGGCGGACGGAACCTGGCAGCAGATCCTGACAGAGCTGCAGATCGAGGCCGATGCTGCCGCCCCCGACGGTCACCTGGCCAAGGCCCTTGAGAAGGAGGCCCGGCAGCGTTCCCGGGAATGGGCGGTGAACATCGACTCCACCTCCTGCCGGGCGCATCAGCACGCGGCCGGAGCCCGTCACCGGCCACCGCGCGACTTCCCGCAAAAGGGGGCGGTGCACGTGTGGAGGCCGATGGGCGGGAGACGCTGGGACGCTCGCGGGGAGGCCTGACCAGCAAAGTCCATCTGGTGTCCGACGACCGTGCCCGCCCGCTGACCTGGCAGACCTCGCCGGGTCAACGGGGCGACAGCCCTATGTTCGTCGCAGTGCTGGAGGGCTTACGGATCCGCCGACGCGGGCCGGGCCGTCCTCGCTGTCGTCCGGATCGAGTCCGCGGCGACAAGGCATACTCCAGCCGCGACAACCGCGCCTACCTGCGCCGACGGGGCATCAAGGCAACCATTGCCCAGCCCGATGACCAGCGCGACAGGCGCCGGCGCAAGGGCCGCCTGGGTGGACGTCCACCGGCCTTCGACAAGGCGCAGTACCGCCGCCGCAGTGCCGTCGAGCGGTGCGTGAGCAAGTGGAAACAGTTCCGCGCTGTCGCCACGCGCTACGACAAACGCGACTACATCTTCAACGGCACCCTGGCCGAGGCAGCAATTGTCATCTGGCTCCGAGCCACCGTCCAAGAGCCATCAGAAGCGCCCTAGTGCCGCGTCAGGCAACGCCCGACGGGGCGAACGTTGCCTGACGCGGCACTAGGCCGCCGTCAGCGCCTCGGCCAGGGCCCGGGAGACCGGCGCCCCGGTCAGCTGCTCGACGAAGAGGAACGAGCCCTGCGGGTTGATCTCCAGGAAGACGTACTCGTCCTCGGGCGTCAGGCGCAGATCGGCGGCGCCGTAGACCAGGTCCAGGCGCTCGCGCAGGCGGTGCAGCGCGGTCAGGATCTCGGGCGGGAGATCGTACGGCGTGAAGCGGACCGTCTGGTCGAGCCGCCAGTCGAGCGGGCTCGTGCCCTCCTGGCTGTGGACGGCGGTGGCGAACGTCCGGGGGCCGACCATCGTGACGCGCAGGTCGAGGCGGGCCGGGACCAGCCGCTGGAACAGCGTGGGCAGGGGCGCGCCGGCGCGCAGGGCCGTCAGATCGGCGCGCCGCACCCGGCGGGTGGGCAGCGGGGTGCCGAGGGTGAGCGCGGGGCGGGCCGCGACGGCCTTCACGATCACCTGCCCGTCCTGCCGCTCCCAGAACTCGGCCAGCTCCCGCGGGTCGCTGCTCACCAGGGTGGGCGGCACGGTGAGTCCGGCCGTGTGGGCGAGCGCGAGCTGGCGCATCTTGTGGTCGGCGGCGGCCTCGGCGACGGGGGAGTTGACCCAGCGGGCGGAGCCGCCGAGCAGGGAGCCCAGCAGCGGGGCCTCCGCCTCGGCCCGCCCGAAGTCGGCGTAGCGGGCGCCGAGCGCCTCGGGCGGTCGCAGGAGCGTCTCGACGATCCGGCCGTCCGGTGTCCGGCGCATCCCCGGCCGGTACAGCACCCCGCTCACGTCGCGCACCGCGAAGCGGGTCTCGCCCCAGGTCAGCCAGGGGTCGCCGGGGTCGGTGAGGTCCCAGGTCAGGCGGAGTCCGCGGCGCAGGCCGTCGTCGTCGACGAAGACCACCCGGTCCTCGGGGAGATGCCGCAGGACCGCCCGCGCCTCGGCGTGGTCCTGGCGGCTCAGGATCAGAATGCGGGCCATGCCCCCTCACTTCTCCGGGACTCCGGCGTGCGCACCCCCGTCGAGTCGCACGCCGGAGCCCCGGGCGTGGTGCCGGGCTCGTCCCCGGCTCAGAAGGTCGGGCCCTCGAAGGTGAGGCCCGACGCGCCGTCGACGAGCGCGGCGTCCGTCAGCTCCGCCACGTCGACCTCGGTGCCGGCGTACCGGGACTGGACGCCCTCGGGCAGCCGGACCGTCGGCGAACCTGCCAGCAGCACCACGAAGGGCTGCTCCTGAAGCGGCTCGTTCATCTCTCCGTACCTCCTCTCCACTACTGGGTGTCCTGCTTCTTCAACCACCCGGACGACAGCACCATGCGCTCTCCCCGGGTGACTTCCGTGACCGCGTGCCAGGCGTCCCAGGGGAAGACGACGACGTCCCCCGGGAGCGCGCTCACGGTCTGCTCGGTGGGCGTGCGGATCAGGAACGCGCCGCCCTCGAAGTCGACCCCGCGCCGCGACAGGTGCAGTACGGCGATGACGGGCGGCGCGCCCGGCCCCGTGTCCGTGTGCCAGTCGATGCGGCGCCCGCGCGGGATGCTGATCAGCGAGGTGCACAGCCGCTCCCGCGACCCCCGCTGAGCCGCTCCCCCCGGCAGGCTCCCGGCGACCCGGCCGCGGAAGTCGGTGAACCTGCGCACCAGCGGCGCGTGCGGCATCGCGTCATGACAGCGCGCCACATAGGTCAGCGTGCGCACGCCCGCGCTCGGTCCCGTCGCCTCCGTGTAGAAGACGGGGCTGCCCGACCACACGGTCGTGCCCTCCGGCGCGGGCGCGCGCTCCTGGGAGATCTCCCGCTCCAGCGCCTGCCGCAGGACGGCCGTCTCCTCCTCCGAGAAGAGCCCTCTCACGACACTGAATCCACGCCGGTCCCAGGAGTGCAGAGTTTCCTCGATTTTGCTCTCGTAAAGGTCCATGAAGTCCGTCCCCCTATTGCCAGACGACGGTATCGCCGGAAATTCCGCCCCACAAGCCCTCTCCGGAATATGGCGCCCGGAACATTCCAAGGGCTAATCTGATCCTGCCGATTGCGGAGCCGTGGGGGGAAACATGCGCTGTCCGGTGAGGCATCCGATCGTTCTGCTGCCGGGCCTCCTGGGCAGCGTGCTGGAGGGACCCTCGGGGCCGTTGTGGGCGCCGGGGCTGCCGGTGCTCAGGTCCCTGGGCGCGCTGCGCGATCCGGAGGCCGCCGGACACCCGTTGACGCCCGACCCGGAAGGGCCACCGGTCACCGCGTCAAGGCTGTTTCCCGACGTGGCCGTGCTGCCCGGCCTGATGCGGATCAAGGGCTACTCCCAGACCGAGGCCTGGGTGCGCCGGCACTTCACGGTGCACGAGGGGCCGGGCGGCGGACTGCTGACGTTCCCTTACGACTGGCGGCTCGACAACCGCGTGCACGCCCACCGGCTCGCCAAGGAGATCGACGCCCACCTGCGCGCGTTCAAGGAGCGCACCGGGGCCGAGGAGGCCCAGGTCGTCATCGTGGCCCACAGCATGGGTGGGCTCATCGCCCGGTACTACCTCGACGTGCTCCACGGCTGGCGGGACTGCCGGGCCCTGATCACCCTCGGCACCCCGCACCGCGGTTCGCCGCGCGCCCTGGACGCGCTGGCCAACGGCTTCCGGCTACTGCCCGGGGTGAGCGCCCTGACCCGGCGACTGCCCTCGGTCCACCAACTCCTGCCGGTGTACCCGGTGCTGGACTCCGGCGCGGGCCACGCCCGGCTCGCGGAGACGAGCCCGCTGCCGGGGCTCGACCCCGAACTCGTGGCGGACGGGCTGGAGTTCCACCGCGAACTCCAGGCGTCCTTCGACGCCCACCAGGTGATCGTGCCCGTCGTCGGCACCCGACAGCGCACGACCCTCCAGTCCGCCCGGCTCGACGGCACGTCGGTGCTCTGCTCCACCGATCCACCGGGACCCCGGATCCCCGCCGAACTGGCCGACGGCGACGGCACGGTACCCCGGGTCTCCGCCATCCCCGCGCACCTGCCGGAGCACCGGTGCCGGTTCGTCGCGGAGGCGCACAGCGCCCTGCAACTGCCGCGCGTCCTGACCGGACAGCTGCTGGAACTGCTGCGCCACCTCCAACTGCCTGGTCTGAAGGACGTCCTGGGCCCCGAAGCCCCGCCACCCGCGCCGGTGCCGGCGGCGATCAGCGGCGACCTGGACGACGCCTACCCCGGCACCGCGCCGGTCCGGCTGCGGGCCCGCGCGGTGGGCGGTACCCGGCCGCCCTCCCGGCTGCGCGCGTCGCTGACAGGGGACGACGGTGCCACGTACGAGGTGGAACTGACCCCGGCCCGAGGGGACGGTTACGAGGGCGAGCGCCTCCTCCCACCGGGTCTGTACGACGTACGCCTCAGCGCCGACTCGGGCGCGCCGGTGCCGGAGCCGGTCCAGGACTGCTTCGCGGTGCTCACCGACGGCAAGCCTCTCTAGGCGGTGCCATGCGGGACCTCGTCTGGAACCGGGCGTCGGACACCGCGCTCGCCACGCTGGTCAGCGCCGACGCCCGCCACCTCCTCGGCGACCTGGGCACCGGGCCCGACTCCGGGTCGGTGGACGAGATCCCGCGGCTGGTGCGCGCGGTGTACGAGAAGCTGGCCGGGCACGGCGTGAGCTGGTCGCCCAAGCCGTACCGGATCTCGGACGCCGAACACGGCGTGCGCTCCGCGGAGGCGATCCTGCACGGCGAGCGCCGGGCGTCCTGCCTCGACATCTCCCTGCTCTTCGCGGGCTGTTGCCTGGGCTACGGCCTGGTGCCGGTCCTGATCGTCCTGGACGGCCACGCGCTGGTGGCGGTCTCGCTGCGGTACCGGATCAGCCTGACCTCCCTGGAGGCGCGGACCGAACTCAATCTCCGGGGGTACTGGCGCGACCACCAGAGGTCCGCCCTCGTCTCGGAACTGGGGGGTGCCGACGCCGGTCGCTACCTCGTCGTCGAGTGCACCGGTGCCGTCCGGATGACCGAGCGGGAGGCTCCCGGACGGCCGGAGACGCGGGAGCGCCGGGACGGCCTGCTGTCCTTCGAGGCCGCGCTGCTGACCGGACGGTCCCAACTGGACGTGTCCGACCGGCCGTTCCAGTTCGCCCTCGACCTCTTCGTGCTGCGTGACTACTGGCGCTGGGGCGACCGGCCCTTCCTGGGGGTCCACCCCGGCGAGTCACCGGTGCTCACCGAGGCGGTCCGCGCGCTGGCCGCCTCCGGCGAGTCCGGCCTCTCGCCCGGACAACTCAACTCCCTCGCCCACCAGCATGCCGCCACGATCCCCGGCTACCAGGCGTACGGCTACGCCGAGTGGCGCGTGAACCGGGCCGCGCGCTTCGACCCCGCCCTGCCCCGGATGACCGTCACCTCGGAGAGCGAGTACGGCGCCCGGCTCGGCGCCGCCCCGGCGCGGACCTTCCACAGCCTGATCGACGTACTCGACGACGATCCCGCCGACGCCTTCGTCCTGCTCGGCCCGCCCGGCAGCGGCAAGACGACCCTGCTGCGCCACGCGCTCGCCGAATACGGGCTGCGCGCCCTGCGCCGGCACGACAGCGCGGTGGCCGTCCGCGGCCCGCTCAAGAGCCACCGGTCCGCCGAGCCCCCGCTCGCCTGGCTCGACGCGGAGCTGCACAGAGGCCACCCCGCGCTGCCTCCGCTCACCGAACTGCTCGCCCAGGGCAACACGCTGGTCCTCCTCGACGGGCTGAACGAACTGGCCGGCTCGGCGGCCGTCCGTCGCGACGAGTCGCTGCTGCGCTGGCGGGACGCGGTCGAGGAGATCGTCGGCGCCGGCCCGGGCAACCGGGTCGTCGCCTCCTGCCGCACCCTCGACTACGACCTGGGCCTGGGCGGCGAGGACCACCGCACCGACCATCTGATCCTGCATCCGCCCGCTCCCGAGGACGTCGTCAGGGCCCTCGGAGAGGCAGTGCCCGGACTCGGCCTGACCGAGCCGTGGCTGCGGCAGGCGGTCGGCCTGGTCGGGACGCCGTACACCCTGGGCCTGCTGGCCGAACTCCTGCGCGACGGCGAGGGGATGGTGTCCGACCGGACCCAGCTGTTCGGCGGCATGCTGCGGGCCGCGGTGCGCCGCGAGTACCGGCGCAGGAACCGCGAGCGGCTGCTCGGCAGCCTGGTCACGGACGTGGAGCGCCGCCGTCTGGCCCGGCCGGGGCCGTACGAACCGCCCAGCCGCCTGTTTCCCGCCTA
Organism: Streptomyces sp. NPDC003635; assembly: GCF_053587635.1. Lineage (NCBI taxonomy): Bacteria > Bacillati > Actinomycetota > Actinomycetes > Kitasatosporales > Streptomycetaceae > Streptomyces > Streptomyces sp. NPDC003635. The sequence continues at coordinate 64,745 of NZ_JBSFOK010000014.1, read as the reverse complement.
CGAGGATCTCGCCCTCGCCATGCAGCGGAACACGGCCGGCGCGCCCGCGGTCGAGGTGGACCGGGCCGAGGCCCACCGGCTGCTCGGTCCGCGGGCGCACCAGCTCGTCCGGCTCGGCTTCGACCTGGGCATCCTCGACGAGAACCTGGACACCGGCCACCTCGCCTTCACCCACCCCGCTCTCCAGGACTACTTCGTCGCCCGCGCGCTCGTCCGGCACGGAGACGTGCCCGGCGTGCTGGGCGGCGGCAGGGCCGCGGACCCGGGCGCCGCGACGGAGGCCGCGCCCTGGGAACCGCTCGGCCCGCTCCCGGCCGATCCGTGGAGCGAACCGGTCGTGCTGGCGACGGTCATGAGCGAAGGGCAGGACGAGCTCCTCGCCCGGATCATGGACGCGGACCTGCTCACGGCGGCCCGCTGCGTCCTGGAACCCGGCGTGCGGGCGGGCGAACCCCTCCGGGACGCGCTCCGCCGACGGCTGCTCGCCACCATGACCTCCGACGCCGAGCCGCGCCTGCGCCTCACGGCGGGCCTCCTCCTCGGGCGGATCGGTGACCCCCGGCTGCCGCTGCGCCAGGGCCCGCTGGGCCCGTACATCGAGCCGGCGATGGTGCCGGTGCCGGGCGGGCGGTACGAGATCGGCTGGCTCGGCGAGGAGGAGTCCAGCCCGGTCGCGACCGTCGAGGTGGCGCCCTTCGCGCTGGGCCGCCATGCCGTGACCAACGCCGAGTACGCCCGCTTCCTCGACTCCGGGGGCTACGACGACCCCCGCTGGTGGCCGACCCGGGCGGCCCGCCGCTGGCTGCGCGGCCGCGACACCCGGCACGGTCACCGCGCCCACCTGGAGATCCTGGGCCGCATGCTGACCGAGGAGGATCTCCTCGACGGGCAACGCCTCGGCATGCTCTCGCCGGCCGAGCGGGACGAACTCCTCGAGTACCGCCGCGCCGACTCCGGGGGACGCGCCCGACTCGCCGCCCTGCGCTACCCGGACGTGATCCTGCGGGCCCCCGAGCACTGGGACGACCCGCGCCTGAACGGCTCCAACCAGCCCGTGGTCGGTCTCTCCTTCTACGAGGCCACCGCCTACACACTGTGGTTGGCCGCGCAGACCGGCGTCGCCTACCGGCTGCCCACCGAGGCCGAGTGGGAGGCGGCCGCGCGCGGCCCCGAGGGCCGGGAGCGCCCCTGTCCCGATCACACCCTGCCCGGCCACGCCAACACCCTCGACCTGCGCCTTCGCCGCAGCTCCCCGGTCGGCATGTTCCCGCGGAGCGCGGCTGCCTGCGGCGCGCTCGACCTGTGCGGCAACACCAACGACAGGACGAGCAGCCTCTACGGCCCCCTCTTCAGCGACCCTCCCTGGAGCGGCTACGCCTTCCCCTACGACGCCCACGACGGCCGCGAGGACCCGGACACGCCGGTCACGCTCTGGCGGGTGGTGCGAGGCAGCAACTGGCGCCACGCGGACCTCGTCGCGGGCTACCGCGTCGCCGGGAACCCGTCCAGCCGGGGCGCGGAGACAGGCATGCGCCTCGCGGGACCCCCGGAGGCGGTGCGATGAGGGGGTGCCGGTGCGGCGGGGTGGTGCTGGGAGCGGGTTCCCGGTGGGGCGTGGGGGTGCGATGAGGGGGTGCCGGTGCGGCGGGGTGGTGCTGGGAGCGGGTTCCGGTGGAGCGGGGGAGTGCGATGAGGGGGTGCGGGGTGCCTGTGCGGCGGGGCAGTGCGATGAGCGGTGCCTGTACGGCGGGGCGGTGCTGAGCGGTTCCGGTGGGGCGGGGGAGTGCGACGAGGGGGTGCCTGTGCGGCGGGGCGGTGCTGGGAGCGGGTTGCGGTGGGGCGAGGGGACGCGATGAGCGAGTTCGACTCCCTGGCCTGGTTCTACGACCGCCACTGGGGCCCCGAGTACGCCGAGGCCGTGGTCCGGCCGCTGCGGGAGTTCTTGCGGGGGTACCTTCCCCGCGGCCGCCCGGTGCTCGACGCCTGCTGCGGCACCGGCCACGTCACCGCGCTGCTCGCCGAGTGGGGCCACCGCATCGCCGGTTTCGACCTGTCCCCGGCCATGCTGGCGTACGCCCGCCGCAACGCCCCCTCGGCCCGGCTCTGGGTCGCCGACGTGCGGCGCTGCGGGGCTCGGACCGGGGCCTTCGGTGCCGCCGTGGCGACGTACAACAGCCTCGACCACCTGCCCCGAGCCGGCGGTCACCTGGACCGGGCGCTGGCCGAGCTGGCCCGTGCCCTGGAACCCGGCGGGGTGCTCTTCTTCGACCTCAACACCGTCGAGTCCGCCGCCCGGACCTGGCACGGCTCCTTCCTGGACCGCAGGGCCGAGGCCGTCTGCCGTACGGACTCCGACTTCGACCTCGCGACCGGCACGGGCCGGGCCCGCCTCCGGATCAGCCGAGCCGGCCGGTGCGAGGAGGCGACCGTCACCCTCACCGTGCACCCCGTCGGCGAGGTGATCGCGGCGCTCAAGCGCGCGGGACTGCGTTGCCGCCGTGTTCACACCGGCGCCGAGCTGGGTTTGCCCGCCGTGCAGGGGCGGATCTTCGTCTTGGCCGAACGGCTCTGAGTCCCCCGGGCCCCGAGCGTATACGTGATTGCATAAACGTGCATGGAAACGTATAGTCATGCCATCACGGAGGAGGTTTCCATGGCGGTACGTGCGGCGGTGGCCGGAGCGAGCGGATACGCGGGCGGGGAACTGCTGCGTCTGCTCCTGGCACACCCGCAGGTCGAGATCGGCGCCCTGACCGGCAACTCCAACGCGGGTCAGCGGCTCGGCGCGCTGCAGCCGCATCTGCTGCCGCTGGCCGACCGCGTCCTGGAGCCCACGACCGCCGAGGTGCTCGCCGGTCACGACGTGGTCTTCCTCGCGCTGCCCCACGGCCAGTCCGCCGCCGTCGCCGAGCAGCTCGGCCCGGACGTCCTCGTCGTCGACATGGGCGCCGACTTCCGGCTGAAGGACCCGGCCGACTGGGAGAGGTTCTACGGCTCCCCGCACGCCGGCACCTGGCCGTACGGCCTGCCCGAACTGCCGGGTGCCCGCGCCGCGCTGGAGGGGTCCAAGCGCGTCGCGGTGCCCGGTTGCTACCCGACCGCCGTCTCCCTCGCCCTCTTCCCGGCCTACGCGGCCGGACTCGCCGAGCCCGACGCCGTGATCGTCGCCGCCTCCGGCACCTCCGGCGCGGGCAAGGCACCCAAGCCGCACCTCCTCGGCAGCGAGGTCATGGGCTCCATGACGCCGTACGGCGTCGGCGGCGGCCACCGGCACACGCCCGAGATGAGCCAGAACCTCAGCGCGGCGGCGGGTGAGCGGGTGAGCGTCTCCTTCACCCCGACCCTCGCGCCGATGCCCCGCGGCATCCTCGCCACGTGCAGCGCGAAGGCCCGTGACGGAGTCACCGCCGAGTCCGTCCGCGCCGCCTACGACAAGGCGTTCGCCGACGAGCCCTTCGTCCATCTGCTCCCCGAGGGCCAGTGGCCGGCGACGTCGTCCGTCTACGGTTCCAACGCCGTTCAGGTGCAGGTCGCGTACGACGAGGCGGCCGGACGCATCATCGCGATCAGCGCCATCGACAACCTGACCAAGGGCACCGCGGGCGGTGCCGTCCAGAGCATGAACATCGCCCTCGGGCTCGACGAGAGCACCGGGCTGACCACGATCGGAGTTGCGCCGTGAGCGTGACGGCAGCCAAGGGATTCACGGCGGCGGGCATCGCCGCCGGGATCAAGGAGAACGGCAACCCTGACCTGGCCCTCGTGGTCAACGCCGGGCCGCGCCGCGCCGCCGCGGGCGTCTTCACCTCCAACCGTGTGAAGGCCGCGCCGGTGCTCTGGTCCGAGCAGGTCCTCAAGAGCGGCGAGCTGACCGCCGTCGTCCTCAACTCCGGTGGTGCCAACGCCTGTACGGGACCGAAGGGCTTCCAGGACACGCATGCCACGGCCGAGAAGGTGGCCGAGGCGCTGAACATCGGGGCGGGCGAGGTCGCCGTCTGCTCGACCGGCCTCATCGGCGTCCTGCTCCCCATGGACAAGCTGCTGCCCGGCGTCGAGTCGGCCGCCGCCCAGCTCTCCGAGCACGGCGGCGAGAAGGCCGCCATCGCCATCAAGACCACCGACACCGTGCACAAGACGTCCGTCGTCACCAAGGACGGCTGGACCGTCGGCGGCATGGCCAAGGGCGCGGGCATGCTCGCGCCGGGCCTCGCCACGATGCTCGTCGTCCTCACCACCGACGCGGACCTGCCGAGCGACGCCCTGGACCAGGCCCTGCGGGCCGCCACACGGACGACCTTCGACCGCGTCGACTCCGACGGTTGCATGTCCACCAACGACACGGTGCTCCTGCTGGCCTCCGGCGCTTCCGAAGTCACCCCGGACCGCGCCGAGTTCGCCGAGGCCGTACGGGCCGTCTGTGACGACCTCGGTCAGCAGCTGATCCGGGACGCCGAGGGCGCCAGCAAGGACATCAAGGTCGAGGTGATCAACGCGGCCTCCGAGGACGACGCCGTCGAGGTGGGGCGCTCCATCGCCCGCAACAACCTCCTCAAGTGCGCCATCCACGGCGAGGACCCCAACTGGGGCCGGGTGCTCTCCGCCATCGGCACCACCAGGGCGGCCTTCGAGCCCGACCAGCTGAACGTCGCCATCAACGGCGTCTGGGTCTGCAAGAACGGCGGCGTCGGCGAGGACCGCGACAAGGTCGACATGCGCTACCGCGAGGTGCACGTCGTCGCCGACCTCGCCGCCGGGTCCGAGACCGCCACGATCTGGACCAACGACCTCACCGCCGACTACGTCCACGAGAACAGCGCCTACTCCTCATGACCAACACGACGCGTAAGCACACCGCGCTGCCCAAGGCGCAGATCCTCATCGAGGCGCTGCCCTGGCTGGTCCGGCACAACGGCAAGACCGTCGTCATCAAGTTCGGCGGCAACGCCATGATCGACGAGGATCTGAAGGCCGCCTTCGCCCAGGACGTCGTCTTCCTGCACCACGCCGGGCTCAAGCCGGTCGTCGTGCACGGTGGCGGCCCGCAGATCAGCGCCGCCCTCGACAAGCACGGCATCGTCAGCGAGTTCAAGGCGGGCCTGCGGGTCACCACCGAGGACGCCATGGACGTCGTACGCATGGTGCTCGCCGGGCAGGTGCAGCGGGAGCTGGTCAACCTGCTCAACGAACACGGACCGCTGGCCGTCGGACTCACCGGCGAGGACGCGCACACCATCACCGCCACCAAGCACCAGCCCGAGATCGACGGCGAGTTGGTCGACATCGGGCGGGTGGGCGAGATCACCGCGATCGACACGGGCGCGATCGAGGCCCTGCTCGCCGACGGCCGCATCCCGGTCGTCTCGTCGATCGCCCGCAGCCAGGACGACGGACATGTCTACAACGTCAATGCTGATACGGCGGCTGCGGCACTCGCTGCCGCGCTGGGCGCCGAGACGCTCATGGTCCTCACCGACGTCGAGGGCCTCTACGAGGACTGGCCCCACTCCGACGAGGTGATCAGCCGCCTCACCGCCGCCCAACTGGAGAAGCTGCTGCCGGAGTTGTCCTCCGGGATGGTGCCGAAGATGGAGGGCTGTCTGCACGCCGTCCGCAACGGCGTGCACACCGCCCGCGTCATCGACGGCCGGGTTCAGCACTCGATCCTGCTGGAGATCTTCACGGACTCGGGCATCGGCACGATGGTCGTGCCCGACGGATTCGATCAGGGGGAGTCATGAGCAATCAGGAGCTGACCGTCCGGTGGCAGGACGCGCTCATGAACAACTACGGCACTCCCCGGCTGGCTCTCGTCAGGGGTGAGGGCGCCAAGCTCTGGGACGCCGACGGGACGCAGTACCTCGACTTCGTCGGCGGGATCGCGGTCAACGCGCTCGGCCACGCCCACCCGGCGGTCGTCGAGGCCGTGAGCCGGCAGATCGCCTCGCTCGGCCATGTCTCCAACCTCTTCATCGCCGAACCCCCGGTCGCCCTCGCCGAACGGCTCCTGCAGCACTTCGGCCGCGACGGCAAGGTCTACTTCTGCAACTCCGGGGCCGAGGCCAACGAGGGCGCCTTCAAGATCGGCCGGCTGACCGGGCGGGGCCACGTCGTCGCCACCCAGGGCGGCTTCCACGGCCGCACGATGGGCGCGCTGGCACTGACCGGGCAGCCCGCCAAGCAGACGCCGTTCCTGCCGCTGCCGGGCGAGGTCACGCATGTGCCCTACGGCGACGCGCAGGCGCTCGCGGCGGCGGTCACCGAGGACACGGCGATGGTCGTGATCGAGCCGATCCAGGGCGAGAACGGCGTGGTCGTGCCGCCGCCCGGCTATCTGAAGGCGGCCCGGGCGATCACCGCGGCGACCGGATCGCTGCTCGTGCTCGACGAGGTGCAGACCGGGATCGGGCGGACGGGGCACTGGTTCGAGTACCAGGCCCACGACGGTGTGCTGCCCGATGTCGTCACCCTCGCCAAGGGCCTCGGCGGCGGACTGCCGCTCGGCGCGACGGTCGCCTTCGGACGGGCGGCCGAGCTGCTGCAGCCGGGGCACCACGGCACGACGTTCGGCGGCAACCCCGTCGCGTGCGCGGCCGGACTCGCGGTGCTGGACACCATCGCGAACGAGGGACTGCTGGAGAACGTCAAGCGGCAGAGCGAGAAGTTGCGGGACGGGATCGAGTCACTCGGCCATGCGCTGGTCTCCCATGTCCGGGGTGCGGGGCTCCTGCTGGGTATCGTGCTCACCGAGCCGCTCGCACCTCGGGTGCAGCAGGCGGCTCAGGACGCCGGCTTCCTGGTGAACGCGCCCGCCCCCGATGTCGTACGGCTGATGCCGCCGCTGAATCTCGGCGACGACGAGGTGGACGCCTTCCTCCGGGCGCTGCCCGGCGTCCTGGAACAGCACAGCCTGGACCAGTCCCAAGGGGAGGACGGATGACCCGGAGAATGAGACGACGATGAGTCAGGCGCAGGACCACGAGCACGCGGGAGGCGCCGGGCCCGCCGTGCCGCAGACCAGGACCGCCCGTCACCGCCGGATCGTGGACATCCTCAACCGGCAACCGGTGCGGTCGCAGAGTCAGCTGGCGAAACTGCTGGCGGACGACGGGCTGACGGTGACGCAGGCGACGCTGTCCCGGGATCTGGACGAGCTGAACGCGGTGAAGATCCGCAACACCGACGGTGACTTGATCTACGCGGTGCCGAGCGAGGGCGGTTTCCGCACCCCGCGTGCGCCGCTGGGCGGGTCGGCGAAGGAGGAGCGGATGCGGCGCCTGTCCCAGGAGCTGCTGATCTCCGCGGAGGCCTCGGCGAACCTGGTGGTCCTGCGGACCCCTCCGGGGGCGGCGCAGTTCCTGGCATCGGCGATCGACCAGGCGGAGCTGCACGACATCCTGGGCACGATCGCGGGCGACGACACGCTGCTGCTGATCAGCAGGGAGCCGACGGGGGGTCAGGCGCTGGCGGAACACCTGCTGCGGCTTGCTCAGAACGGCCATTGACGGGGTCGTGAACGTCATGCGCCGTCTGCGGGCGCGGGGGCTGTTCGCGCAGTTCCCCGCGCCCCTCGGCGAGAACCGTCGCCGCCCGCGCTCGACCCGCCGCCGCAGGCAGTCGTGCCGGGGGCGACACGGGGCCCTCCGGGGAAGGCGCCAGTCCGGCGCGGGTGAGCGGACCCCTAGGTTCAGCAGGCCGATCGCCAGTCCGGCGC
>NZ_JBSFOK010000014.1:0-56936 GCF_053587635.1 Streptomyces sp. NPDC003635 | reverse complement strand
GCGGGTGAGCGATCCCCCCGGCGCAGCCCAGTCGGCGCGGGTGAGCGGACCCCCAGGTTCAGCAGGCCGATCGCCAGTCCGGCGCGGGTGAGCGATCCCCCCGGCGCAGCCCAGTCGGCGCGGGTGAGCGGACCCCCAGGTTCAGCAGGCCGATCGCCAGTCCGGCGCGGGTGAGCGAACCCCCGGCGCAGCCCAGCCGGCGCGGGTGAGCGATCCCCCCGGCGCAGCCCAGCCGGCGCGGGTGAGCGGACCCCCCGGCTCAGCCCAGCCGTGCCGCCAGGCCGCCCGTGCAGCGCACTTCGTCCCCCGCCGTGATCAGCAGGGCCTCCACCCCCGGGAGCGCCTCCAGCCAGCGCAAGCCGTCGCGCGAACCCATCGCGAACGCCGCCGTCGCCCAGCAGTCGGCCCACGTCACCGTGGGGGCCACCACCGTCACCGCCACCAGGTCCGTCACCGCCGGCCTGCCGGTCCGGGGGTCCACGATGTGGGTGCCGCGCTCAGCCGTCCCGGACGTCGCCACCGCCAGTTCCGAAGCGCCCGCCGCCGAGATCACCGCCGCCAGACCACCGGGGCGAAGAGGGTCCGACACCCCGATTCGCCAAGGCCGTTCAGGCCCCGGCACCCCCCACAGCTGCACGTCCCCGCCGCCGTTGACGCTCACCCCGCTCGCTCCCGCCGCCACCAGGCATCGCGCCGCCCGCTCGACCGCCCACCCCTTGACGATCCCGGTCGGATCGAGCCGCCCCGCGTACGACGTACTGAACCAGCCGTCGCTGACCCGGGCCGCCTCCTCGCCCAGCGCCAGCACCTCGGACACCTCGGCGCAGCACTCCTCGACCGTCAGCTCCCCCCGCCCCAACCGCGAGATCTCGCTGTCGTCCCGGTACGTGCTGAACACCTCGTCCGCCCGGTGCAGCCCCGCCACCGCCTCGGACAGCGCGGCCCGCACCGCTCCCGGATCCCCGCCGCGGACGTCGAAGGAGAAGACGGTCCCCATGACCTCCTCCACATGACGCACCGCGGCGGGAGCCTGCGCCGGCTCGGTCACCGGCTCAGCCACCGGCCTGGTCCAGGGCGGACTGCAGCGACTGCTTGTAGCCGGTGCTCGTGTACGTCGCCCCCGACACCGCGTCGATGTCCGCGCTCCCCGCCGCCACGGCCGCCGCGTTCAGCTTCGGCACCGCGGTGCCGTTGATCTGCGTGCTCTGACCACCGCTCGGCGCCTGCACGGCCTCCGCCGCCGTGATCTTCCCGCCCTGGACGGTGATCCGCACCTGCACGGGCCCGTACTGCGTGTCCACGGCCTCACCGGTGACCGTACGAGGGGCGGCCTCAGCCGAACCCCCGGAACCGGTACCGGATCCGGAACCGGCACCCGCCTCGGCTCCCGCCCCGCCCTCCGGCTTCTCCATCTTGTCCAGGGCGGACTGCAGGGACTGCTTGTAGCCGCTGCTCGTGTACGTCGCCCCCGACACCGCGTCGATCTCCGCGCTCTTCGTCGCGAGCGCCGCCTGATTCAGCCGGGGCACCGCCATCTCGGTGACCTGGGTACTGCGACCGCCGCTCGGCGCCTGCACGGCCTGCACGTTGGTGATCTTCCCGCCGCTGACGGTCAGCCGTACCTGCACGGGGCCGTACTGCGTCTGCACGGCGTCCCCGGTGACCGCCCCGGCCTCCCCGGAGTTGCCGCCCTGCGCCGACTCCTGCGCCGCCGCCGTCTGTTGCGGCGCGGCGCCCGCCGCCTGCGCGGCCCCGGGGTCCGACGCCGGCTTCAGCGACAGCAGCAGCACGATCCCGGACACGGTGGCGGCGCCCGCCAGCACGACACGCCGGATGGGGTGAGTCTTCCTCATCGCTCCTACAGCTCCTGAAGTCCCGTCGCTCACATCTCGAACGACTCGTGATGGATGCGGCGGGCGGGCACTCCCGCGCCGCGCAGTGCTTCGTACACGGACTGCGCGAAACCGGGCGGCCCGCACAGGAAGACGTCGTGCTTGTCGATGTCCGGCAGCTTCTGCTGAAGCCGCTCCGCCGAGATGTCCGGCCGCTCCCCGTCGGGGCTGTTGACCGCGTACATCAGCCGCGCGCCCCGCTCGTCGGCGATGGCGGCCAGCTCGTCCCACAGGGCCAGATCCTGGGTGCTGTTGGCCCGGTACAGCAGGGTGATGTCACCGGAGGCGCCCGGCAGCGTCTCGAACAGCGCCCGCATCGGGGTGATCCCGACTCCGCCCGCGACCAGCAGCACCTTGCCGCGGCTGCGCCGCTGCGCGGTGAGCGCGCCGTACGGGCCCTCCGCCCAGACCTTGGTCCCGGGCTCCAACTCGCGGAGCCGTTCGCTGTGGTCGCCGATCGCCTTGACGGTGATCCGCAGCATGTCGGGGCGGGGCGCCGCCGACAGCGAGTAGGGGTGGGAGCTGAACCGCATCCCCGGCGCCAGGAACCGCCACCGGAAGAACTGCCCCGCCTCCGCGCCCATCCGGTGCAGCTTGCGCCCGCCGATCAGCACCGAGACCACGCCCGGCGTCTCCTCGATGACCGCCTCGACGTACATCCGGTGCTTGAGGTTCAGCCGGATCGGGGTGAGGATCCGGTACCAGACCACCAGCGCGGTGACCACGCCGTACAGGCCGTACCAGAAGGTCTTCGCGGAGGGCTCGACCGCGAACTCGTTGCCGGTGGTGATCTGGTGCCAGAACGTCAGGTACACCGCCGCGTACGTCAGCAGGTGCACGTGGTACCAGGTGTCGTACGGGATCCGGCGGCGCACGCCCCCGATCGACAGGAACGCGATCAGGAACAACAGGCCGGTGCCGATGGCCGCCTTGCCCATGTCCGGCAGGGTGTTGATCGAGTCGATCGTCTGCTGGACGATGTCGCCGAGCGTCTTGCCCGCCTGGAGCGCGTACGCCCACATGATCAGGAACACGTGCGCGATGACCAGGCAGATCGTGTACCGGCCGCTCATCGCGTGCCAGCGCGCCACCCGGTCGGAACCCACCCGCCGCTCCAGCGCGGGCACCCGGGCCATCTGGAGTACGACCAGCGCCATCAGATAGCCGGCGAGCAGACCGGTGATCCGGCCCGCGGCGAGGATCTTGGCGGTGTTGTCCGCGAGGGACGGCGTGTTGTCCCACCACAGCCACAGCACCGCCGCCGCGCCGGCCCACAGGGCGATCACCAGCGGGACGGCCGGGGAGCGGCGCGGACGGATGCGGCGCATCGTCTGGCGGCGGGCGGCACGGCCGCCGGCGAGCGTGGTGGTCACGGTTCCTCCGGGAACGGACAAGGGGGGTGGCGTGGTCCCTCGGCCCAGAGGTACGTGTGGGGCGGCCGGAGTGTTCAGTACCGCGTGACGGCTGTTCCGCCGCTCGTCGTGCCGATGGCGATGTGCGGCTTTCGGGCTGGTTCGGCCCACCGCAGGATCCGCCGCATGTCCGCCGCGGGCACCGACACACAACCGGCCGTCGCGCCTCGCCCGTTCACGTGCAGGAAGATCCCGGCGCCCCGGCCGCGCACCGGCTTCGCGTAGTTGAAGCCGATGACCAGGGCGAGGGCGTACTGGGTGCCGTAGGAGATCAGGTGCTCGGACTCGGCGGCCCGGCAGTCCGCCGCACGCGGCTCGGTCCAGCGGTTGTAGGAGCGCGAGTCGTTGTCCTGGCACCACCACGAGTCCTGGCGGACCGGACGGTACTTGTACGTCGTCCCGCGCGGCGCCGCCTCGATGCCGAAGGCGTACGGCAGACCGTAGAGCCCGGTCGGCGTGGTGCTGGTGCCCTGGCGGCGGGCGGAGCCCTCGACGAGGCCGTTCGCCCCGAAGCGGGCCGCGGCGGAACCGGCCCTCAGCCAGCGGCCGTCACGCAGGTCCCACCAGGTCACCGTGCCGGAGGTGGCGCCGGTGCGCGCGGCGACGGCGGTGATGAGCTGGGTGCCGCCGCCGGTGTCCGCCATCCGCGCGGGCAGCGGCGGCTCACCGGCGGGCGCGGTGCCGAGCACGAGGAGGGAGGCGGAGACGAGGGCGACGACACCGGGGCGCATGGCTCAGACCGTAGACGGCGGCAGCGGCAGCGGCAGCCCGGGTAGGCCATCCAGGCTGCTCGCGATGTGCTCCTTCTTGGCGAAGTAGGCGTTGAGCGACTGGTCGTCCTCGCGCGCGAACCGCTTCTGGTGCAGGTCGCGGTCCTCGTCGTACGACATGAAGGGCACCGCGTACCCGCAGGTGTCCCGGACGAGTTCGGCCCGCACGACGATGATCGCGCGCAGCCCGTGCGGGGTGGGGTCGATGTCGGGGAAGTGCGTGAGCAGTTCCGGGAAGCGCGGGTCGTCCCGGAAGACCGGCTCACCGCGGCCGTGCACCCGGACGATGTTCGGGGGGCCCTGGAAGGCGGTCCACATCAGGGTGATCCGGCCGTTCTCCCGCAGATGCGCGATGGTCTCGGCGTTGGATCCGGCGAAGTCCAGGTACGCCACGGTCAGTTCGTCGAGGACCGCGAAGGAGCCCTTGAGGCCTTTGGGGGAGAGGTTGATCGTGCCGTCACCGGACAGCGGTGCCGTCGCGGTGAAGAAGAGGGGCTGTTCCTCGATGAAGGTGCGGAGGCGGCCGTCTATGCGCTCATACGTCTTTCCCATGGTTCATGATTATGCGGGAAGTTAGTTTGCCTGTCTAACGAATATGCGATGCCGGACTCCACGCGCCTTGTTCACGGCCGTGGCCACCCCGGCCGGCGTGCAACGGGGCGGCCACGGCTGCCTGTCACGTCACTTGTCGAGCGTGCAGGCGGCCAGGGCGCCGAGGCCCTGGGGCTTCTCCGCGGTACGGCCGATGGAGATGGCGATGCGGTCGATGGCGGCGGTGCGCTTGCTCGCGAGCGGGCCGAGGATGGCGTTCTGGACGAAGTTCGGTCCGCCCTGTCCGACGGTCGCCACCAGGCGCTTGTTCGCCTCGTCGATCTGGGTCTGGAGGAGGGTGAGGTTCCGGTCGACCTCGGCCTGGGCGGTGGCCGGGATCGCGGGGAGCCGGGAGGCGACGTCGGGGCAGCTGATGGTGCCGACACCGGTGTTGCCCGTGCCGCCCTCCTCCTCCGGTGCCGCCTCGCTAGGCGTCGCCTCCACCTCCTCCCCGGCCCCCTCCTCCGCCCCGGCCCCGGCGTCGGCCGCGCCGTCCGCGTTCAGCGTGCAGGTCGCCAGCGCCTCCAGCCCCTGCGGCCGTTCCGCCGTACGTCCGATGGCCGTGGCGATCCGGTTCACCGTCGCGATCCGCTTGTCCTCCAGCGGGCCCAGGATGGCGTTCTGGACGAAGTTCGGTCCGCCCTGTCCCACGGTCGCCACCAGGCGCTTGTTCGCCTCCTCGATCTGGGTCTGCAGCAGCGCGAGGTTCCGGTCGACCTCGGCCTGGGCCGTCGCCGGGATCGCGGGGAGCCGCGAGGCCACGTCGGGGCAGCCGATCGTGCCGGGACCGGCCAGTGTGCGGGCGTCGGTGCTCCTGGGCGTCTCCCCGGCGAGCGCGGAGTTGACGATCACCGCCCCGGACAGTGCCAGCGCGGCGGCGCCGCCGATCAGCGCGACACGACGCTTGTTGTACTTCGGAAGAGCCCTGGACATGCGGAAGCCTCACTCGGGTCTGGGTGTTCGCGGTGTGCTTGCTGTGAACGAACGCGGCGCCTGCGTCTGGCGAGAGATACGGGAAAGCGGTTTCCCGCGTTCAAGGCGAACTCAGATTGACGATTCATGCAGACTTCTGCATACTCATGCATATCACTCGCGGCGGAGGAGAGGAGCAAGCCGTGACCGAGCGCGTCGTACTCGCCCCCTCGGGCGGCCCGCACACCTCCGTCGCCTTCGGCTGGATCGCGCAGGAGACCGGCGCCGAGGTGATCGCCGGGGACGAGTCCGCAGGGGAGGACTGCGGCGAGCGCGAACTCGCCCGGTACGAGCGGCAGATCGAACAGCCCCGGGGCGAACCCGGCTGCGACGGCCCAGGGTTCTCCCCGCTCAAGCGTGCCCTGGACGGCTTCGTCGACGAGGTGAGCCGGCACGTCACCGGCGACAGCCGGATGACTCCGTACTGCGGCCGCGCCGGGGTGACCGGCCGGCGCGCGGAGTGGTCGCCGTACGACGTCGGCCTCGCCACCTACGACACCGGCGACACCTTCGACCAGGCCGCCGCGAAGGGCTTCACCGACATCTACAGTCTGTCGTCGAAGATCGCGGCCCGGCGCGCCCTCGCGTAACCGGGGCCACCCAGACAACCGCCTCCCCGTTCACGCCACGGGGAGGCGGTGCCCATCCAGATCCTCTGAGGAGCACACCAAGTGAGCAGCAACAGCGGAGACGTCCGGCTCTGGGGCGCACGTTTCGCCGACGGACCCGCCGAGGCGCTGGCCAGGCTGTCCGCGTCGGTCCACTTCGACTGGCGGCTCGCGCCGTACGACATCGCCGGCTCCCGCGCCCACGCGCGCGTGCTGCACAAGGCGGGCCTGCTCACGGACGACGAGCTGACGCGGATGATCGCCGGGCTCGACCAGCTGGCCGCGGACGTCGCCGCCGGGACCTTCGTCGGCACGATCGCCGACGAGGACGTGCACACCGCCCTGGAGCGGGGGCTGCTGGAGCGTCTCGGCCCCGACCTCGGCGGCAAGCTGCGCGCGGGACGCTCCAGGAACGACCAGGTGGCGACCCTCTTCCGGATGTACCTGCGGGACCAGGCCCGCAACATCGCCGGTCTCATCGCCGACCTCCAGGACGCCCTGATCGGCCTGGCCGAGGCGCACCCGGACGTGGCGATGCCCGGCCGCACCCACCTCCAGCACGCCCAGCCGGTGCTGTTCGCGCACCACGTCCTGGCACACGTGCAGTCCCTGTCCCGGGACGCGGAGCGGCTGCGCCAGTGGGACGCGCGCACGGCGGTGTCGCCGTACGGCTCGGGCGCGCTGGCCGGTTCCTCCCTGGGCCTGGACCCGGAGGCGGTGGCGCAGGACCTCGGCTTCGAGCACGGCAGCTCCGGCAACTCCATCGACGGGACGGCCTCCCGGGACTTCGTCGCGGAGTTCGCCTTCATCACCGCGATGATCGGCGTGAACCTCTCCCGGATCGCCGAGGAGATCATCATCTGGAACACGAAGGAGTTCTCCTTCGTGACCCTGCACGACGCGTTCTCGACCGGCTCGTCGATCATGCCGCAGAAGAAGAACCCGGACATCGCGGAGCTGGCCAGGGGCAAGTCGGGCCGTCTGATCGGCAATCTGACGGGCCTGATGGCGACCCTCAAGGCGCTCCCGCTCGCCTACAACCGGGACCTCCAGGAGGACAAGGAGCCGGTGTTCGACTCCTGCGACCAGCTGGACGTCCTGCTCCCCGCCTTCACCGGCATGATCGCCACCCTCACCGTCCACCGCGAGCGCATGGAGGAACTGGCCCCGGCCGGCTTCTCCCTGGCCACCGACGTCGCCGAGTGGCTGGTCAAGCAGGGCGTGCCGTTCCGCGTGGCCCACGAGGTGGCCGGCGCCTGTGTGAAGGCGGCGGAGGCGGAGGGCAAGGAACTGGACGAGCTGACGGACGAGCAGTTCGCCAAGATCTCCGAGCACCTGACGCCTGAGGTGCGCACGGTCCTGAACGTCCCCGGGGCGCTCGCCTCGCGGAACGGCCGCGGCGGCACCGCTCCGAGCGCGGTCGCCGTCCAGCTGGCCGAGGTGAAGGCGGACGTGGCGGCACAGCACGAGTGGGCGAACGCCAAGAAGTGACCTGCGGGCATCGCGAGTTACGTTGGTGGCAAGTCTGTCGACCGAACGGAGCCCGCGATGCCCTTCGCCCGCCTCGCGACCGCCACCACGCCCACCTGCCACATCGGACTGGGCCTCGCCGCCGTCGGGCGCCCCGGCTACATCAACCTGGGCCGGGACCAGGACCTCGGAGAGAACCGCAGCGTCGACGCCCTGCGCGCCCGCACGCACGAACTCCTGGACGCCGCCTACGCCCAGGGCGTCCGCTACTTCGACGTCGCCCGGTCCTACGGCCGCTCCGAGGAGTTCCTCGCCGACTGGCTGAACGCCCGCCCCGACATCGAGGACATCGTCGTCGGCAGCAAGTGGGGCTACACCTACACGGCGGGCTGGTCGGCCGACGCCGAGACGCACGAGGTCAAGGACCACAGCCTCGAGACGTACGAGCGCCAGCGCGCCGAGACCGCGCAACTGCTCGGCGACCGGCTCGACCTCTACCAGATCCACTCGGTGACCCCGGACAGCCCCGCCCTCACCGACAAGGACCTCCACGCGAGGCTCGCCGAGGCCGCGGCCGGCGGCCTCACCGTCGGCTTCTCCACGAGCGGCCCCGCCCAGGCCGACGCGATCCGCGCCGCCCTCGCGGTCACCGTCGACGGCGAACCCCTCTTCCGTACCGTCCAGTCGACGTACAACGCCCTGGAGACCTCCGCCGCCCCCGCTCTCGCCGAGGCTCATGACGCGGGGCTCACGGTGATCGTCAAGGAGGGCATGGCCAACGGCCGTCTCGCCGGGCCCCACGCCCCGGAAGCCCTGAAGGCCGTGGCCGCCGAGACCTCCCTCGGCACCGACGCGGTGGCCCTCGCCCTGGTCCTGCGCCAGCCCTGGGCCGGCGTCGTCCTCTCCGGCGCCGCCACCGCCGTCCAGCTCGCCTCCAACCTGCACGCGGCCGCCGTGGACCTGGACGAGGATCAGCTGGCCCGACTCGCGACGCTGGTAGAGGAGCCGGGGGAGTACTGGGAGCGGCGCGGCCGGCTGCCCTGGCACTGAGAGATCACGGAGAGTCGTAGTCCATGAGACGTATGTGCCCATCGTGAGACACGAATGTCTCACATGGGCTATGCTCGTCTCATGGCTGTCGATCGTGACCACGTGCTGCGCAGCGCAGCGGCCCTGCTCGCCCGGAAATCCACGTCCACCATGGACGAGGTCGCCAAGGCGGCCGGGATCAGCAGGGCGACGCTGCACCGCCACTTCGCCGGGCGCGAGGCGCTCGTGCGGGCGCTGGAGGTGCACGGCATCGCCGAATGCGAGGCCGCGCTGGAGCGGGCCCGCCTCGACGACGGCTCCGCGAGCGACGCCGTACGCAGGCTCGTACGCGAGATCGAGCCCGTCGCCGGGCTGCTGGCCTTCCTCTACGGCGAGAACGAGCTGTGGGAGTCCGGCGGGGACGACCCCTGGTCGCGCCTCGACCTCCGCATCGCCGCGCTGTTCGTCCGAGGACAGCAGAGCGGAGAGTTCCGCATCGACCTCACCCCGGTCTGGCTCACCGAGGCGCTCTACGGACTGATCGCCTCCGGAGCCTGGGCCATTCAAGCGGGCCGCGTGGCCCCCAACGACTTCACGCACATGATCACCGAGCTGTTGCTCGGTGGCGCGACTCGGAGAGAGGAATCATGACCAGCACCCTGCAGCCGGCGAACCCGACCGAGGCGGTGAAGCGCCCGGGCCGCTGGCTCGCGCTGTCCGTCCTGGTGCTCGCCGTGCTGCTGGTGGCCGTCGACGCGACCGTCCTCGGTCTCGCGACCCCCTACATCAGCGAGGACCTCAACCCCTCCGGCACCCAGCTGCTGTGGATCGGCGACGTCTACTCCTTCGTCATCGCCGGTCTGCTGGTCTCCATGGGCAGCCTCGGCGACCGAATAGGCCGCAAGAAGATCCTGCTCGTGGGCGCGACGGCGTTCGGCGCGATATCCGTGCTGAACGCGTACGCGACCACCCCCGAGATGATGATCCTGGCCCGAGCGCTGCTCGGCGTCGCCGGTGCCACCCTGATGCCGGCCACGCTCGCCCTGATCCGCAACCTCTTCCACGACCCCCGCGAGCGCAGCCTCGCCGTCGGCATCTGGGGCGCGACAGCCTCCGCCGGTACGGCCGTGGGCCCGATCGTCGGCGGCTTCCTGCTGGAGCACTTCTGGTGGGGCTCGGTCTTCCTCATCAACCTGCCCGTGATGGCGGTGCTGGTCGTGGTCGGCGTCAAGATGCTGCCGGAGTCCAGGAATCCGAACCCGGGCCCCTGGGACATGCTGAGCGTCACGCTCTCCCTGATCGGCATGGTCGGCCTCGTCTACGCCGTCAAGGAGATCGCCGCACACGGCGTGACCTGGGACTCCCTCGCCGTCGGCCTGCTGGGCGCCGCCGCTCTGCACGGCTTCGTCCGCCGCCAGCTGACGCTGCCGGCCCCCCTGCTGGACATGCGCCTGTTCCGCAACCGCGGCTTCAGCGGCGCGGTCCTCGCCGACCTGCTGACCATCCTCGGCCTGTCGGGCCTGGTGTTCTTCCTCTCCCAGTACCTGCAGCTCGTCCAGGGCCGCGGTCCGCTCGAGGCGGGTCTGGCCGAACTCCCCGCCGCGGTGGGCGCCGTGGCGGCCGGTCTGGTCGCGGGCCGGGCAGCGCGCCGCTTCTCGGTGCGCGCGGTGGTCTCCGGCGGTCTGGCCGCGGTGGGCCTGTCCCTGGCCGCCCTGACGGTCCTGGACCAGTCGACCGGCTACCCGCTCCTCGGCGCCGCCCTGCTGATCGTCGGCATCGGCGCCGGCTTCTCCTTCACGGTCACGGCGGACGTCATCCTGTCCTCCGTGCCGACGGAGCAGGCGGGCGCGGCCTCGGCCGTGTCGGAAACGGCGTACGAACTGGGCGCGGCCCTGGGAATCGCGGTCCTGGGCTCGATCGTGACAGGCGTCTACCGCGACTTCACCGGCCCGGCGGGCACCCCGGAGGGCGCCCACGAATCCCTGGGCGGAGCGGTGGAGGCGGCGGCCGGTATGCCGACGGCGACGGCGGAGACCATGCTGGATGCCGCCCGCCAGTCCTTCGTGGACGGCTTGGCGCTGGCGGCGGGGGTGGGAGCGACGGTCCTGCTCATGGCATCGGCGGCAGCATGGTTCATGCTGAGGAACCAACGGCTAGAGAACGGACATTAGGGGCGCGGGGAACTGCGCGACCAGCCCCCGCACACCCGCACCCGGCAAACTGCCTACGCGGCCTTCGCCTTCGTGGCGTACATGTCCACGTACTCCTGCCCCGACAGCCGCATGACCTCAGCCATCACGGAGTCGGTCACGGCCCGCAACACGTACCGGTCCCGGTCCATCCCCTCGTACCGGGAGAACTCCATCGCCTCACCGAAGCGCACCGTCACGCGGCCGGGCCGCGGAATCCCCGCCCCGCCCGGCTGCAGCTTGTCCGTGCCGATCATCGCGAACGGTACGACCGGCGCACCGGTCATGAGGGTCAGCCGGGCGATACCCGTGCGCCCCCGGTACAGCCGCCCGTCGGGCGACCTCGTGCCCTCGGGGTAGATGCCGAAGACCTTGCCCTCCTCCAGGATCCGCCGCCCGGTCATCAGCGCGGCCACTCCGCCGCTCGCGCCGTCCCGGTCCACCGGGATCATGCCGACGCCGGTGAAGAACCAGGCCATCAGCCGGCCCTTGAAGCCCTTGCCGGTGACGTACTCGTCCTTGCCGATGAAGAAGACCTGGCGGTCGCAGACCAGCGGCAGCACGATCGAGTCGATGAACGTGAGGTGGTTGCCCGCGAGGATGACGGGACCGTCGCCCGGGATGTGCTCCGCGCCCTCCACCCGTGGGCGGAACATCAGGCGCATGATCGGTCCGAGCACTGCCTTGATGAGCGCGAAGCGGGACAACGTGCCCTCCGGTGTCAAGGGGTTCCTATAAGTCTGTGCAGGTGAGGACGATACTCGCGGTCCCCGGGGTCGCGCACATCGGGTTCACCGAGGTCTTACGCACTGTTGACGCGGGTTTACCTGCGGGGCCGTGTCCCAGCCCCCCGGAAACCAGCGCGGAACAGTGTGACGGACGTCGCGCCGAGCCCGCTCCGGGGCGTCCGCCCTACGCGTACCCTCAGGCATGCGTTCGATGCCGACGGGGCGTCAGAACTCCGCCCCCACAGGACATCAGGTGTCACCCGCGTGTTCGATCCGGGGTCTCCCTCCGGTCATGCGCGGCCCCCTACGATCGGCCCGCACCGGATGGACGAGGGCGGGAGGGCTCATGGGAACGCAGGAGTCGGACGAGCGGGAGCGGGGCACCGGGCGCCGGGCACTGCTGGGAGCCGCCGTGCTCGGCGCGGGCGGCGCGGTCCTCGGACTGTCCGGCACGGCCCGGGCCGCGGGCGCCGGGTACGGGAGCGGCGGGGTGAGGAGCCTGCCCAAGCCGACGATCATCGGCCACCGCGGGGCCAGCGGCTACCGCCCCGAGCACACCCTCGGCGCCTACCAGCTCGCCCTGGACATGGGTGCCCACGTCGTCGAGGCCGGCGACCTGGTGCCCACCAAGGACGGCCATCTCGTCTGCCGGCACGAGCCGGAGATCGGCGGCACCACGGACGTCGCGGACCACCCCGAGTTCGCCGGCCGCAGGACCACCAAGACGCTCGACGGCGTCGCCACCACCGGCTGGTTCACCGAGGACTTCACGCTCGCCGAGCTCAAGACGCTCCGCGCGATCGAGCGCATCCCGGCCAACCGCCCGCACAACACCCTCTACAACGGCCGCTGGGAGATCCCCACCTTCGAAGAGGTGCTCCAGTGGCAGGAGAAGCAGACCCGCGAGCGCGGCGAGCAGGTCTGGATCTATCCCGAGCTCAAGCACCCCACCTACTTCCGCAAGCTGGGCCTCGGCCTGGAGGAGCGGATCGCCAAGGTGCTGCGCAAGTACGGCAGGCACAAGTGGAACTCGCCGGTCATCGTGCAGTCGTTCGAGCCGACCAGCATCCAGCGCCTGAACAGGCTCATCGACAACCCACTGGTGGTGCTGCTGTCCGGTGCGAGCACCCGGCCGTACGACTTCGTGGACAGCGGTGACCCGCGGACCGTCGCCGATCTGATCAAGCCGGCCGGGCTGCGCGAGATCGCCTCCTACGCCCAGGGCATCGGCCCCACCCTCGACCTGATCATCCCGAGGGACGCGAGCGGCAACCTCACCCAGCCGACCACCCTGGTCGCCGACGCGCACAGGGTGGGCCTGCTCCTGCACCCCTACACGCTGCGCAACGAGAACCCGTTCCTGCCCGCGAACTTCCGCAAGGGCACGGACGCGGACGCCTACGGCGATGTCTTCGGCGCGTACAGGACGTACTTCGCCACCGGCATCGACGGTGTCTTCACCGACCAGCCGGACACCGGCCTGCTGGCCCGCGAGGACTTCGTCAACGGCTGAGCCTAAACGCCCCGGTTGGGGTGAAAAGCGGCCGCCCGGGCAACCCGTTGCCCGGGCGGCCGCGTCGTGCCGCATATGACGCATGACTTTGATCTCGAGGTGCTCGCGCTGCGCCCGCTGCTCACCGCCGAGGTCTCCGCGGAGGCGCACGCCTCCGGAACCGAGCCCGGCGATCTGGAACAGGCCGTCTGGTTGCGCCTCCTGGAGCTCCTCGACGCCCAAGGCCCGCCGTCCGACCCCCAGCGCTGGCTCCGCTCGGCCGTCCGCTCCGAGATCCGCCGCAGCCGCCGCACCCACCGCCTCGAACGGCCGTACGACGCCGAACCCGTGGACGAGTCCGAGCGCGACCCGGAACACCTCGCCCTGCGGGCCGCCCGTCATCGCGCCCTGCGCGACGCGATCCGCCGGCTGCCCGGCCGCTGTCCCCGGCTCGTCGAGGCGCTGTTGTCCCCGAAAGACCTGACATACCGGGAGATCGCCGGGGAGTTGGGTATCTCACAGGGCAGTCTTGGCCCGGAACGTTCCAGATGCCTGGGATGTCTGCGGCGATTGCTTGCGCCGGAGGTTGCGGCTCGCGGAGCGCGGGGATAGGAGTGAGGGACGACAGGTGATCAGGTGAGCGGGAGGCGTGCGCACATGGGCATGAGCGTGACCATCTCTGCGGCGACCGAGCAGGACGCGGAGCAGATCTTCAAGTTGCAGTACCTGTGCTTCCAGAGCGAGGCGGCGCTGTACGGCAACTACCGCATCGACCCGCTCGTCCAGACGCTGGACTCCGTGCGTGAGGAGGTCGCCGGGGACTGTGTCTTCGTGGCCCGCCTCGGCGACGAAGTGGTCGGCTCGGTCCGCGGCTCGGTCACCGAGGACGGCGCCGCCGCCATCGGCAAGCTCTGCGTCCACCCCCGCCTCCAGGGCCACGGCATCGGCGCCCGCCTCCTCCGTGCGGCCGAATCCGCCCTCGCCGAGGAGCGCGGCGCCAAGCGGTTCCGCCTCCACACCGGCCACCGCAGCGAGACCAGCCTCCGCCTCTACCGCAAGGTCGGCTACACGGCGGTGGGCACCTCGGAGGGCACGGACGGCGTACCGATGATCGTCCTGGAGAAGGCGGCCGGGGCGTACGCGGCTACGGCCTGACGCCGCCCGCCCTGCGCAGCCAGTAGATGGCCGAGAGCGGCAGCAGTACGGGGATGAACAGGTACCCCATGCCGTAGTCGGACCAGACCGTCGCGTCGGGGAACGCCGAAGGCTCCACCAGGGTCCACGTGCCGACGACCAGCACGCCCGCGAGTTCGGCGGCGCAGCAGTACAGCGCCGCCTTACGGGCCGTCTCGCCGCCCCTGACCAGCGTGTAGGTGATGAAGCCGTAGACCAGCCCCGCCACCGCCGACAGCGAGTAGGCGAGCGGGGCGTGGTCGAACTCGGTGGAGATCTGGACCGCCGAGCGCGACACCGCGCCGACGACCATCACGCCGTACAGCCACACCAGCAGCATTCCGGGCCCACTGATGAGCCGCGTCCGCTTGCCTTCCACGGCCGTCATCTCAGCCTCCCCAGATGTCATAGAGCCGCACCTCCAGCACGGCGAGGACGACACCGCCGGCGGCGACGGTGAGCGAACCCCATTTCGTGCGCTCGGCCAGCGACATGAACCCGGCGGCCGGTACGCAGAAGAACGCCCCGATCAGATAGGCCACGAAGATCGTCGTCCCCTGGTCCGGCTCCTCGCCGCGGGCCAGCTGCACGATCCCGACCACCAGCTGGACCAGCGCCAGCAGGGTCACCACGGCCATCCCGATGAAGTGCCAGTCCTTCGTCGGCTCGTCGCGGTACGCGGCGAAGCCGCACCACGCGGCGAGGAGCAGGGCGGCGACGCCGGTCACGAGCGTCAGGGCATCAAGCATGCAGTGACCCTATTACGGGCCAAAAGGCCAGGTGCGGCCGACCCCGGCGGGCGCCGTAGGGTCGAGGGCATGCACATCCACGCCGAAGCCCTGCTGTTCGACAACGACGGCACCCTCGTCTCCTCGCTCGCCTCCGTCGACCGCTGCTGGACGCGGTGGGCGGGGGAGTACGGCATCACCGCGGAACAGTTCGGCCGGGTCGAGCTGCACGGGCGCCCGGCCGTGGAGATAGCCGCCGATCTGCTGCCCGCCGCCGTCGTGCCGGAGGCCGTCGCGCGGATCGAGACGCTGGAGGTGGAGGACGTGCCGAACGGAGGCGTGGAACTGCTGCCCGGCACCCGGGCCTTCCTCGACTCCCTGCCCGCCGAGCGCTGGGCCGTCGTCACCTCCGCCACCCGACGCCTCGCCGAGGCCCGCCTCGACGCCGTCGGCATCCTGCCCAAGACCCTGATCAGCGCCGACGACATCACCCGTGGCAAGCCCGACCCCGAGCCCTATCTGCTGGCCGCGCGCGAACTCGGCGTCGACCCGGCCCGATGTGTCGTCTTCGAGGACGCCCCCGCGGGGCTCCAGGCGGGCCGCGCCGCCGGGATGACCACCGTGGCCTTGGCCACAACCCACCAGGCCCACGAACTCGACGCCGATCTGGTGGTGAAGGACCTCTCGGCCCTGTCCGCCCTGGTCACCGCCGGGGGCATCGAGATCTCCGTCCGGGCCTGACCACCGTCCACCGCTGTCCGCAATGCGGACAGCGGTTCTTGGTCGACGTACACCGTCTGCTTTACTGATCGCATGACCACGACGAGCACCCGCATCCTTGCGACCGAGGCGACCATGACGCCCGGTGCTCGCTGTATGTGTCGAATGTGCGCCTTCTAGAGGGCCCCCGCACCACTCCCTGAGCCTCGCGCCCCGAAGCGAGCCTGCCTCGGCCTGTCCGTACGCCTGCTGCCGTACGTGATCCAGCTGCCCCGCGCACACATTCCCTCCCGTACCAGGGCACACCCACGCCCGCGTACTCGACAGTGACGGAAACCCCCAGTGATCACCACATCGGGCCTGACCAAGGTCTACCGCACCCGCGGTCGAGAGGTCACCGCCCTCGACGGCGTCGACCTGCACGTCCGCGAAGGCGAGGTGTACGGCGTCATCGGCCAGTCCGGCGCCGGCAAGTCCTCCCTCATCCGCTGCGTCAACCTCCTCGAGCGCCCCACCTCCGGTACGGTCACCGTCGCCGGCCAGGACCTCACCGCCCTCGCCGGGCGCGGGCCGCGCGCCGGCAAGGAGCTGCGGCAGGCGCGCAGCCGCATCGGCATGGTCTTCCAGCACTTCAACCTGCTGTCCTCGCGGACCGTGCAGGACAACGTCGAGCTGCCGCTGGAGATCCTCGGCACGTCCGGCAGGGAGCGCTCCCGCAAGGCGCTCGAACTGCTCGACCTGGTCGGGCTGGCCGACAAGGCCGGGGCCTACCCCGCCCAGCTGTCCGGCGGCCAGAAGCAGCGCGTCGGTATCGCCCGCGCCCTGGCCGGCGACCCCAAGGTGCTGCTCTCCGACGAGGCCACCAGCGCCCTCGACCCCGAGACCACCCGCTCCATCCTCCAGCTGCTGCGCGACCTGAACCGCCAGCTGGGCCTCACCGTTCTGCTCATCACGCACGAGATGGACGTCGTGAAGCAGATCTGCGACTCGGCCGCGCTCATGGACAAGGGCCGCGTCGTGGAGTCCGGCACGGTCTCCGAGCTGCTCGCCACCCCCGGCTCCGAGCTGGCCACCGCGCTGTTCCCGGTGGGCGGTGAGGCCACCGACGCCGACCGCACCGTCGTCGACGTCACCTTCCACGGTGAGACCGCCACCCAGCCCGTCATCTCCCAGCTGGCGCGCACCTACAACGTCGACATCTCGATCCTCGGCGCCGCCATCGACACCGTCGGCGGCCTCCAGGTCGGCCGGATGCGCATCGAACTGCCCGGCCGCTACGAGGACAACGTGGTGCCGATCGGCTTCCTGCGCGAGCAGGGCCTGCAGATCGACGTGGTGGGCCAGGAACCCACGTCCGTGCTGGTGAAGGAAGGTGCCAAGTGACCTGGTCCGAGATGCAGCCGCTGCTGGAGCAGGCGTGTTGGGACACCCTCTACATGGTCGGCTGGTCCACGCTCATCGCCGTGCTCGGCGGCCTCCCGCTCGGCATCCTGCTCGTCCTCACGGACAGGGGCGGACTGCTCCAGAACGTCGTCGCCAACAAGGTCATCGGGCAGGTCGTGAACGTCGCCCGCTCGATGCCGTTCATCATCCTGATGGTCGCGCTGATGGGCTTCACCCGCTCCATCACCGGTACCACCATCGGGCGTGAGGCCGCCATCGTGCCGCTCGCCATCGGCGCCATCCCGTTCTTCGCGCGCCTGGTCGAGACGGCTGTCCGTGAAGTGGACGGCGGGCTCGTCGAGGCCGTGCAGTCGATGGGCGGCAACACCTGGACCGTCGTGCGCAAGGTCCTCGTTCCGGAGTCGCTGCCCTCGCTGATCGCCTCCACCACCACGACGATCGTGGCCCTCATCGGCTACTCCGCGATGGCCGGCACGGTCGGCGCCGGCGGCCTCGGCGACATCGCCATCCGCTACGGCTACCAGCGCTTCGAGACCGAGCTGATGTGGATCACCGTGGCGATCCTCGCCGTGGTCATCTCCCTCATCCAGTTCGCCGGCGACTACGCGGCCCGCTCCCTGCACCGCCGCGGCGGCCGCTCGGGCCCCATCCCGAAGCTCAGGCTGCTGAAGGCCGCCCCGGCCAACAGCAAGACCTTCTGACGCTTCCCCCAGAACTCCCCGCCCACCCGCGCGGGGTCGCACCACCCATTCAGGAAAGGCACTTTTCGTGCGTAACACCGCCAAGATCACCACCGCCGTCCTCGCCGCCGGAGCCCTCACCCTCGGGCTCACCGCCTGCGGCTCCTCCGACAGCGACTCCGCCTCCGACACCAGCGGCGCGCTGGTCGTGGCCGCGAGCCCCGTCCCGCACGCCGAGATCCTCACCTACGTCAAGGACAACCTGGCGAAGGACGCGGGCCTGGACCTGGAGGTCAAGGAGTTCACCGACTACGTCACGCCGAACACGGCGACGGAGGACGGATCGGTCGGCGCCAACTACTTCCAGAACCAGCCGTACCTCGACGACTTCAACAAGAAGAACGGCACCCACATCGTGCCCGTCGTCACGGTCCACCTGGAGCCGCTCGGCCTGTACTCGAACAAGGTCAAGAGCGCCGACGACCTCAAGAGCGGTGCCACCGTCGCCGTCCCGAACGACAGCGTCAACGAGGCCCGTGCCCTCAAGCTGCTCGACGCCAACGGGATCATCACGCTCAAGGACGGCGTGGGCAACGAAGCGACCCCGGCCGACATCACGAAGAACCCCAAGAACCTCAAGTTCAAGGAACTGGAGGCGGCCCAGACCCCGCGCTCCCTGGACGACGTGGACGCCGCGGTCATCAACGGCAACTACGCCATCGAGGCCGACCTCAAGCCCGCCCAGGACGCCCTGGTCCTGGAGTCCGCCGAGGACAACCCCTACGGCAACTTCCTCGCCGTGAAGGAGGGCAACGAGGACGACCCGCGCGTCAAGAAGCTCGCGAAGCTCCTGACCTCCCCGGAGGTCAAGAAGTTCATCGAGGACAAGTACGCCGGCTCGGTCATCGCCTCCTTCTGACGGACCTCACGGCTGTCAGCTGCGCCTTCCCGCACCGCACCGCATCACGGGTGGACCCCCGTGGTGCGGTGCGGTGGTTTCATGCTGCATGCTGGGCAGTTCAGCAGGCCTGACGGTTTCGAAGGTTACGGAGCGGCGCATGACGAGCACCTTCCCCAACATCTCCATCAGCACGGAGCGGTTGGTGCTGCGTCCCCTTGACGAGGACGACGTGCCCGCGCTGACCGAGATGATGAACGACGAGCAGATCGCCGCCTGGACCGACGTCCCGCAGCCCTTCACCCAGGCGGGCGCGCGCAGTTGGATCACCGACTACGCACCCACGCAGCGCACCGGAGGCCACGGACTCGACCTCGCCGTCACCGAGTTCCTCACCCAGCGCCTGGTGGGCGTCGTACAGCTCGGCAAGACCAACTGGCACGTCCGATCCACGGAGTTGTCGTACATCATCGCCCCCTGGGCCCGCGGCGAGGGCTACGCCTCCGAGGCCGCCCTCGCCACCGCCCAATGGCTGTTCGGCGACCAGAAGTTCGAGCGCATCGAGCTGCGCACCGCCGCCGACAACACCGCCTCCCAGCAGGTCGCGCAGAAGATCGGCTGCATCAGCGAGGGCGTCCTGCGCAACGCCTGCATAGCGCACGTCCGGTCCGACGACGGCACCTGGGCCGACGTCCGCACCGACTTCATCGTCTGGAGCCTGCTCCCGGAGGACCTGGAGGGCGCGGGGGAGCAGCTGGCCGACAGCGGCGGCTTCACGTCGTACTCCGACTGGAACTGACCCCGGCCGATCCGTATACGCTCGGGCTGCCCCGTCCATCTGCGCAAACCTGGAGACTGACGACGATGGCCGACCGGGTCACGGTGATCGGCTGGGACGGTTCGCCCCTGACCGCCGCGGCACGCGCCGCCCTGGGTGCCGCGACACTCGTGGCCGGCGCCGCCCACCATCTGGCGCTGCCCGAGCTGCCGCCCGGCGCCGAGCGCATCCGCCTCGGCAGCGTCGCCCTCGCCGCCCGCCGGATCACCGGGCACCGCGGCACCGCGGTGGTGCTCGCGGACGGCGACCCCGGATTCTTCGGAGTCGTACGGACTCTGCGCGCGCCCGAGTTCGGCCTGGAGGTCGAGGTCGTCCCCGCGGTCTCGTCGGTCGCCGCCGCCTTCGCCCGGGCCGGCATGCCCTGGGACGACGCACAAGTGGTCGTCGCACACCGTCGCACCCTGCGACGCGCGGTGAATGTGTGCCGGGCCCACACCAAGGTCGCCGTCCTCACCTCGCCCGGCGCCGGCCCCGCCGAACTCGGCCTGCTCCTGGAGGGCGTCCTCCGCACCTTCGTCATCTGCGAGGAACTGGGCACGGACCGCGAACAGGTCACCGTCGTCACCTCGGACAAGGCCGCCGACCACACCTGGCGCGACCCCAACGTCGTCATCGTCATCGGCGGAACCTCCGGAACGGGCGTCACCGCGGACGGCGGCGGCTGGATCGCCGGCCGCGACCCGTCCGCCGCACCGCGCGGCTGGACCCTGCCCGCCGAGTCCTACGGCGGACTCATGGGCGAAGGAGAGCTGGAACCGCTGCGCGCGGCCCAACTCGCCCGGCTCGGACCACGCGTCGGCGACCTGGTGTGGGACATCGGCTGCGGCAGCGGCGCCTTCGCCACCGAGGCGGCCCGGGCCGGGGCCGCCGTCATCGCCGTCGACCGCGACCCGCGGGCCTGCGACCGCACCGAGTCCAACGCCCGCGCCCTCGGCGTCCAGCTCCAGGTCGTGGAGGGCGTCGCCCCGCACGTCCTGGAGAACCTCCCCGAACCCGATGTCGTCCGCGTCGGCGGCGGGGGAGCGGCGGTCGTCTCCGCGGTCGCCGACCGCCGCCCGCAGCGCATCGTCACCCACGCGGCCACCCGCGACGAGGCCGAAATCGTCGGCCGGGACCTGACCGAACACGGCTACCGCGTCGAGTGCGCCCTGCTGCAGTCCGTCGAACTCGACACGCGGGCCTGGACGGAGCGGGAGCGGAGCGTCGCGTTCCTGCTCAGCGGCGTGCTGCCGGACCGTACGGGCTGATCCGGATCCCGTCCCCGTGATCCTGTTGTCGTACCGCGCGCGGTAGGCTGGCCGATCGTTGCACCGCACTCGGACGCCGGACGCTTCGTAGGTCAATGTCCGGAAAACACGCTCGTTTTGGGGTGGGTGTGGTACGGCAGAACCGGAGGACGCGCAACGTGGCGCAGTCCACAGCGGGATCGTCGCGGATGAAGCTGTCGTGACGGGGGAACGGCCGCGACAATGCCAGTTAATGGCTTTGTCGTCTTTGTGGACGGGTCGTTCGTGCCGCTGGGCACACACGCTCGTTCTTCACTACGGGGCGGTCGGTGCGCCGTTCCGGGTGAGCTGGTCGTAGAAGCACTAACCGATGGGCGAGGGGTACGCATGACCGACACCGGCCAGGTCCCGGGCGAGGGACTGCCGGAGAACGCAGGCATGGTGGAGCAGCCGGGCGTCCCCGCGCCCGGTGCGTACACCTACCTCTCCGAGACCACCGCCGAGGACGAAGACCTGTTGCTGCTGCCCGGTGCCCAGAGCGCCTGGGGCAACGAGGTCGCCCCGCCCGCGCCGGAACCGGTCGTGGAGGCCCTGCACGAACCCGGTGCGCACGAGATGTCCGGCCGCGACAGCGGTTCCGTCGACCTCAGCGCGGTCCGGATGCCGCCTGCGGCGCCGATCCCGCCGACCACTCCGCGGCGTCCCCTGCACCTCGGCCCGCCGACCCCCGATGCCTCCGCTAGCCCGGTCCGCTCCCTGGCCGACCGCGGCGCGGTGGGCGCGCCGGTACGCCAGCCGGGGCCGGCGGCGACGGCAGGCCCGGAGTACCTGGACGTGCCCCAGCCGCAGCCCGCGGCGCCGTGGGGCAGCCCGGTGCCGGCTCCGGCGGCCGTCCAGGCTCCCGCGCCGGTCAGCGCCGAGGTGCCGGCTGCCGAAACGGTTGTTCCGCAGTCCGCGCAGGCTCCCGTCCCCGCGCAGGCCCCCGCTCCCGCCGCGGTCCCGGCGCCCGCTGGGGGACAGGCGGACGCGGCCCAGGCGGCCATGGCCCGCCTCACGACCGAGGCGGTCGCCGCGACGCAGCCCGTGGAGATGCCGGAGCCCGCGCTCGTGGTCGCGGAACCCCAGGGCGACGAGCCGACGCCGGTCACCGGACCGGAAGACACGGCCGTTCCGGTCGCGCCGGGCGCCGGGGATGCCGTCGCGCCCGCCGCGCAGGTCCCGGTGCCCGGAGGTGACGCGTCGGTCGCCGAGCCGGTGCCGGGTGCTGAGGGTGAAGGGGCGCTTGCGGGCGTCCAGGGTCCTGAGGCGGTTGCGGGCGCGGTGGAGACCGAGGGCCCCGAGGGCGTACCGGCGCCGGAGGACGCCGTCGTGGCCGTGGACGTCCCGGCGGACGGGACCGAGACCGACGTGGCCGCGGATGTCCCGGCGGACGGGACCGACGCCGTCGAGGCTCCGGCCGCGCCCGTCGCGCCCGAGTCCGCGCCGCTCGCCGAGGCGGAGGCCCCGGCGGCCGAGGTGACGGAGCAGGAGGGTCCCGAGGCCGACGCACCCGTGGCGCCCGAGACTGTCGTGGCGGCTGTGCCCGAGACCGTCGCGCCCGCGGCCCCCGAGATCGCGGACCCTGAGTCCGCAGGCCCCGAGTCCGCCGTACCCGCGGCCCCCGAGCCCACCACGGCCGACGCCTCGCCGCTCGCCGACGGCCCCGACCCCGTCGTGTCCGACCCCTCCCAGGCCGTTGCCCCCGAGCCGGTCGCCGCTGCGGCCGCCGAGCCCGCTCCCGAGGCCCAGCTGCCCGAACCGGCACCCGCTCCCGAGGCCCCCGCTCCCGAGGCTCTCGCGCCGAGCCCCACCCCGGACCCGGCCGCCCCGGACGCGCACCCGGCGACCGGCGAGGCAGCGACGACCGAGCCCCACCCTCCCGTCGCGGCAGTCCCGGAGGTCCAGGCGGCCGACGCCGGCGCCCCCGCCCAGGAAGTCATGGCCGCCCCAGCTCCGGAGGCCGCCGCCACCGTCGTACCGGACGCTCCGGACGTCGCCCCTGAGCCCGTGCCGATGCCGCAGCCCCACATGCTCGGCGCGCCGCCGGCCACGCCCCCGGGCCTGGCCGGCCCGGCGTCCGCGCCCCAGCCCTACGTCGCCGACCCCGCCGGCCCCCAGATCCAGCCGTCGGAGGGCGCCACGCCCGGGTTCCCGTCGGAGCCGCACCCGGAGCAGCCGCTCGGCCAGTTCGTGCCGGTGGAGGGCCAGGTGCCGACCACCCCGCACCTCGCGCCCACCCCGCCCCAGCCGATCGTGCTGCCCGCCGAGGAGCCGGGCTCGGTGCCCGCTCCTCGCGCCGGGGACCCCGAAGCCGTACAACACGCGGAGGACCTGGACACCAGGGCCGCCGACCAGGAAGAGAGCACGGCCGCAGTGGCAGAAGCACGACAGCCCAGCGGACCGGCCGCGCCCGCCTATGAGGACGCCGAGCGCGAGGCCGTACTGAAGGTCATGCGCGAGCGCCGCGACATCCGCAACGGCTTCCGCAGCGACCCCATCCCGCACGAGGTGCTGCTCCGGGTCCTGGAGGCCGCGCACACGGCCCCGTCCGTCGGCCACTCGCAGCCCTGGGACTTCGTCGTCATCCGCTCCGCCGAGACCCGGCGCACGATGCACGAACTGGCGATGCGCCAGCGCGACGCCTACGCCAAGTCGCTGCCCAAGGGCCGGGCGAAGCAGTTCAAGGAACTGAAGATCGAGGCCATCCTCGACACCCCGGTGAACATCGTGGTCACCGCCGACCCGACCCGTGGCGGCCGCCACACCCTGGGCCGGCACACCCAGCCGCAGATGGCGCCGTACTCCTCCGCGCTCGCCGTCGAGAACCTGTGGCTCGCCGCCCGCGCCGAGGGCCTCGGCGTCGGCTGGGTCAGCTTCTTCGACGAGCGCGAGATGGTCCGCACCCTCGGCCTGCCCGAGCACCTGGAGGTCGTCGCCTACCTGTGCGTCGGGTACGTCGACGAGTTCCCGGACGAGCCCGAGCTGATGCAGGCCGGCTGGTCCAAGCGCCGCCCGCTGTCGTGGGTCGTGCACGAGGAGACGTACGGCCGTCGCGCCCTGCCCGGCGAGGATCCGCACGACCTGCTCGGCGAGACCGTCGCCCAGATCCGCCCGCTGGACGCCAAGGCGCTCGGCGAGGCGTGGGAGCGGCAGAAGCGCATGACCAAGCCGGCCGGCGCGCTCGGCATGCTGGAGATCATCTCGGCACAGCTCTCCGGACTGTCCCGGCAGTGCCCGCCGCCGATCCCGGAGCCCGCGGCCGTCGCGATCTTCGCGGGTGACCACGGCGTCCACGCCCAGGGCGTCACCCCCTGGCCGCAGGAGGTGACGGCCCAGATGGTGGCCAACTTCCTCGGCGGCGGCGCGGTCTGCAACGCGTTCGCGGGCCAGGTGGGCGCGGAGGTGTGCGTGGTCGACGTGGGCGTGGCCACCGACCTGCCCGCGACCCCCGGTCTCCTGCCCCGCAAGATCCGCGCCGGCACGTCCGACATGACCACCGGCGCGGCGATGACCCGCGAGGAGGCCAAGCAGGCCATCGAGGTGGGCATCGAGACGGCCCGCGACCTGGTGGCGGCGGGCAACAAGGCCCTGCTGACGGGCGAGATGGGCATCGCGAACACGACCGCGTCCGCCGCCCTGATCTCGGTCTTCACCGGCGCCGACCCGGCCGAGGTGACGGGCCGTGGCACCGGCATCAACGACGAGACCCTCGCCCGCAAGACCGAGGTCGTCCGCCGGGCCCTGGAACTCCACCAGCCGGACCCGGCCGACCCCATCGGCGTCCTCGCGGCCATCGGCGGCTTCGAGCACGCGGCGATGGTCGGCCTCCTGCTGGGCGGGGCGTCCCTGCGCACCCCGGTCATCCTGGACGGCGTGAGCGCGGGAGCGGCCGCTCTGGTCGCCCGAGCGATCGCCCCCGAGGTCCTCGCGGCCTGCATCGCGGGCCACCGCAGCGCGGAACCGGGCCACGTGGCGGCCCTGAACAAACTCGGCCTGCGCCCCCTGGTCGACCTGGACCTCCGCCTCGGCGAGGGCACGGGCGCGCTGCTCGCCCTGCCCCTGGTCCAGAGCACGGCGAGGGCCATGCACGAGGTGGCGACGTTCGACTCCGCCGGGGTCACCGAGAAGTAGGCGAGCCAGGAGCCCGGAGCCGGTGCCGACCACCCCGGGCTCTGACTCTCCTGCACGCGTTGGGCTGTGACTGCTGCGCCGGGCTGCCTTGAGGTCATGGGCTGTTTCGCCTCGCTGTCCCGGCCTTCACAGGGCGGCGGGCAGCCACCCGCCGGGCCCTGCGCAGTCGTTCGCCGGGTTCTCCTGAGCCCGTTGGGCTCTGTGCAGTCGTCCGCCGGGCTCTGCCGCATGTCCGTGGGGCTGTGGGCAGTCGTTCCGCTGGGCGGAACGAGTGGCACAGCCCCCACGCACCCGCCCCCGCACCGACGCCCAGCCATCGGACACCTGAACCGCCCCCGCCATCCGACCCGTAAAATCCGCACGTCAGGGCATCGCACCGCCGCCGCACAAGGGAGCCGTACCCCATGGCCGAAAACCCCGCCTACCCCGTAGGCCTCCGCCTCACCGGCCGCCGGGTCGTCGTCCTCGGCGGCGGCCAGGTCGCCCAGCGCCGCCTCCCGGCCCTCATCGCGGCGGGCGCCGAGATCCACCTGATCTCCCCCGAGGCGACCCCCTCCGTCGAGGCGATGGTGGACGCGGGCGAGCTGACCTGGACGAAGCGGCCGTACGAGGAGGGCGACCTCGCGGACGCCTGGTACGGCCTCATCGCCACCAGCGACAAGGCGGCGAACACCGCGGCCTCCGCGGAGGCGGAGCGCCACCGTGTCTTCTGCGTCCGCTCCGACGACGCCGAGGCCGCCACCGCGTGGACCCCGGCCACCGGCCACAGCGAGGGCGTCACCGTGGCGATCCTCACCACGGACACCAAGTCCCGCGACCCCCGCCACACCGCCGCCGTGCGTGACGCGGTCGTCGAGGGCCTGCGCGACGGCACGCTCGTCGCCCCCCACCACCGCACCCGCACCCCCGGTGTCGCCCTGGTCGGCGGCGGACCCGGCGACCCGGACCTCATCACCGTGCGCGGCCGTCGCCTCCTCGCCGAGGCCGACGTCGTCATCACCGACCACCTCGGCCCGCGCGACCTCCTCGCCGAACTGCCCAGCGGCGTCGAGGTGATCGACGCGGCCAAGCTGCCGTACGGCCGCTTCATGGCCCAGGAGGCCATCAACAACGCCCTCATCGAGCACGCCAAGCAGGGCAAGTCCGTCGTCCGTCTCAAGGGCGGCGACCCGTTCGTCTACGGCCGTGGCATGGAGGAGGTCCAGGCGCTGGCCGAGGCCGGCATCCCGTGCACGGTCGTACCCGGCATCTCCAGCTCGATCTCGGTGCCGGGCGCCGCCGGCATCCCGGTCACCCACCGGGGCATCGCCCACGAGTTCACGGTGGTCAGCGGCCACATCGCCCCCGACGACGAGCGCTCCCTGGTCGACTGGCCCTCGCTCGCCAAGCTGACCGGCACGCTGGTGATCCTCATGGGCGTCGGCACCCTCGGGAAGGTCGCCGAGACGCTCATCGCGCACGGCAAGTCCCCGGACACCCCCGTGGCCCTGATCCAGGAGGGCACCACGGCAGCCCAGCGCCGGGTGGACGCGACGCTCGCCACGGCCGCCGAGGCCGTCGTCGCCGAGGAGGTCAAGCCGCCGGCGGTGATCGTCATCGGCGAGGTGGTGAAGGTCGGCCCGACGACCATGGCGTAACCCGAGGTAACTCACCTTCTCCCGAGCCGTTGGCACCGCACGCACGACAAGGCAGTATCACTCTGTGGCCGATCTCATCACCGTCGAGGATCCCGACGACCCGCGCCTGCGCGACTACACGGGCCTGACCGACGTAGAACTGCGCCGCAAGCGCGAACCCGCCGAGGGCCTGTTCATCGCCGAGGGCGAGAAGGTCATCCGCCGGGCGAAGGACGCCGGCTACGAGATGCGCTCGATGCTGCTGTCCGCCAAGTGGGTTGACGTCATGCGCGATGTCATCGACGAACTCCCGGCCCCCGTCTACGCGGTGAGCCCCGAGCTCGCCGAACAGGTCACCGGCTACCACGTGCACCGCGGCGCGCTCGCCTCCATGCAGCGCAAGCCGCTGCCCACGGCGGCCGATCTGCTCCGGACCACTCGCCGGGTGGTCGTCATGGAGTCGGTCAACGACCACACCAACATCGGCGCGATCTTCCGCTCCGCCGCCGCCCTCGGCATGGACGCGGTCCTGCTCTCGCCGGACTGCGCGGACCCGCTGTACCGCCGGAGCGTCAAGGTCTCCATGGGCGCGGTCTTCTCCGTCCCGTACGCCCGTCTCGACACCTGGCCCAAGGGTCTGGAGTCGGTCCGCGAGGCCGGGTTCACCCTCCTCGCGCTCACCCCGGACGAGAAGGCCAAGTCGCTCGACGAGGCCGCCCCGCACAAGATGGACCGGGTCGCCCTGATGCTCGGCGCGGAGGGCGACGGCCTCTCCCGCCAGGCCCTGGTGGCCGCCGACGAATGGGTCCGCATCCCCATGGCCCACGGCGTCGACTCCCTCAACGTGGGCGCGGCGGCAGCGGTCGCCTTCTACGCGGTGGCGACGGGCCGCCCGGAGGCGTAGCGGTCGTCCGACCCCGTTCTCCCCTTCGCAGTAAGACGACGTCGAGGCGCCCTACGACCCGTGCGGCGACCCGTGCCCCGGCGCCGCCTGCTCCTGCCGGACGACGTCCCGCTGGTCACCCATGCCCCGGCTCGGACCCTGGCAGCCCTGGGCGGCGGCGATGCCGAGCGCGACCAGCAGGGTCACCACGACGAACACGAACAGACGCTGACGCAGCAACTGCGGGTTGGCGGGCCGGCGGCCCGTGCCCGTGGTGCGCGGTGCCGGACGCCCGCTGCCGCTGCGCGGACCGGGACGGCTGCCGCCGCCGGTGCGGCCGGTGTTGCGCGAGGCGGGCGTGGGCCTCGCGGACCCGGACCGGCCGGACGAGGAGGCGGGACCGCCGCCGCGGGAGGCGCTGCCCCCGCGTGAGGGAGCGGGGCCGCGCGAGGAGGGGCCGGTGGCGCGGGGCGCGGGCGTTCCCGGGGCGCCCTGAGGGCGACGCTGGGCGCGGTCCGGGTAGGTGTCCGCGAGCCGTCCGGTCGGGCGGTCCGTGTCACCCGAGCGCGGCGCCGGCGGACGCAGCTCCGCGATCCCCTGCGCCTCACGGGCCGCGATCTCCTTCAGCCGCAGCGACAGCTGGAGCGTGGTCGGCCGCTCCTCGGGATCCTTGGCGAGACAGGCCCGTACGAGCGGGGCCAGCGCGTCGGGCACGCCGTGCAGCTGCGGCTCCTCGTGCACCACGCGGTACAGCATCACCTCGGAACTGCCGTGCCCGAAGGGCGAGTCGCCCATGGAGGCGTACGCCAGCGTCGCCCCGAGGGAGAACACGTCCGTGGCCGGGGTGACGGCGGCGCCGCGCACCTGCTCGGGCGCGAGGAACCCGGGGGACCCGACGGCCGTACCGACATGGGTGAGCGTCGAAGCCCCCGTGGCCCAGGCGATGCCGAAGTCGATGATCCGCGGGCCCTTGGGGGAGAGCAGGATGTTGGACGGCTTCAGATCCCGGTGCACGACCCCGGCCTCGTGGACGGCGACGAGCCCCTCCGACAGCGCGGCCCCGATCGCGGCGACCTCGGCGGCGACCAGCGACCCCTCGTCGGCGACCCTGTCGTGCAGGGAGGGGCCGGGCACGTACTGGGTGGCGAACCAGGGCCGGTCGGCGTCGAGGTCGGCGGCGACCAGCCGCGCGGTGCAGCCCCCGCGGATCCGCCGCGCGGCGGAGACCTCGCGCGCGAACCGCGAACGGAACTCCTGGTCCTCGGCCAGATCAGGCCGGATGACCTTCAGCGCGACCCGCTGCCCCTTCTTGTCGGAGCCCAGGTAGACCACGCCCATCCCGCCCGCGCCGAGCCGCCTGTGAAGCCTGAACGAGCCGACGACGCGCGGGTCCTCGCGCCTCAGGCGCATCATCGCCATGTTCATCCCCGCTGCCCGGTCCCTGTGACGAGCCACAGCTTACGTTTCCCCGGCCGCCCGCGCGCAGAGGCCGCGCCCTCTCGTCCGGACGGATTGTCAGTGCTCGGTGGGAGACTTGAGGGGTGGTCAGGGAGCGGGCGAACAGGCCGACTTCGCCCTGCCGTTGATCCCAACCACCCGTCACAGAAGGGGGATTGAACCCGTGAAGGGCGATCGCGTGGAGATAGTCGTGGACGCGGGGGACACGACCCGCACGTACGAGGTGGTGGCGAGCAGGGCGGGCCGCCGGGTGGAGACGGCGGTACGCCGAGGTGTCGTGGAAGTGAGCGAAGTCACGCGCAGCGGATCGGTCGTGCGCACGGCCCGCTTCATGGCGAACCGGGTCCTGGCGCTGGTCGAGCAGCCGGTGCCGCGCGAGGACGCCTCGGAGAAAGCGGGGCACACCGGGCGCCCCCTCCGGGAAGACCCCGAGACCTAGGACTCCGTCTCCACCCAGGGGAGTACTCCGCAGGTGACGGCTCATCCTCCGGGAGGCCCGGCAATCGGTACGAGGGCATGACGTACGACGAGGGCCGCGCCCGTAGATTTGAGGTCAAGCGGCGGGTGCAGCACTCGTCCCCCGAGGTCAGACACCCGCCGCTGCCAAGGACAACAGAACGGTCAGGAGAGGGACCATGGCCCAGACGGCTCCGCGGACACTGCTCCGCACACAGACGCGCCGCCAGGGCCGTCGCCACCCGCTGGTGGCGACACTGATGGCCCTTCCCCTGGCGGCCCTGCTCCTCCTCGTCTTCGACGGCTGGGAGACGGTGGCCACACAAGCGTCGTCCGTGGGAGTGATGCTGGGGCGCTGAGCGGCGACCCCAGGCCCGGAAGAGCGGTCCGGGCGGGGACATCCACCCATGAAACCCCGTGGGGACGGGGGTGCGGCGGACGGCAACAATGCCGGCGCAGCTGGGGAGCTGCGCCGGCATTACCTTTTTCCGCGCAAACCGGCGGAGCCGCGGGCAGTCGTACCGCCGGGCGGCACGGGTGGGCTTGGGCCCCTCTGAGGGAGCCACCCCGCAAGCGCGGGCAAGCGTGAGCCACTCCCACCCAGCCCCGGCGCCCCGCACTCCCGCACGGCACCGCCCCCTGCGTACCCTCACCGCAGACACATCCCCCGCAGGGAGCCACGTGACCGCCAACCCCCTCGTGCCGGACCTCACCCGCGCCGCCACAGCAGCCGCCCACGCACGAAGCACCCCCTGCCCCTGCGGCACCCCCGAAACCCTCGCCGACCGCCCCGACGCCACCGTCGTCCGTCACGCGCACACCGTCGCCAAGGCTCACGCCCCGGACGCCGACCCCATCCACCTCACCGTCCGCCTGGCCACCGCCACAGCCCTCCCCGACGTCCTCCTCCCACCCCTCACCCCGCACGCGACCCCCCTCCGCGACCGCCTGACGACCTGCTGGCCGTACGGCACGCCCGTGGATCCGCACGCCCCCGACGCCGCCCCCTGGGAAGCCGCCGCCACCCTCCTCGCCCGCCTCCACCGGCACCCACCCCTGCCGCGCACGCCCCCCATGCGCGGCCCGGAGAAGGCGGCCCGAGCCATCGACCGGATGAGAGCCTCGGCCACCCGGCATCAGGCCACCACCCCGCTCGAGAGCGCCGCCACCGCCGTCCTCCACGCCTGGCACACCCTCCCCGCGTGGGCCCGGGCAGAGGCCCCGATGCCGCCCGGCACCACTGGCACCTCCACCCTGTGCCACGGCGACTTCCACCTCGGCCAGCTCGTCCGCCACCCGGCCGAGAACGGCCCCTGGCGCCTCATCGACGTCGACGACCTCGGCACCGGCGTTCCCGCCTGGGACCTCGCCCGCCCCGCCGCCTGGTACGCCTGCGGACTCCTCGCGCCCGACGAGTGGACCCGCTTCCTCACCGCGTACCGCACCGCCCACGGCCCCGCTCTCGCCCCGCACGGCGACCCGTGGCCCACCCTCGACATCCCCGCCCGCGCCCTGACCGTCCAGACGGCAGCCACAGCGATCGCCAAGGCGACGAAGGCCGGCCGCGCCCTCGACGAGGTCGAGCGGTCCCTCATCGACGCCTGCGGTCGAATGGCCTCGACCCCGCCCGAGTTGACGTACGAATCAGCCAAGTAGGGTGCAACCGACCGCAGCCGGACAGAGTCTGTCCTGGCGATACGCGAAGCAGGACCGACCGGCGAGGAGTTGAGCCGACATGCAGTGTCCGAAGTGCCGTGCCCCGATGCACACCTACAACCGCAACGGCGTCCAGATCGAGCAGTGCAGCGGCTGCCGCGGGATATTTCTCGACTACGGCGAGCTGGAGGCCCTGACCCGCCTGGAGTCCCAGTGGTCCCAGCCCGCCCCACCGGCGCCCCCGGCCCCCCAGGCCTACCCGGCGGCCCCCGCCCCCGCGGCCCCCGCATGGGGTGCCCCGCAGCACGGCGGCGGCCACTACGGCCACAAGCGCCACAAGAGCTTCGGCCACATGCTGTTCTCCAGCTGAGGCGGGAGCGGCGCGCGCACGACGAAGCCCCGGTCGCTCAGCGGCGGCCGGGGCTTGTCGGTGTGTGGACGATACTGGGATTGAACCAGTGACCTCTTCCGTGTCAGGGAAGCGCTCTCCCGCTGAGCTAATCGTCCTCGGGCTCACGACCCGAGGGTCGTGGATCTTGCGTGCGCGATACTGGGATTGAACCAGTGACCTCTTCCGTGTCAGGGAAGCGCTCTCCCGCTGAGCTAATCGCGCGGGGGATCCGGAGATCCAGTGGACGATACTGGGATTGAACCAGTGACCTCTTCCGTGTCAGGGAAGCGCTCTCCCGCTGAGCTAATCGTCCTTGGAGGTGGAGACGGGATTTGAACCCGTGTAGACGGCTTTGCAGGCCGTTGCCTCGCCTCTCGGCCACTCCACCAGGAGTGTGGGGGTTCGGGATGATCCCCCTTGCTCTTCCGAGCGAACGACGAGGTTCGAACTCGCGACCTCAACCTTGGCAAGGTTGCGCTCTACCAACTGAGCTACGTTCGCCTGTCTTTCCGTTCCGCTTGCGCGTCCCGGCGACGTGTTGAACTCTAGCGGATTCCTGGGCCAGTACAAAAACGCGTTTGTGCAGCGTGCTGCGCCGCACCCCCGCTCCGCCTGCAGTCCGACGTGGTCAGAGCCCCCACGAGGACATGCCCAGGTCACCCGGGTGACACCCGCCATAGACTCGACAACGTGCTCGACCTCCCTCCTCTGGCCCGTTTCGGCGACCGTCTCGCCACCGGCCTCCTCGACGTCACCAGTGATCCAGCGGCCCTGGACTCCACCGGCTTCTGGGCCGTCGCCGCGGACTTCGAGGGGCGGCTGACCTGCGCCCGCTTCCAGGATGTACGGGACGCGCCCGTGCCCGCCCCGGTGCCGGGCGCCTGGCACGGCCCGGCGGCGGAGGACTGGACGTCCTCCCTCGACCGCGCCGCCTACACCGCGGGCGTCCGGCGCATCCGCGAGCACATCGCGGCGGGCGAGGTCTACCAGGCGAACCTCTGCCGGGTGCTCTCCGCGCCCGTCGCGCCCGACGCCGACGTGGACGCCCTCACCGCGCTGCTGGCCCGCGGCAACCCGGCGCCGTACGCAGGAACGATCCGGCTGCCGGGGCACGGCGTGGAGATCGCCACCGCCTCCCCGGAGCTGTTCCTGCGCCGGGACGGCCGGATCGTGGAGTCCGGACCGATCAAGGGCACCGGTCGTACCGAGGCGGACCTCCTGGAGAAGGACTACGCCGAGAACGTGATGATCGTGGACCTGGTCCGCAACGACATCGGCCGCGTCTGCGCCACCGGCTCCGTCAGCGTCCCCGATCTGTGCGCCGTGGAGAAGCACCCGGGCCTGGTCCACCTCGTCTCCACCGTGCGCGGCGCGCTGCGCCCCGACGCCGGCTGGCCCGAGCTGCTCGCCGCCGCCTTCCCGCCCGGCTCGGTCACCGGCGCCCCGAAGTCGAGTGCGCTGCGGATCATCGACGCGCTGGAGACGGCGCCCAGGGGCCCGTACTGCGGCGGCATCGGCTGGGTCGACGCGGACCGGGGCACCGGCGAGCTCGCCGTCGGCATCCGCACCTTCTGGATCGACCGCGCGGCAGGCGTGCTGCGCTTCGGCACCGGCGCCGGCATCACCTGGGGCTCGGACCCCGACGGCGAATGGCGGGAGACCGAACTGAAAGCCTCCCGGCTGCTCGCGGTAGCGTCGGGACAGTACGAGGCAAGTGGAGAGGCACTGCAGTGACGATCTGGCTCGACGGCGGGCTCCAGGACATCGAGTCCGCCCGCGTCTCCGTCTTCGACCACGGGCTGACCGTGGGCGACGGCATCTTCGAGACGGTGAAGGCGACCGACGGCAAGCCGTTCGCGCTCACCCGGCATCTGAACCGGCTGACCCGCTCCGCGCGCGGCCTGGGTCTGCCCGACCCCGACCACGACGAGGTCCGCCGCGCCTGTACGGCCGTACTGGAGGCCAATCCGATGCCGCTCGGCCGGCTGCGCATCACCTACACGGGCGGCCACGGCCCCCTCGGCTCCGACCGCGGCGAGCACGGCCCGACCCTCGTCGTCGCCCTCGGCGAGACCACCCGCCGCCCCGACACCACCGCCGTGATCACGGTCCCCTGGACCCGTAACGAGCGCGGCGCCCTCACCGGCCTGAAGACGACCTCGTACGCGGAGAACGTCGTCGCCCTCGCCCGCGCCCACCAACACGGCGGTTCCGAGGCGCTGTTCGCCAACACCGTCGGGCGGCTCTGCGAGGGCACGGGCTCGAACGTCTTCGTCGTCCTGGACGGCGAGATCCACACCCCGCCGCTCGCCTCCGGCTGCCTCGCCGGTATCACCCGCGAGCTG
Source organism: Streptomyces sp. NPDC003635 (assembly GCF_053587635.1). Taxonomy (NCBI): domain Bacteria; kingdom Bacillati; phylum Actinomycetota; class Actinomycetes; order Kitasatosporales; family Streptomycetaceae; genus Streptomyces; species Streptomyces sp. NPDC003635. The sequence goes on along the minus strand of NZ_JBSFOK010000014.1, from coordinate 23,141 downwards.
GTCGTGGAGTGGACCGGCGCCAGGGAGACCGACCTGCCGCTGGACGTGCTCGAGCGGGCCGACGAGATCTTCCTGACGTCGACGCTCCGCGACGTCCAGGCCGTGCACCGGGTCGACCAGCGCGAACTGTCCGCCGCCCCGGGCCCGGTGACCGCCAAGGCCATGCGGATCTTCGACGAGAGGTCCGGCCAGGACCAAGATCCCTGAGTCGGGGGAAAAGAAGCTGACGTGGGCCCCCATCGCGGGTAGAACACCCGTGATGACCACGACCCTGCGGCCGACCGAGCCGCTCCAGCGCGATGCCGACGGGGCGCTGTCCCGCCACTTCCAGGTGTGCGTGAACAGCCGTCCCGTGGGCGCGATACGCATCGCCACGCACCCCGTCTTCGGGCCGACCGTCGCGGAGATCAGCGATCTGAGCATCGCGGAGCCCGACCGGGGGCGCGGCCGGGGCACCGTGGCCGCGCTCGCCGCCGAGGAGGTGGCCCGCGGCTGGGGCTGCACGCGCGTCGAGATCCGGGTGCCGGGCGACGCCGAGGCCGCGCTGCGTCTCGCCACCGCGCTGGGCTACGTCCACCGCAACCGCGGCATGGAGAAGCGGCTCACCGGCACCCCGCCCGAACTGCCCGAGGGCAGCCGCGGCCGCCCCATGACGCAGGCCGAGTACGGGCCGTGGGTGGAGCACGGAAACGCGCACTACGCGCAGAGCTGGATCGACCGCGGGGTGCCCGAGAGCGAGGCGTGGGCCAAAGCCCTGAGCGACTTCGCCAGACTGCTGCCGCAGGGCCTGGACACCGAGGACGTGCTGATCAGCGTCCTGGAGCACGAGGGGACCCCCGTCGGCACCCTGTGGGTGTCGACGGCGGGGGAGAAGGCGTTCGTGTTCGACGTCGAGGCCGACGAGCGCTTCCGCGGCCGGGGCCACGGCCGCTCGCTGATGCTGCTGGCCGAGGCCCAGGCGGTGGCCGCCGGCAAGCCGGTCATCGGCCTGAACGTCTTCGCGGACAACACGCCGGCCGAGCGCCTCTACGAGTCCCTGGGCTATGTGCCGGTGGGCTACTCGATGTACAAGAACCTGCTCTGAGGCCGGAGGGACGACCACCCGGTGCCGAGCCCGAAGCACCGGCCTCGGCTCAGGCCTGGCCGGTCTCGGCCAGCAGGCGGTCGGCGATCTCCTCGATCCGCTCGCGCAGGCCCTCCTGGCTCTTGCCGCCGTCGAGGCGCTCGCCGCCGATGACGTACGTCGGAGTGCCGGTGACGCCGATCGCCTTGCCCTCGGCCTGGTCGGCGTCCACGATCAGGATGTGGCGGCCGTCGATCAGCGCGGTGTCGAACTCCTCGGCGTCCAGCCCGAGTTCCTGGGCCACCTCGACCAGGAGGGGTTCTCCCTTACGGTCCAGCTCCTCGACCCGGCCCAGGACCGCCTCGACGTACGGCCATCCCTGCCCCTGTTCGAGGGCCTCCTCGGCGGCCTGCGCGGCGGCGAAGGCGTGCTTGTGCTTCTCCAGCGGGAAGTGCCGCAGCCGCAGCTCCAGCCGGTCGCCGTAGCGGGCGCGCAGGGCCTTCAGGTCCACGAGGGCCGTACGGCAGTCGGAGCACTGGAGTTCGCACCACACGTCGAGGACGGGGGCGGTGGGACGGACGGGGGAGGAGTCGCTCATGGGCCCAGTCTCCCAGCCCGGGCCCGGTGCGACCCAATCAGGGATGCACCCCCGACCGGCACCTTCGGAGGAGCCGACCCGGAGATGTCCCTGATGTCCGGCCGGACCATGGCCCGGCGGGGTCTCGCAGGTGCAGGATGGAAGGGACGAAGTACCGCGCGCACCGTGCATGACCGAATCCTGTCTGGAGGACCGGATGATTGCCGAGACCGTCTGTTCCGCCGTCGCCGCGGCCGGCCTGGGCATCGCGGCGGTCACGGCGTACCGCAAGCGCTACCTGTCCGCCGCTCGTATCGCCGCGTACGCGCTGGTCCCGCTGGGGCTGGTGATGACCGGAGTGGTCGAGTGGCTGGCGGACACCGCCTTCAGTCCCACCGCCTGGGCGGGCTTCGGCGTGCTCGGCGCCTCCTGGCTGCTCTTCGCGAGCACCCGTGCCGTGGAGCGGCGCCGTGAGGGCGGCGGCACCCGCAAGGAGCGCAAGGAGGCGCGCGCCGAGCGGCGCGGCGCGGTGGCCCCGGCGGCCTCGGCGCCCTCGCTGGGCTCGGGCTCGCGATCGGCGGCCAAGCCGACGGCGGCGCCCCAGGAGGACTTCAGCGACATCGAGGCCATCCTCAAGAAGCACGGCATATGACGGCCGCACGTCGGCTGAAACGACACAGTGGGTCGCCGCCCGTCCGTAACCGATCACGACCTGGAACGGACATCGCGGATTAAGGCGAACTCCCGCTTCTTCCGGGCGTGTTGATCGCGCCGGGCGGGTCGGCTGCGTCATCATCGCCGCGAGATGCTGGACACGACACAGAGCGAGACCGCGCCGCCGCAGGACGAGCCGCGTGGATGCCTCTTCGCCCTTTCCCAGCCACCGCTGATGATCTTCCTTGCGGTGATCGGGTGTCTGCTGCTCATGGCTGCGCTGCACGACCTGCTGCTGCTCTGAGCCGTACCCGCGGCCCCCGGCGCCACCCGCCGGGGCCCGCGACGACACCGAGGCAAGCACCATCAAGATCCCCGGGGTCTGTCCGACGTCACCGTATAGCGCTCGCCCTCGACCTCGGCCCCGACCGACCGGCCCCGGTCCTCTGCCGCTCGGTCCGGCCCCGTCGGGCCCTGTCTCAGCCCGCCGCTTCCTTGCGGCGGGCTCGGTATGCGGCTACGTGCAGGCGGTTTCCGCAGGTGCGGCTGTCGCAGTAGCGGCGGGAGCGGTTGCGGGAGAGGTCGACGAAGGCGCGGCGGCAGTCGGGTGCCTCGCAGCGGCGCAGTCGCTCCTGCTCACCGGCGACCACGAAGAACGCGAGGGCCATGCCGCAGTCGGCCGCGAGGTGGTCGGCCACGGACGCGCCCGGCGCGAAGTAGTGCACATGCCAGTCGTAACCGTCATGGTCGGTCAGCCGCGGAGTGGTGCCGGCGGCCGCGACGAGCTCATTGATCAGGCCGGAGGCCGTCCGCGCGTCGGGCGCCGCGAAGACCCGCGCGAACTTCTCCCGCACCTTGCGCACCGCGGACAGATCCAGCTCCGAGAGCACCCCGACATCGCTGATCTCGTGCCTGCGCACGAAGTCCGCGAGCGCCGCGACGTCCGGCAACGCCTCCGCCGTCGGGTCGTCCTCCTCCGGCGCGGTGTTCACCAGATCCACCACGGCGTCGAGGGCGCACCGGGTGTCGTGGGTGATCAGCACGTTTCGCTCCCTGGCCTGAGGGTCGGGCGCGGGCGCCCGCCGATGCTGGCCGATGGTAGTAGCTTCGCCGACGACGGCACGGCCGCGCCAGGGACGTGGTAGCCGGGGGCAACCGAATGTGCCCGCGAACCGCGAGATCAGGCCGCGCCCGCAGGGATCCCACGCACGCCGACGCCGTCACCGTGAGTGACCCACGGTGACTGCGTCGGCGCATACCGTATGCGATTGTTTGTCGTGGCCCGAGCCGTCACCCCGAGTCGACGGCGCCGGGCGGCTTCGTGGCGGCCCGCCTCAGCTCTCCGCCAGGATGTGTGAGAGCTCCTGATCGAGATCGAAGTGCCGGTGTTCCGTGCCGGGCGGCACGGCGGCGTCTGTTCGCTTCAGGAAGGACTCCAGGGCCCGTGCCGGGGCTTCGAGGAGGGCCTCGCCCTCCGGAGAGCTCAGGGCGATGCACACGACCCCCTGACCGTGACTGCGCGACGGCCAGACTCGGACGTCTCCGGTGCCCGTGGGCCGGTGCAGGCCCTCCGCGAGAAGGTCGCGGGCGAACACCCACTCGACGGTTTCCTCGGCTCCGGTGTGGAAGGTGGCGTGCACGGCGTAGGGGTCGGCCGTGTCGTACCGCAGGCCTGCGGGGACAGGCAGGGAGGACTCGCTCGACACAACGAGGCGCAGGTGCAGCTCGCAGCTGACCGTGGTGTTCATAAGCGCCAGGGCCTTTCGCTCAGTGTGCGCTCGGGGATTCGCACGTCGGCGAAATCGACATGCCACCTACGGTGCCGTTGTAAACCCCTCTGAGTGTTTTGCGTGTCTTTACGTAACTCTTCCGGCCGACGACCCGTTCGCGAGGTACGACCATTCCGGTGACTGGTTTCTCTCCGGTAGGGTTTGGCCGTATGAATACGGGGAGTAGCGAGCCTGGCGAGGTGGCCATGGCGTCGAACGAGGCCGAAGTGGACGGTGCGAGGAGCGAGCAGGGGCTCGGTTCGCGGGCGCCCGAGTTCATCAAGGCGCGCCGTCTGTTGCACCTCAGCTGGCAGGTGGGCGTCTTCGTCATCGGTCTGGCGGTCGTGGCGCTCGGCATCGTCATGCTGCCGCTGCCCGGCCCGGGCTGGGTCGTGATCTTCGGCGGTATGGCGATCTGGGCCACCGAGTTCGTCTGGGCCCAGCTGGTGCTCCGCTGGACCAAGCGCAAGGTCACCGAGGCCGCGCAGCGCGCCCTCGATCCCAAGGTGCGCCGCCGCAACATCATCCTGACCTCGACCGGGCTGGTGATCGTGGCCGTCCTGGGCGGCATCTACCTGTGGAAGTTCGGCGTCGTGATGCCCTGGAAGATCAAGGACCAGTGATCCGCCGAGGGGGTGCGGGCGCCGCCCCGGCCGCGTCCGCGCTGGTCACAGGCACCCCCTGACATGGGGTAATGTTCTTCCTGCGCCCGGGCGATTAGCTCAGTGGGAGAGCGCTTCGTTCACACCGAAGAGGTCACTGGTTCGAACCCAGTATCGCCCACCCGGGACCACGGCCCGTCTGCTTCGAGCAGACGGGCCGCAGTCGTTTCCGGGCTCGGAGCGCTGCGGGACACCGTGCCGTTTCCGGGGTTCGGTGCGCCGCGAGAACGGTGCCGTTTCCGGGTCCCGTGTGCCGCGAGACGCCGTTTCCGGGGTCCGGTGTGCGGCGAGAAGCCGTCGGGCCAGGCCCCGAGTGAGGCCATCGTCGGCCTCGATCAAGCCCGTCGCCAGGCCCCAAGCGAGCTCGTGGCCAGGCCGGGGGCGAGTCCGTCGCCAGGCCCCAAGCGAGCTCGTGGCCAGGCCGGGGGCGAGTCCGTCGCCAGGCCCCGATCAAGCTCGTGGCCAGGCCGGGGCGAGCCCGCCGCCAGATCCCGATCAAGCCCGTGACCAGGCCCGAGAAGCCCGTCCCCGGTCCCCGGGCGAGCCCGTCCGCAGGGCTCGAGAGCCGGCGACGGCGCTCGGTGTACCCCCGGGCCTGATCGGCAGAAGAGACGCCCCCGGCCCCCGCCCCCGGCCACCCGCACGCCCGCTCCCGCCCGTCCGGCCGCCACCCCCGGACGACTTTCGGCCGAGGCGCCCCCGCGTCCGACGCCCCACGGCCCGTTCGACCGGCCGACCCCACCCACTCCACCTGCGACAACTCGCCGCCGCACGCGACGATCCGCCCCCGCTCCCGGCCACTTCGCTCACCCGCGCCCCAAGAAATTCCTGTCCTAATCATTGACGCACCCCGAGGCCCTCCGTAACTTGTGCCAGCAAGCGCTTACTTGAAACGATTCATGCAATCGGCAACGACGCCGCGGGGAGGGCCCGACTGTGGGAACCAGCAGGAATGTCGAGAGGCGAACGATCCTCAAGGTGGCCGGCGCTTCGGCCGCCACGCTCGGGTTGGCCGCGACCACAGGGTGCGGCGGAGACAGTGGCTCCGGCGACGGGACGGTGACGCTCCGTTACGCCTGGTGGGGTGGCGAGCCGCGCACCATCGCCATCAAGAAGACGATCGCGCTCTTCGAGAAGAAGTATCCGAAGATCAAGATCAAGCCGGAATTCACCGACTACGCCGCGTTCTGGGAGAAGTTCCAGACGCAGGCCTCCGGTGGAAATCCGCCGGACGTTTTCCAGAATGCCGTCGGGTTCCTGCGCAAGTACGACAAGCGCGGAGTTCTGATGGACCTCAAGACCCAGGCGGATGCCGGGAATCTGAGCCTGGAGAACTTCCGCAACGGCGTTCTGGCGAACGGTCAGGTCGACGACAAGCAGCTCGGCATCCCCGTCGGCGCCAACACGATGGCTCTCGTCGTCGACCTCAAGGCCTTCGAGAAGGCAGGCGTGGAGGCGAAGTTCGGCTGGACCTGGGACGAGTACTTCGACGCCCTCCAGACGATCCAGGACAAGCTGAAGATCTCCGGTGACACGGGCTACTTCGGCATCATGTACCTCTACGACCTGTATCTCCGTCAGAACGGCAAGGCCTTCTTCACCGACTCCGATCTCGGCTTCACCGAGGACGATCTGACGCAGTGGTGGGAGGACGGCTACAAGCGGGTCAGGTCCGGGCTCGTCGCCGACCCCAAGAAGATCGAGCAGGTCGCCCCCAAGTCCGGTCTCTCCGCGGGCCTCGCCGCCTCCGAGTTCACCTGGGACAACTTCTCCATCCGCTACGAGGGCGAGGGCGAGTCGGACTACGGGCTCGCGCCGATCCCCACCACGGACGGCAAGGACACCGGCCAGTACCTCGGCTCGCTGATGCTCAGCGCCTTCTCCGGGACCAAGCACCCGAAGGAGGTCGCCCAGTTCATCGACTTCATGGTGCACGACCCCGAGGTCGGCAAGATCATGGGCTACGACCGCGGCATCCTCGCCACCACCGAGCAGTACGAGGCGTTCACGCCCACCGACGACAACAACAAGGGCGTCAAGGCGTACGAGGAGGAGGTCGCCGACGCCGGAGTGCTCGGGAAGATCACCCCGCACCCGTCCGGCGCCGACGTCATCGAGGCCGCGTTCCTGCGCCTGGGCGGTGAGGTCGCCCAGGGCAAGACCAAGCCGGCCGATGCCGCCAAGGCGCTGTTCAGCGAGGCCAAGGCCGCGTTCGCGGGCTGAGGGGACGTACCACCATGACGCTCGTCAAGGAAGCGCCCGTGCGCCCGGCCGGGAAGCGGCCCGCCGCGCCCGCCGCCGGGCGGCGCGGGCGGCGCCGCGAAAACCTCGCCGGCTATCTCTTCATGTCGCCGTGGATCGCGGGGTTCCTGTTGCTCACGGCGGGGCCGATGATCGCGTCCCTGTACTACGCGTTCACCAGCTACAACCTGTTCACGCCGCCCCGGTGGGTGGGCCTCGACAACTTCACCACGATGTTCCAGGACCCGCGCTGGCAGAAGTCGGTCGAGGTCACCCTGAAGTACGTCGTCGTGGCCACCCCGCTGAAGCTGCTGCTCGCGCTGGGCGTGGCGCTGCTGCTCGCGCAGAGCCGGCGCGGACAGGGCCTGTACCGGGCCGCGTTCTACATGCCCTCGCTCATCGGGGCCAGCGTCTCCGTGGGCTTCGTGTGGCGGGCGCTGTTCTCGGACGACGCGGTCGTGGACCGGACGCAGAAGATCTTCGGCATGGACGTGGGCGGCTGGATCGGCAATCCGGACTACGTCATCTATGCCCTGGTGGCGCTCAGCATCTGGCAGTTCGGGGCACCGATGGTCATCTTCCTGGCCGGCCTCAAGCAGGTCCCGCGGGAGCTGTACGAGGCCGCCGAGGTGGACGGGGCCGGTCCGTTCCGCCGGTTCTGGAACATCACGCTGCCGATGATCTCGCCGGTGCTGTTCTTCAACGTGCTCCTGGAGTCCATCCACGCCTTCCAGGTGTTCGGCTCCGCCTACGTCGTCTCCGACACCCGGTGCGGACCGGCCGACGCCACGCTCGTCTACACCTGCTACCTCTACCAGAAGGGCTTCAAGGAGGCCCAGATGGGCTTCGCCTCCGCGATGGCCTGGACGCTGGTGGTCGCGGTGGGGCTGGTCACGGCGGTCCTGTTCTGGTCGCAGAAGAAGTGGGTGCACTACGAGGAGGCCGCCAAGTGACCACCGCCATTCGTCCCGTCGTACGCGCCAAGCACGAGCGTCGACGCACCGGTTCGATCGCCTGGCACGTGGGCGCGCTCGCCGTCCTCGCGGTCGTCCTCTATCCCGTGGTCTGGGTCGTCGGCGCCTCGTTCAAGCCGAGCAAGGACATCATCGCCAGCCTCGACCTGCTGCCCACCGAGCCGGTCTGGGCGAACTTCTCCGGGCTCGCCGACGGCATCTCGGGCATCTCCATCAGCACCTTCTTCATGAACTCGCTGATGTACGCCGTCCTGGCCGTGGTGGGCGTCGTGGTGTCCAGCTCGCTGACCGCGTACGCCTTCGCCAAGATCGGCTTCGCGGGGCGGAACCTGCTGTTCACGCTGATGATCGGCACCCTGTTGCTGCCGTACCACGTGCTGCTCATCCCGCAGTACGTGCTGTTCCGCAACCTGGAGCTCGTCGACACGCTGGTGCCGCTGGTCGCGGGCAAGTTCCTGGCCACGGAGGCGTTCTTCGTTTTCCTGATGGTGCAGTTCATGCGCGGTCTGCCGCGTGAGCTGGACGAGGCCGCCAAGCTCGACGGCTGCGGGCACCTGCGGACCTACTGGTCCATCGTGCTGCCGCTGTGCCGGCCCGCGCTCATCACCAGCGCCATCTTCACCTTTATCAACGCCTGGAACGACTTCATGGGGCCGCTGATCTACCTCAACACCCCGGACAAGTACACCGTCTCGCTGGGCCTGATGATGTTCCGCGACCAGGAGGGCATCTCCAACTACGGCAGCATGATCGCGATGTCCCTGGTGGCGCTGGTGCCGGTCATCGCCTTCTTCATGGCCTTCCAGCGCTACCTCATCGACGGCATGGCGACCTCCGGTCTGAAGGGCTGACCACCATGGCCGAGGCGCGAGGGAAAGTTCGCAGGGAGTCCGTGTTCGGCGAGCGCTTCGCGGTGTTCGCCGAGTGCCTGCTCACCGGTGTGTGGATCGCGGTGGCCTGTCTCGGTCTGGTCACCTACCCCGCCGCCTTCGCCGCCGGCGCCCGGCATCTGCGGCGCCGTACCGGCCATGAGGCCGGTGGCTGGCGGGAGTTCGTCGCCGACTTCCGGGACGCGGTGCGCGGGGGGTGGGTCGTCGGGCTCGCCGGATGGGCGGCGGGCGCGGCGGTCTGGGTGGACGTCCAGGCCGCGCGCGCCGGGCTGCCCGGTGGGCCGGTCGTCGGGGCCGTCGGGCTCGTCGCGCTGATCGGGCTCGCCGCGGCCCTGCTGCGGGCGGCGGCCGTGTGGACGCCGGACGCCTCCTGGCGGGCGCTGCTCGCGGACGCCGGGCGGCGGACCGTGCTCGACCCCGCCGGATCCTTCCTGATCATCACCGGCCTCGCCGTGGTGGCCCTGTCCGCCGCGTTCGTCGCACCGCTGGCGGTCCCCGTCCTCGGGGCCGTGGCGGCGGCGGCCGTCGCCGTGGAGGCGCGGTACCGGCACCGCTGATCCGGCGGTGCCCACGCACCAGGTCGGCGCCCCCTGCGCGTCGTACCCCTCTCTGTCATGCCCCTGCCCAATCCATCCGCACGGAAGGAAAGGCCATGTCCCCCATTCCTCGCAGGTCCCTGCTCAAGGCGGCCGCCGTCGCCGGAGCCGCCGCGCAGTTCAGCTGGGCGCTGGGGGCGAAGGACGCGCAGGCCGCGCCCGGAGCCGCCGCCGGTGACAGCGACCCCGTCACCCTTGACTGGCTGGAGGACGGCGGCCTCGGTGCCGCGCCCGGCTCGACCGTCGGCGTGCCCTGGCCGAAGGGCGCCTTCCAGGAGGACCAGATGTTCGCGCTGACCGACGCGGACGGCAAGGCCGTGCCCGTCCAGACCTGGCCGCTCGCCCACTGGCCCGACGGATCGCTCAAGTGGACCGCGCACGCGGTGAGTTCCGGCGGCCCCGGCAAGCTCACCCTGGCCGCGGGCGAGGCCGCCGTGCCGGAGAAGAAGGTCACCGTCGACAAGAGCGGCGGCACGATCGACATCTCGACCGGCGTCATCACCGCGAGGATCGGCAAGTCCGGTGCCACACTGATCAAGTCGGTCACCCGTGGCTCGACGGAGATCGCCCGCGACGGCCGGCTCGTCCTGATCCGACAGCCCGAGATCGAGGACGAGGACCAGGGCTCGGTGAAGACCGAGCGGTTCGACGGGGCGATCTCCGAGGTCACCGTCGAACAGGACGGACCGGTCCGCGCGGTCGTCCGCATCGACGGCAAGCACCGCAAGGGAAACCGCAGTTGGCTGCCGTTCTCCATCCGGCTGTACTTCTACGCGGGCGCCGACTCCTTCCGCATGGTGCACACCGTCACCTACGACGGCACCCAGGAACCCGGCAAGGCGAGCGGCGACTTCGTCCGCGGCCTCGGCGTCCGCTTCACCGTCCCGATGCGTGATCAGTCGTACGACCGCCACATCCGCATCGGCGGCGAGGGCACCGGCATGCTCCGGGAGGCCGTCAAGGGCGTCACCGGCCTGCGCCGCGACCCGGGCGCGGCCGTCCAGGCGGCCCAGTTCGCCGGGCAGAAGCTGCCCGACCCCGCCACCTGGGACCAGCGGGTCACCACCCGCCTGCAGTACATCCCCGAGTGGGGCGACTACACCCTCTCCCAGCTCTCCGCCGACGGCTTCACCCTGCGCAAGCGGACGAAGAAGGGGTACGGCTGGATCGGCGCCGGAGGCGGCGGCCGCGCGAACGGCTTCGGTTACGTCGGAGGCGTCAGCGGCGGACTCTCCTTCGGCCTGCGGGACTTCTGGGAGAAGTTTCCCGCCCAGCTCGACATCCGCGACGCCCACACCGAGGCGGCCGAGGTCACCCTCTGGCTCTGGTCGCCCGAAGCCCAGCCCATGGACCTGCGCTTCTACCACGACGGTATGGGCCAGGACACCTTCCCCGAGCAGCTCGAAGGCCTCAACATCACCTACGAGGACTACGAACCGGGGTTCGGGACGCCGTACGGCATCGCCCGCACCTCCGAACTCCTCTTCTGGGCCAATGAGTCGACTCCCTCAGCCGAGGCCCTGGCACGGCAGGTCGACGCCGTACGCGTACTGCCCCAGCTCGCCGCGCCGCCCAAGCAGCTCATCAAGGCCGGTGTCTTCGGCCCCGGTCTGTACTCCGAGCCCGACCGTTCCACCCCCGCCAAGGCCAGGATCGAGGACCACCTCGACTTCCTCTTCACCTATTACAAGGACCAGGTGGAGATGCGCCGTTGGTACGGCTTCTGGGACTACGGCGACATCATGCACACCTACGACACCGTCCGGCACCAGTGGCGGTACGACATCGGCGGCTACGCCTGGGACAACTCCGAGCTGTCGCCGGACCTGTGGCTCTGGTTCGCGTATCTGCGCTCCGGGCGCGCGGACGTCTTCCGGTTCGCGGAGGCGATGACCCGGCACACCGGCGAGGTGGACGTCTACCACCTGGGCGAATGGGCGGGCCTCGGCACCCGGCACGGTGTCCAGCACTATGCCGACAGCGCCAAGCAGCAGCGCATCGCCAACACCACCTACCGGCGCTACTACTACTTCCTCACCGGTGACGAACGCGTCGGCGACCTCATGCACGCAAACGTCGACTCCGACGAGACGTTCCTCGTGCTCGACCCGATCCGCAAGATCCGCACCGAGCCGTACACCCCCGACCGGCACGCACTCTCGATCGGCTTCGGCACGGACTGGAGCGGCCTGGTGTCCGCCTGGCTGACCGAGTGGGAGCGCAAGGGGCCCAAGTGGGAGAAGGCCAAGGCGCGCGTGCTGTCGACCATGGAGACGATCGCCGCGCAGCCGAACGGGTTCGTGCAGGGGACCGGGCTGTACGACCTGGACACGGGGAAGTTCGCCATCGCCGAGCAGCCGGTGGTGGGGGTCTCGCATCTGTCCGCCGTCTTCGGGCTCAACGAGCTGTGTGCCGAGCTCATCGACCTGGTCGACATGCCGGAGTTCAACGAGGCCTACTTCGACTACTGCCGGTACTTCAACGCCACGAAGGCCGAGCAGGCGGCCCGGTACGGCGCCAACTTCGGGACCCTGCTGCTGTTCCAGGGGCATTCCCGGCTGGACGCCTACGCGGCCGTCAAGACCGGGGACGAGAAGCTGGCCAAGCGGGCCTGGGAGAAGTTCTACAACTCCGACGGGTACAAGGAGTCCGCGCCCTGGAAGACGGAGCGGCTGAGCGGGCCCCTCACGCTGGTCCCCGGAAGCGAGGCCGCCTGGGTGTCCACGAACGACACCGCGCTGTACGGCCTCGCCGCCATCGAGAACCTGGCACTGCTGGGAGACAAGATGCCCTAGCAGCAGGCTAGTTCATCTTCCCCAGCGCCTCCCGCACCCGTCGGACGTCCCGGATGCGCTGCTCGTACGTCGCCCCCAGCGCGAGCAGCAGGAGACCGGCGAGTGCGGGAAGGGCCCAGCGGGGGAGGGCGTCGGTCACCTGGACGATGTACGGGGCCAGTTCGTGCAGGGCGTCCAGGACCAGCACCCCGCCGCCGAGCACCAGCGGCGCCTGGAGCTGGTGCCCGCCGCCCAGCAGGGTGAGCGACAGGGCCGCCAGGCCCAGCAGGAGGGGGCGCGTCCAGTGGGGGTCGGCCCACGCCACGGCCAGGCTCGGCAGCAGGGTCGCGGCCAGGCCCGTTCCGTACGCGGTCCAGGACGAGGTCCCGGGATCCCGGCGCCTGCGCAGGAACCCGACCAGCAGGGCCGGGATCGTCACCGGGAGCGTGTACGCCTCGGGCGTGCCGATCTCCCAGGCGGCCAGGCGGACCCAGGTGGCCAGGACGAAGAGGGCGGCGGAGGCGTAGGCGACGGGGCGGCGGTCCGGTCGGATCGCCGTTCCCGCCGTGATCACGCCGGACAGGGCCAGGACCAGGGCCAGCATCGGCGGGTCGGTGACCGTCAGGCCGATGGCGAGCAGCCCCGCAACGGCGCCGGTGATCTCGACCGGCGGCCTCGCCGCGGCGTCGAGGCGTGCGGCGAGCAGGGCCGCGGCGACCGGCACCGTCAGCACCAGCAGGGCCGTGTGCTGGGGTGCCCAGTCCGCCGCCGCGCCGATCGCGCAGGCCAGGGCGGCGGCGTGGGCGAGAGCGGCCGGGGCGGCCGTCAGGGCCCGGCGCCGGGAGGCCGCCGCGAACAGGAGCGTCAGCGCCGTCAGCACGGTCAGCGTCGCCGACTGCGCGGCCAGGGCGAGGAGCGCGGCGTGGGCGGAGGCCACCAGCGCCAGGACCGGCATCGAGGTCACGGTCAGCGCGGCCACCGCCACGGCCGTCAACAAGCCCACCTCGTACGGCAGTTCCAGCACCGGTGGGAGCACCAGAGCCGTCGCCCACGCCAGGACCAGCGCTGTCGGCCTCGCCCCGGGGCGGGCGGTGCGGGCCAGCACCGCGGCCACGGCGGCCAGCACGAGCGGAGCCGTCTGTGCCGCCAAAGGCCAGGGCACCTCGGCCGTCACCGCGGCCCGGCTGTCCGAGGGGGCGCCCGACCACGGCTGGAGGATCCAGGCGAGCGGGCCGAACAGCGTCACCGCCACGACCTGCGCCGCCCACAGCAGGGCCAGGGCCTGGACGGCGGCGGAGGCCTGCGTCAGGCCCTGCCTAACCGGTTCCGGGACGCGGGAGACGCGGAGCGTCGCCAGCAGGGCGATGGCGAACACCAGATACGCCGGGACCGTCCAGGCCTCCGGCAGCACCACGCGCGGGACGCCTCCCAGCGCCGCGACCAGCAGCAGCCCGCCGATGGGGGCGGCCGGAGTCGCGGTACGCCAGGCCGCGGTCAGCGCGATCGCCGCCCCCAGGAGGAGGAGCGCCGCCGCACGGGCGGCGGCGCTCGGACCGGTGGCCGTCCAGGACAGACCCCCGGCCGTCAGAACGCCCCCGGCGCCCATGCCGTACGCGCCGACGACCGCGGCGATCCGCACGGCACGGGCAGGCACCCGGAGCGCCACAGCCGTGTCGAGGCCGGCCGTGAGCAGCAGGGCGGTGGCGAGGCCGTACCACCCGGAGTCGCTGGCCAACGCCCACAGCGGCAGCGGGAGTTGGGCCGCCGCCAGCGCGGCGGGCAGTGGCAGGCGCAGCTCGGCCGTCCTCGGCAGCAAGCCGTACGCCGCCCACATGGCGGCCAGCACCGCAGCCGCGACCGCCGTGTAACCGAGGCTGTCCACCCCGGCCAGCGCGACCTCGTGCAGCGCGTAGGCGTCCAGCACCGTCAGCGCCAGGCCGATCCCCGCCACCGTCTCCGCCGTCGAGCGCAGACCGCGCGTCAGGAGCGGAAGCGGCGCCGCGAGCGTCGCCAGCGTGATCGCGCCCAGCACCGCGGCTCGGCCGACGATGCCCAGGTGCCCCCAGCCGACCAGCGTGAACGCGATCGCGGCGATGGTGAGCAGGGCGCCGCCGAGCACCAGCAGGACGTTCTGCACGCTCGGAGGGGAGGCCTCGGAGCTCGCGGGAGCGACGACCGGCGCCTTGCGGCGCACCTCCTGAGCGGCGATCAGCCAGCCGCGGCGGGCGAGCAACTGGGACCTGCGGGCGTCCAGCTGCCGTAGCTCGGCGTCGAGGAGCCGCAACTCCTCGGCGGGGGACGGAATGTGCGTCATGCATGGCAGTGTGGTCCGGGTCACGCCGTACGACATGAGTGCGGGTACTCAGTACGTACTCAGATCCGGTGCCACACTCGGCCCATGGACTGGTCCCATTACCGTTTCCGCAGCCTGTGGGCCCTGCCCGCGTCGCCCGCCGTGGTCTACGACGCCCTGGAGCGCGCCGAGGAGTACCCCGTGTGGTGGCCCCAGGTGCGGGAGGTGAACCGGCTCGACGACGTCAGCGCGGTGATCCGCATCCGCTCGCTGCTGCCGTACGACATGACGTTCACCGCGCGGGAGGCGCGGCGTGATCCGGACGCCGGGGTGCTGGAGATCGCCATGTCCGGGGACATCGAAGGCTGGGCGCGCTGGACGATCACCCCGGCCGCCGCGGGCAGCCTCGCCCGCTACGACCAGGAGGTCGACGTCTGCAAGCCGCTGCTCCGGCGCCTGGCCGTTCCCGGGCGACCGGTCTTCCGCGGCAACCACTGGCTGATGATGCGGGCCGGACGGCGGGGACTGACCGCGCACTTGGAAGCGGTTTGAAGGAAAGCCGCGAGGACCTGTATTGTTCAGTGCGTTCCCGGGCGATTAGCTCAGTGGGAGAGCGCTTCGTTCACACCGAAGAGGTCACTGGTTCGAACCCAGTATCGCCCACCGGGAAAGGCCGGTCCGCGCATCGCGGACCGGCCTTCTTCATGCCGCGCCTCAGGCCGCAGCCGGAAGATCCGGACGCAGCGGCCACGCCGGGTCCACCGCCTCCTCGCTGCCGCTGCGCGCGAACCAGGCCTGCAGACCCCGGGCCTGTGCCGCGTGCCACACCGCCTGCAGCGTGTGCAGTTCGGCGGGGGAGAGGCGTTCGAGCCGGGCCGCGAAACGGCGCCCCACCGCCCGTACGACATCCAGCGCGGCCAGCGCGTCCGCGCCCGCGTCATGGGCGCCGTCCAGCGTGACGCCGTAGTGCGCGCACAGGTCGGTCAGGGTGCGCCGGCCCTTGCGGTAGCGGTCCAGATGCTTGTCCAGGACCCTCGGATCGAGCACCAGCAGCGGAGCCGTCTCGAACCAGCGGTCCAGGGACGAGGCCCGATGGCGGCGCAGCTCACGATCGAGCATCGTCAGGTCGAACGGCGCGTTCATCACCACCAGCGGGCGGCCCGCGGCGGCCTGTTCGCCCAGTTCCTCGGCTATCTCGTGCATCACCGGCGCCGGCCAGCGGCCGTTGCGCTGCAGATGCTCCTCCGTCAGTCCGTGCACCGCCGTCGCCGCCTCCGGCACCGGCACGCCCGGGTTCACCAGCCACCGGGTGACCCGCGGCCGGGTCCCGGGGGCGTCCTGAATCACGACGGCGGCCGAGACGATCCGGTCGGTCTCGACGTCCACGCCCGTCGTCTCCGTGTCGAATGCCGCCAGCGGGCCCTCATACCAGCTCGCCATACCTACCCAACCCCTCGCTCAAACACGGCAGCTGACGCACCGTCTTCTGCCCGTTTGGTGATACCCGGGCTGTTTGCGCCGTACGCCGGAAGGACACAACAGGAGTGCGGGTCTTTGCAGTTCAGCGGCCCGCCACGGGGATTCACCTTGCGGGGAAGGCTGTTGGTCATGGCGATAGCGCAGCCCGAGCGGGGCGGGCTGCTGCCCGAACGCACGGGCCCTCATCGCGGCACACTCGCCACCACCGCCTGCATGGAGACACTGCAGGTGGGATATCTGCACGCCGTCGCGGCGGCGGCCGGCTGCTCGCTGTCCCAGCCGTTCCCGGACAACGGCATCGACTGGCACGTCAGCCACAGCGCGCCCGGACACACGGTCGACGACGAGGTCACCATAAAGGTGCAGCTCAAGGCGACCTACCAGGTCCCGCCCAACCCGCCGGGCCGCACCTTCTCCTTCACGCTGGACAACGACCACCTGCGCAAGCTCGCCCGCACCCCGGTCTCCGTGCACAAGATCCTCGTCGTGATGCTCGTCCCGCGCTCGCAGGACGACTGGCTGCGCGCCAGCCACGACCGGCTCGACCTCAGGCACTGCTGCTACTGGGTCAACCTCGCCGGACATCCCATCACCGGCCGCACCCGGACCACGGTGCGGATCCCGACCTCACGCATCTTCGACGACCGTGCGCTGTGCGAGATCATGACGCGGGTCGGGACGGGAGGCAGACCATGACGCACCGCCCGATCGAGGAGCCGCTGCGGCCGGTCCGGCCGCACCCCGTCGACGCCGCCGTCTGGCACCGGCCGCCCGAGCCCGACCAGGTCGACCCCGCCGTCCTCAGCGCCCTGCTGCGCCGGCACGGCTGGCAGCGACGCGGCGGCGCCGCCGGACGCTACGGCCGCTGGATCCCGCCCGGCCCCGGGGGCGGTGGTACGAGCCTGCTCGTCCCGGAGAGCCGCGCCTTCCCCGACAGCGAGGACCTGCTCGGCGAGGCGCTCGTCGCCCTGTCCCGCAGCGGCACGCCCTCCGCACGCGAGGTGCTGGTCTCCCTCGCCGTGCCCAGCGACGAGATCCGCTGGTGGCGGGACGTCCCGACCGGACCGGCGGGCACCACCTCGTGGACCGTGGAGGAGCAACTGCGCGCCTCCGCCCGCCAGACACTCCTCGCCGCCGCCCTCGCCACACGCGCCCGTGCCGGCTACTACGGCGCCCGCCACCGCCGCCCCGCCGCCGCGATGCTGGAGAACGTCCTGGTCGGCTCCCCGGCAGGCGGCCGTCGGCTGACCGCCTTCGTGCCCGTCGGCACCGGTCGCCCGCTCGCCGTACGCCTGTACCAGGCGCTGTACGCCGCCCGCGAGGCCATCGACTACCGGCGGGCCACCGGTGGCATGGACGCCTTCGACGGCGCCGTCGAGGCGGGCGTCAGCCGGGAGCTCACCGAGGCGCTGATCGCCCTGGTCCGGGGCACCGAGGGCGCCCGCGTCGCCGTGGAGTGGGCGCCCGCCGCCGGGGTGCCCGGGGACTGCGCGGCCGGCGCCGAGGCCGTGGAGTTCTCGCCGGGCGATCTGCCGGTCCTGCGCGAGGCCGGGGCCCGCTATCTGCGCGAGGAGCCGTCGGTGTCGGTGCGCGTCACCGGCGCGGTGGTCCGGATGCGCCGCTCGGGCCCGCGCGGCGAGGGCACGGTACGACTGCGGGTGCTGGCCGGCGCCGAGATCCCGCACGTCCGGCTCACCCTGGACGAGGAGGCCTACCGCATCGCCGGCCACGCCCACCTGGTCGGACTTCCGGTGCGGGTGCACGGCCGGCTGGAGAGCCGGGGCGGGTTCCGCAAGCTCACCGGCGTCTCCGGCGTCGTACCCGTGCAGGTGGACGAGGCCGAACGGGACCGGCTGATGAAGTCGCTCCAGGAGAATCTGGACTTCTTCGAGGAGGCCTGCGGAGGGGACTGATTTCGCCCTGGGCGGGTGCGGGTCGGTACGATCCCGTAATGCGCGCGCTCCCGGTATGGCGCCGCACCCCACCTGCAGTCAGGAGAGACCGGTGTCAGACGTCCGTGTGATCATCCAACGCGATTCCGAGCGGGAAGAGCGCGTGGTGACGACGGGCACTACGGCCGCCGAGCTCTTCGCAGGCGAGCGCTCGATCATCGCCGCGCGGGTGGGCGGCGAGCTCAAGGACCTGTCGTACGTCCCGGCCGACGGCGAGGAGGTCGAGGGCGTCGAGATCTCCTCCGAGGACGGTCTGAACATCCTGCGCCACTCCACCGCGCACGTCATGGCCCAGGCCGTGCAGGAGCTGTTCCCCGAGGCCAAGCTGGGCATCGGCCCGCCCGTCAAGGACGGCTTCTACTACGACTTCGACGTCGAGAGGCCGTTCACGCCCGAGGATCTCAAGGCCATCGAGAAGAAGATGCAGGAGATCCAGAAGCGCGGGCAGAAGTTCGCCCGCCGCGTGGTGACCGACGAGGCCGCTCGTGAGGAGCTGGCGAACGAGCCGTACAAGCTGGAGCTGATCGGTCTCAAGGGCTCCGCCTCCTCGGACGACGGCGCGGACGTCGAGGTCGGCGCCGGCGAGCTGACCATCTACGACAACCTGGACGCCAAGACCGGCGAGCTGTGCTGGAAGGACCTCTGCCGCGGTCCCCACCTGCCCTCGACCCGGCTGATCCCCGCGTTCAAGCTGATGCGCAACGCGGCCGCCTACTGGCGCGGCAGCGAGAAGAACCCGATGCTCCAGCGCATCTACGGCACCGCCTGGCCGTCCAAGGACGAGCTCAAGGGCTACCTGGACTTCCTCGCCGAGGCCGAGAAGCGCGACCACCGCAAGCTGGGCAACGAGCTCGACCTGTTCTCCATCCCGGAGCAGATCGGCTCCGGCCTCGCCGTCTTCCACCCCAAGGGCGGCATCGTCCGCCGCGTGATGGAGGACTACTCCCGCCGCCGGCACGAGGAAGAGGGCTACGAGTTCGTCTACACCCCGCACGCGACGAAGGGGAAGCTCTTCGAGACGTCCGGGCACCTGGACTGGTACGCCGAGGGCATGTACCCGCCCATGCAGCTCGACGAGGGCGTGGACTACTACCTCAAGCCCATGAACTGCCCGATGCACAACCTGATCTTCGACGCGCGCGGCCGGTCCTACCGTGAACTGCCGCTGCGCCTCTTCGAGTTCGGGACCGTGTACCGGTACGAGAAGTCCGGCGTCGTGCACGGCCTGACCCGCGCGCGGGGCTTCACGCAGGACGACGCGCACATCTACTGCACCCGCGAGCAGATGTCGGAAGAGCTCGACAAGACGCTCACCTTCGTCCTCGGTCTGCTGCGCGACTACGGCCTGGAGGACTTCTACCTGGAGCTGTCCACCAAGGACCCGGAGAAGTTCGTCGGCTCCGACGAGGTGTGGGAGGAGGCGACCGAGACGCTGCGCCAGGTCGCCGAGAAGCAGGGGCTGCCGCTGGTCCCGGACCCGGGCGGCGCCGCCTTCTACGGTCCGAAGATCTCGGTTCAGGCCAAGGACGCCATCGGCCGTACCTGGCAGATGTCGACGATCCAGCTCGACTTCAACCTGCCGGAGCGTTTCGACCTCGAGTACACCGGCGCGGACGGCGCCAAGCAGCGCCCGGTCATGATCCACCGGGCTCTGTTCGGCTCGATCGAGCGGTTCTTCGCGGTGCTGCTGGAGCACTACGCGGGCGCCTTCCCGGCGTGGCTGGCCCCGGTGCAGGCGATCGGCATCCCGATCGGTGACGCGCACGTGGACTACCTGGCGAAGTTCGCCGCGGCCGCCAGGAAGAAGGGCCTGCGGGTCGAGGTGGACTCCTCCTCCGACCGGATGCAGAAGAAGATCCGCAACGCCCAGAAGCAGAAGGTGCCCTTCATGGTCATCGCGGGCGACGAGGACATGGCGAACAACGCCGTCTCCTTCCGCTACCGCGACGGCTCGCAGGAGAACGGCATTCCGTTCGACGAGGCCATCGCCAAGATCGCGCAGGTCGTCGAGGAGCGGACGCAGGTCTGATCCCACGACTCAGGGCCCCCGGAGAGACTCACTTCTCCGGGGGCCTGTTGTCGCTCTCGCGGGAGAAGACCTGAAGGAGCCACGAGGAGAACGATCCCGTCACCGCCCCGAGCAGGGCCAGACCGCCGGCCATCATCGCGATCGCGATCGTCCGGCCGCGCACGGTGACCGGGGTGATGTCGCCGTAACCGACCGTGGTGAGGGTCGCCGCCGCCCACCACAGCGCGTCCCCGAAGCTCCGCATGTCGGCTCCCGGCGCCCCGCGTTCCGCCTGGTAGACCGCGAGCGAGCCGGCGAAGCCGAGCAGCAGGGTCGCCAGACTCGCGTAGGCGATCACGCGCGCGTGCAGGGGGAGCCGGGGCTCCCCCTGCCGGCGCTGGATGACGTCGTACAGCGGCACGATCCGCAGCGGCCGCAGGAGCGGCAGGACGACCACGACCGTGTGCAGGAAGTGGGATCTGGCGAAGCGCAGCAGGCGCCCCCCGAGGAGTCGCCAGCGCACCAGGTAGTCCAAGGCGAACAGCACCCAGAGCGCGATCATCGTGTACCCGCACACGTCCTTCCAGACGGCAGGCATGCTCACCGCCAGTACGCGGGCGGCGTAGGCGGCCAGGAAGAGCAGCGACGCCAGGAACAGCGGGATCTCGGTGCGCTGCTCCCAGCGCCGGTAAGGGCTGTCTTCGTCCACCGGCCCAGCTTGGCCGGTGGCCGCGCTCCCGTCGCCCCGGCGACACGCCGCGAACGGACGAAGCCATATGCTGCACGCATGACGAGTGAGCCGGAGCAGCAGTGGGGAGTGGGGACGCAGGACGCGTTCCAGCGCCTGTGGACACCTCATCGGATGGCCTACATCCAGGGCGAGAACAAGCCGACCGGCCCCGGTGCCGACGACGGCTGTCCCTTCTGCTCGATCCCGGCCAAGTCCGACGAGGACGGGCTCGTCGTCCGGCGCGGTGAGCAGGTCTACGCGGTGCTGAACCTGTACCCCTACAACGGCGGCCACCTGATGGTCGTGCCCTACCGGCACGTCGCGGACTACACCGACCTCACCGAGGCCGAGACGATCGAGCTGGCGGCTCTGACCAAGCAGGCGGTGACGGCACTGCGGACGGCGTCGGGCGCGCACGGCTTCAACATCGGCATGAACCAGGGCACGGTCGCCGGCGCCGGCATCGCGGCCCACCTCCACCAGCACATCGTCCCGCGCTGGGGAGGCGACACGAACTTCATGCCGGTGGTCGGCCACACGAAGGTGCTGCCGCAGCTGCTGGCGGACACCCGCAAGATGCTGGCGGAGGCCTGGCCGGCGTAGGGCCGGCTCAGGCGTCGTACAGGTCGGCCTTCCTCGGCGACGGGTCCTGGACCGCGCCGCTGAGGAACGCCGACCGGTTGCCGAACTTCTCCGTGTCGACGCCGTTGTCCTCGAGGACCCGGATCGCCGCCGCGTGCACCACGCGCAGCACGGGCGTCGCGGCGCGCATCGCGTCGTCGGCCATGAAGCGGTGGCGCCACGGCTTGTCCGCCCAGACGTGTCGCAGGCCGAACGGCTCGGGCAGGCTTATCGTCCCGCCGAGCCAGTTGAGCAGCGGTGGGTACCACGACAGCGGCGCGCGCACGGCGAGCCGTACGACCTCGTTGGTGGGGACCAGCGGGAGCTTCACCGTGCGGGTCTCCCACGGCTTGAAGGACTTCGTGACCTCCTTCGTCGGGTCCTCGGGCTTCCCCATGAACAGGGGGTTGACCGGGCCCAGCGCGTGTCCCGTCACCTCGATGCGCAGCGTCTCGTGCAGCACGGTCACGGTGATCATCATGGTGAGGATCAACTGGCCGTCCCACAGCGTCCACTGCACGCCGAGGTAGTGCCGGTCACCGCTGCCGAACTGCTGCTTGTTGCAGATCTCCTGTATGGAGTGCGGCTTGTGCTGGAAGGCCTCCACGTCCGCCGACTGCTCGGTGCGGGCCACCCCCTTGGCGTTCTCCCCGATCGGCGTGACGATCCAGTGGCGTACCGACGCCTTGGGGAAGCCGCCGGTGTTGATCGTGTTCCGCTCCAGCATGCGCAGCCTGTCGTGGATGGCGCGGATGACGTCCCAGCTGCGGAAGGGGTTGATCTCGCGGGAGGGGTCGGCGGGTGTGAGGTCCTCGGCGAGCTGCCAGCTGCCCCAGCGGGTGCCCATGCCGAGGATGCCCTTGGGCCCGGCGTAGAAGACGGCGTTGGAGTGCTGTTCGCGGTTGAGCTTGGCCAGTGACTGGCGCAGCTGCTCGGCCCGGGCCTCGCTGGGGCTGCTCGGTACCGCCTCGGGCACCTGGGCGCCGACGCTGCTGCCCGCGAGCAGGCCGTCCCAGCGGGCGCGCAGGTCCCTCGTCGAGCGCTCGCAGATCTGCTTGGCCCAGAACCAGCCCAGGACGGGGGCGACCACGCAGGCGCGCGCGTACCAGCCCCAGAATCCGGCGAACGGCATCCGGACCAGGAAGAGGACCGCGAGCGCCCCCATGGCGACGAGCAGGGCGGTGGCGAGGGCGGAGGCCCTCTTGTTGGTGTTCTTGTCGATGTTGGTGCGCAGGATGAACACCAGGAGCCAGACCAGCAGTCCGGGCAGGAACAGCACGCCGCACACCATCATGACGGCGGACAGCCGCTTGTCGCGGTCCCGGCGCAGCCGGTAGGCCGCCAGGCAGTGGTCGACGACGACCTGCGGCTCGGTCCCGAAGGACTGGATCAGCGGCTTGCGTCCGGTGCCGAGCATGCGCTCGATCACCGCCCGGGAGAACGCCTCGCCCAGGTTCGGCCGGAAGAGCCCGCCGGCCCACTTCTGGCCGCCCTTGACGGTCGTCTCGTGCCACTCGTTGTTGGCCTTGGTGATCTCCTCGACCGGGTTGTCCCGGTAGGCCGCGGAGGCGAGGGCGAAGGTGGCCGTCTGGCCCTCGTCGCCCGTGAGGGGAACTTGCGGTCCGAAGACGTCCTCAATCCCTACGGTCATTCCCGCCCCCGATCGCCGCCACTGTCGTCCTGCGGCCTTCCCGACTTCCGTACCCGGCACACCTGTTGATCAGGTCATCAGCGTATCCGTAGCCACCGACAGTTCGTCGGGGGGCGGCCCCAGCCCTCCCCCCCCACGGGGGGGGGGCGTGGACAAAAAAAAGGAGGGGGGGGGGCCGGTGGCCCCGGGGCCGGCCCCCCCCGGGGT
>NZ_JBSFOK010000013.1:0-179087 GCF_053587635.1 Streptomyces sp. NPDC003635 | reverse complement strand
TGCTCGGCGCGGTCCCCTCGATCGCCAACGGCCTGGTCGCGGGCATCGACCAGATCCCCCCGCTGTTCCTGCGCGCCGGACGCACCCTGGGCGCGACCGGGATGCGCGAGGCCTGGCACATCATCATGCCCGCGTCACTGCCGGGCTATCTGGCGGGTCTGAAGCAGGGCTGGGCGTTCTCCTGGCGCTCGCTGATGGCCGCCGAGATCATCGCCTCTTCGCCCGATCTGGGCGTCGGGCTGGGTCAGTTGCTGGAGAACGGCCGCAACAACGCGAGCATGTCCCAGGTGTTCCTGGCCATCTTCCTGATCCTGCTCGTCGGCATCGCCATCGATCTGCTGATCTTCAGCCCGCTGGAGCGGCGAGTGCTGCGCAGCCGCGGTCTGCTGACCAAGTAGCTGACCGCGGGCTGACCAGGCGCAACCGTCGGCGCGGCAGATGATGGTCCGAGGACCTCTACCGACACCGGGGAAGACCGCGCTGACGGATGAGCGTCAGCTGAGCGGCTTCTCCAGCACCGCCTTGCGGTGGCTGAACGTGTCGATGGAGTAGCGGCCGTGATAGTTGCCCATACCGCTCTCCCCCACCCCGCCGAACGGGAGGTCGGAGACGGTGAGGTGGGCGAGCGGAAGACCGTGTCCGAGGCCGCCCGAGGAGGTTTCGGCGGCGACGCGCTCGCGCGTGTCGTCCGATGCGGAGAAGACGTACAGGGCGAGGGGCTTGTCGCGGTCGTTGATGAAGTCGATCGCCTCGTCCAGGCCGGGGACGGTGACGATGGGCAGGATCGGCCCGAAGATCTCCTCGCGCATGACGGGCGAGGCGGGGTCGACGTCGGCCAGGACGGTCGGCGCGATGTACTTCGACGCCCGGTCGCTCGCCCCGCCGACCACCGCGCGCCCCGAGCCGAGCAGGCCGGTCAGCCGGTCGAAGTGCCGTTCGTTGACGATCCGGCCGTACTCGGGCGAGGTCGCCGGATCGGTGCCGAACAGCGCCTCCACCGCTCGGACGAACTCGGCCTCCAGGGCAGCGGCGGTCTCGGGGTCGGTGAGGACGTAGTCGGGGGCCACGCACGTCTGCCCGGCGTTCAGGAACTTCCCGGCGGCCAGCCGGTCGGCGACGACCGTGAGGTCGGTGTCGCGGTCGACGAACGCCGGTGACTTGCCGCCGAGTTCGAGGGTGACCGGCGTCAGGTGCTCGGCGGCGGCGCGCATCACGATCCTGCCGACCGCGCCGTTGCCGGTGTAGAAGATGTGGTCGAAGCGCTCGGCCAGCAGGGCCGTGGTCTCGGGAACACCGCCCTCGACGACCGCGACCGCCTCGGGATCCAGGTGCGCGCGCAGCAGCCGGGCCAGTACGGCGGAGGTGGCCGGGGCGAGTTCGCTGGGTTTGGCGAGGACCGCGTTGCCCGCGGCGAGCGCGCCGACGATCGGGGTCAGCAGCAGCTGGACCGGATAGTTCCAGGGGGCGATGACGAGGACGACGCCGAGGGGTTCGTACTGCGTCCAGGCGCGGGTGTCGGCGCCCAGGTGCTCCGGAACGGGGGCGGGTTCGGGGCGCAGCCAGTCGTCGAGATGGGCGAGGGTGTGGTCGATCTCGCGGACGGTGAAGCCGATCTCGGTGCGCTGGGACTCGGTCGCGCTCTTGCCCAGGTCGGCGTGGAGGGCGGCGGCAAGCTCGGGGGCGTTCTCGGTGAGCATCGCGCGCAGTCGGCGCAGTTGCGTGACGCGCCACTCGACGGGCTTGGTGCGGCCGGTGCGGAAGGCGGCGCGCAGTCGCGCCACGGTGTCGGCGGGGTGGTTCACGGTGCCTCGCTGGTGATGCGCGGGCCGTGCGGCCCGCTCGCGGTCTGGACGGGCGGTAGGCCCGACGCATGGATGTATACACCAACCATTCAGCGCGAGAAACAATTCCCACGCCCGCGCTCCGGCTCCGCCCCTCCCACGTCCCGACCCCGGCACGTCCGACCTCTACACATAAAGGCCAAATAAGTGCAAAATGCTCAGTAGGAGGCGCTTATCCGCATACCGCATCAGACGCGGTCAGGCCTGCGAGTCAAAGGAGACGAGTCATGGCCAACGTCTCGCCCACCCGAGGTGACATAACCAGCCACCCCGACGCATCGGAAATGCGGGAACGCTACGCCCGTATGCTCGGCGGTCGTGATGTGACGCTCTTGGACGGACCGGTGTTCCTGCTCGGTCTTTACTGCGCCGTGTCCCCGTGGATCGTCCACTACACGACCAGCCAGCCCGATCTCGTCCCGCACAACCTGGTCATGGGGATCGCGATCGGCCTCCTGGCGCTCGGTTTCACCCGGGCTCCCGAGCGCATGTACGGCCTGAGCTGGGCCATGTGCGCACTGGGCGTCTGGATGATCGTCGCGCCGTGGATCGTGGGCGACAGCCCGGACGCGGGTGTCGTGTGGAACAACATCATCATCGGAGCGCTGGCCCTGATGCTCGGCCTGATGTGCGCCGGTGCGGCGGCGAAGAGCGCCCCGAGGCCGTAACAGCCACGAAGTAGAGGAACAAGGGAAAAGAGGTGGACGCGCCGGCCGGTCCCCGTACCCCGGGACCCGCCGGCGCCCTGCGTCCCGGCCTCAGGCCTCCGGCACCAGCCAGGGCTCCTGCGAGAGCGTGCGGCTGGTCTCCAGCAGGGACTTGAGGTTGGACAGCACGGCCGGCCACCCCTGGGAGACGGCGGCGAGGTCGTCCTCGGTGGGGAGGTCCTCGTGGGTCACGGTCAGCCGGACGATGGCGCCGTGCGGCTGGATGTCGAAGGAGACCCGGGAGGAGGCGCCGGCCTGGCCCTCCTTGTCCGGCTCGGCCCAGGTGGTGACCAAACGCCTCGGCCGCTCGCTCTCGACCACGGCGCCGACCACGTCGGCGATGCCGGAGCCGTCGGTGCGGACGTGTTCCCAGCGGGAGCCCTGCTGCCAGTCGGAGACATTGCTGTGCCCCCAGTAGTCGGCGGTCAGGTCGGCGTCGGTGAGCGCGTCCCAGACCTTTTCGGGCGTGCTCTCGATGTAGATGACGTAGACGTAGGTGGGCTTGTCGGTCATGGCTTCCTCGGCTCGTCGCTTCACGGCGCCGAGCGCGCGCAGGCGCGGGCGCTCGAACTTGTCGATCCATCGCTCCTGGATCTCGTGGAGCGGGACCGGGTTGAGGTAGTGCAGCTTCTCCCTCCCCCGCCGCACCGTGCTGACCAGACGGGCCGCCTCCAGGACCGCGAGGTGCTGGGTCACCGCCTGGCGCGTCATCGCGATACGCGCGCACAGCTCACCGAGCGTCTGGCCGTTCTCCTCGTGCAGCCGGTCGAGAAGCCGCCTGCGCGTGTCGTCGGCCAGAGCTTTGAAGACCAGGTCCATCGAGGAGTCCCTCTCAGATCGCGCACTCGACGTTATGCAGGTAATTACTTGCATGTCAACGCGGCGCCCGGGCACGGCTCGAAGACGGGCTCACTGATGCGGGCTCCCCGCGCAGCGCCTACACCTCGTTCAGCCGAGTTCCCGGCGATGGTCGGCCGCCCAGTCGTGAGCGGCCCGCAGTTCCTCCAGCACCCCCTGCTCCCGCAGGCGCAGCATGGCCGGATCGCCGCGCTCGGCGCCGGCCGCGATGCCCCGCAGGCACCGGTCCTGCCACCACAGGATCGTGGGGACCAGACCGTCCAGCTCGCCCTCGCGCTCGCCGTACGCCTCACGCACGAGCCCGATCCGCCGGGCCGTCTCGGGCACATCGGTCACCCCGGGGCCCAGACCGAGGTACTGCCAGCACACGTGGGCCACGTCGTGCACTCGTTCGCCCGGGGCGGCGAGGTCCCAGTCGACGAAGGCCGTCGGGCGCCCCTCGGCGTCGTAGACGGTGTTCTTCGGCGCCAGGTCGTTGTGGCAGACCACGTCTCGGTCCCCGGCGAGGGCGGTGCCGTGGGTCAGGTCGTGGAACTCACGCACCAGGCGGGCGATCCGGACGAGCGCCGCGTCCGTGCGGGCCGCCGCCTGCTCCGCGGGGCCCAGCGCGGCGCGTCCCTCGAGGTAGCCGAGCATCTCGCGGCCCTGCTCGTCGGTCCCGAGGAACCGCGGCGCCCCCGCCCAGCCGAGCCGCTCGAACAGGGCGAGCAGGTCGTGCACGTAAGCCGATCGCGGTGCGGGCCGCCGCCGTACCGTCGCACCCACCCGTACGACCTCGCTGATCGCCCCGCCGTCCAGCCGGTGTTCCTTCATCCGCCGAGTATCCCCGGTGGTTGAAATCGAACGGACTGTTCGTGGCACGGAGGGGCACCCGGAAAATGTGGGGGGACCGAGGAGAAGAGGTGGAGATGGAGATCTCCGGCATCATCAGTGCCCTTGTGATCGGCATTGTCATCGGTGTGCTGGGCCGGCTGGTGGTGCCCGGCCGACAGCGCATCGGGATCCTGCTCACGATTCTCGTGGGCATCGTGGCCGCACTGATCGGTTCGGCCCTGGCCGGCGCGTTCGGCGTGGCCGACACCAAGGGTGTCGACTGGGTCGAGTGGCTGTTCCAGATCGCGCTGGCGGCGCTGGGCGTCGTCGCGCTCGACCGGTCGAAGGCGCGCCGCTGACCGGCCCCCAGGTCACTGCCGGCCGAGCCATTGCGCGTACCAGGCCACGGTGGCGTCGATGGTCTCGGCCAGCGGGGTCGGTGCCGCCCCGAAAGCCCGCTCGAATGCCGAGGAGTCCATGATCTGCGGCTCGGTGTGCTGGTAGAACATCTCCGCGTACTCGGCCATGAACTCCTCGTCGAACGGACCGAAGGGGCGCGCCTCCGGCACGGGCACCACATTCAGGGGCTCGTCCACCCGCTTCTCGATCAGCGCGAGGACCTCGCGGGTGCTCAGGGCGGGCGCCGTCGGCAGGTGCCAGACGCGGCCGTCGCCCTCCGGGTGCTCACCGAGGGTCGCGAGCCCGGCCGCCACGTCCTCGATGTTGGTGTAGCTGTGCGGCAGGTCGATGTCGCCGAGGCCCGGGACCTCGCCGCCGGTCAGCGCGGCCGGGAAGACGGCGCCGCCGAGCGTGGAGTTGAGGACGCCGGGCCCGACGAAGTCGGCGGAGCGGCCGAGAACGACGCGGGCACGGCCCGCGCGGTGGGCGGCGAGGTACTTCTCATCGAGTTCGGCGCGCATCCGACCCTTGCGGGTGGTCGCCTGCCACGGGGAGTCCTCGGTCATCACCGCTCCCCCGGTCTCGCCGTACGGGTAGAGCGTGTCGAGCACGACCAGGCGTGCGCCGGACTCCTCGGCGGCGGCCAGGACGGCCTCCTGGATGCGCGGCATCACCTCGACCTGAAGGTGATAGCCGACGTTGACGCAGTGGTAGGCCACGGCGGCACCGGCCATGGCGGCGCGCGCGCCCCCGGGGGTGGAGACGTCGGCGGCGAACCGCTCCACGCCTTCGAGCGCGGGTCCCTCGCCCTTGCGGTCGACGAGTCGCACGGGGTGGCCCCGGCGCACCAGTTCGCGGGCGAGTGCGGTCCCGGCCGGGCCGGAGCCGAGGACGACATGCAGGGTGGGTACGGCAGTGGTCATGACTGACCCCTTCTCGGGAAAGTTAGTTTGCCTCGCTTCTGTTAGAGACTATAACTCTCACGACAGGGCGTGGCAATGGTCGTCCGGCGTAGGCTGCGCGGGAAGATCACCCGAGCCGGAAGGGGCGTGCGCCATGGGCGTGAAGGACTCCGAACTGCCGTACCTGCGACGCTGCGTGGAACTGGCGGCCGAGGCACTGGACTCCGGGGACGAGCCCTTCGGATCGGTACTCGTCACGGCCGACGGCACCGTGGTCGCCGAGGACCACAACCGGGTGGCCTCCGGCGACCACACCCGGCATCCCGAGTTCGAGCTGGCCCGGCTCGCGGCGGCCCGCCTCACGCCCGAGGAACGTGCCGGGGCCACGGTCTACACGTCCGGCGAGCACTGCCCCATGTGCGCGGCCGCGCACGCCTGGGTGGGCCTCGGCCGCATCGTGTACGTGGCCTCCTCCGCCCAGCTCTCCGGCTGGCTGGCCGAGCTGGGCGTGCCGGCCGCACCGGTACGGTCCCTGCCCGTCAACGACATCGCGCCCGGCGTGACGGTGGAGGGACCGGTCCCCGAGCTGGTCGACGACATCCGCGCGCTACACCTCCGCTTCCACCGTCCGCAGGGCTGAACGGCGCCCCGTCCCGCCCGAGATGCACGGGTGGAACCCCGCTGCCTAGGATCAGGAAAGGCCACGGCCGGATGGGCCGGGGCCCCTCCCACGCGGGGAGGCGCATGACCTTGCAGCCGGCTCAGCGGCTGACGGCCGCACTGGTGACCCTGGTCGGGCTCGCCACCGCCGTGTACCTGACGGTTCCGGCGGCCCTCACCCCGGTGTGGGCCGTGATCGGCCTTTCGGGGGTCGCCGCCGTCCTGATCGGCGTCGAGGCGCACCGAACCGCCCCTCGCCAGCCCTGGTGGGCGCCGACCGCCGGACTGCTGACCTTCATCGCCGGGGTCACCTACTACAACGCGATGGAGGAGTACTTCGACGCCTCCAATCCGTTCCCCTCCCCCACCGACGCCTGCTACCTGGCCACCTATCCGCTGTTCGCCGTCGGCCTGTCCGGCCTCGTCCGCCACCGCTGGGCGGGCCACGACCTGCCGAGCCTGCTGGAATTGCTGATCTTCACCGCGGGCCTGGCACTGCCGGTCTGGGTGTACTTGGTGCAGCCCGACCGGGTGGGCTTCCGCGTCCAGATCAACTCAACCGACTCCGACGAGGACATCTCCCGGCCCAACGGCGCGCAGGGGGTGGGACAGTCATGACGACCCACAACGACGACGTGGACTGGGACCGCTGGCCGGTCGCGGACTACCTGGCCGAGCACTACCGGGAGGTGCGTCCCTCGGACGCGGCGGTCATCGCGCACCACTCGGCGTTCTACCGGCGTCTGGCTCCCGGTTCCGTGGCCCGCTCGGTGGAGTTCGGGGCGGGACCGAACCTGTATCCGCTGATGCTCGCGGCCGCTGTGAGCCGTCGCATCGAGGCCGTCGAGGCCGGGGCGGGGAACGTCGACTACCTGGAACGGCAGATCCAGCGGGGCCCCGAGGCGAGCTGGCTGCCGTTCCACGCCCTGTGCCGGGAGCTCAACCCCGCCGTCCCGCCGACCCCGGCGCGGGCGCTGGCTGCCGTGTACGTGGTGCACGCGGACGTGCGGGAGCTGCCGCCGGACACCTACGGTCTGGCGTCGATGCACTTCGTCGCGGAGGGCGCCACCGAGGACTTCGCGGAGTTCACCGCCTTCTGCCGGGCCTTCGTCCGCTGTGTCGCGCCAGGCGGTTACCTGGTGGCGGCCTTCATGGAGAACATGCCGACCTACCGCATCGGGCCGGCCTCGCGCTGGCCGGGCTGCCCGATCGACCCGGACCGGGTCACCGAGGTGTTCACCCCGCTGACCCGGCAGCTGTCGGTCACCCACATCGATTCCGACCCGACGCTGCCGGACTACGGCGACTCTGGGATGGTGCTGCTGACGGGCGTGGCCCGGTGACCCCGGCGGGCGGCCGGGGTCCGGGTCAGCACCTGCGCCCTGCGCAGCGACCTTCTCGGTCGCGGGGGGTTCCGTCCTGGGTCAGCGTGTCGGGCGGGGACCGAAGCGCCGGTAGAGGATGGCGCCGGCGAGGAGGAGGGCCGCGCCGCCCGTCGCGGCGGGCAGGGTGTGGTCCGCGCCGGTGTGGGCGAGCGCGGGCCCGGGGGCGTGCGGTACGGGTGCCGCTGGCGGGGGGTTGGGGTGCGCCCGGGGCGGCCGGGGAGCCGGCTCCGTCGGGCGCTCGGGGCGCTCGGGGCGTTCAGGACGTACGGGCCGGTCAACGGGGCCGTTCGCGGACTCGTTGCCGGTAACCGCGTTGCCGATGCCGACCACGTTCACGCTGTTGCCGCTGACGTTGAGGGGCACATGGACCGGCAACTGCACGCCGTTGCCGGAGACGACACCCGGCGAATCCTTTCCGCCGCCCTGCGCGGAGGCACCGGCCGGTGCTCCCCGGCTGCCGCCTGCGCTCTCGCGCACGCTCTCGTTGGCGCAGGTGTTGCCCGCGGCCGGGTTGAGCAGCCCCACCACGTTCACGGTGTTCCCGCACACGTTCACCGGCACGTGCACCGGGAGCTGGATGGTGTTGCCGGAGATCAGCCCGGGCGAGCCGGCCGCGGCGCCGTCCGCCCCGGAGTCGGCATGCGCGGGCATCGTGACCGCCATCGCGCCGGAGGCGGCGGCGACGGCGATCACACCGTTTCGGGTAACCCGTCTCATAGGTTCCCTGCCTTCCAGACATGGACGCGGGCACTCGCCCGCACCGGATAAAACGCGAGCGAACCGTCCGAGTTATGGCTAATCGACCTTTCACCCCATCGAGCGGCACAGATATCGAACTAGCGGCAAAGACGGCCGTATGCGGATGCAGAACCATGTATGCGCATGCAGCGGACGGACGGGCGGAGCGATGCACAGCACCGCCGGACCGCCCGTGCGGAGGCGGGGCCCGTGCGGGCCGCTTATCGTGATCGAGGGCGCCGGATCCCGGTCCGCCGACGGGCGCCCCTGGAGGCATCGATGCCGGTCAAGCTGTCGAAGCGGTCAGCCCTGCGGCACTGCGCGGTCGTCTCGGCCGTGGCGGTCACGCTGCTGGGCGTGGGGCTGCCGGCGGCGGACGACGACCGGCCCGATCTGTCCCGGTTCTACGACCAGAAGGTGACGTGGGCCAAGTGTGAGGGCATGGAGGCCCCCGACGACTTCCAGTGCGGGAAGGTCACGGTCCCTCTCGACTACTCCGACCCCGCGGCCGGGACGCTCGACCTGGCGCTCGCCCGCTATCGGGCCACCGGCGACTCCCGGGGCTCGGTGCTGCTCAACTTCGGTGGTCCCGGCGGCGCGGGCGTGGACCAGCTCGCCTTCGGCGGCAAGGACTTCATGAGCCTGACCGACGGCTACGACGTGGTGACCTTCGATCCCCGCGGCGTCGGCAGGTCGTCACCGGTCAGCTGCGGCGACGGCGCCGAGGGACACGTCGACTCCAGCGACGACAGCGCCGAACTCGACGCCGACCCCGAGGCCGTGCTCGCGGAGATACGCGCCACCGCGGCCGCCTGCGAGAAGCACTCGGGGCCCGTGCTGCCGCACATAGGCACGGTGAACGCCTCCAGGGACCTCGACGTGATGCGTGCGGCCCTCGGCGACGAGAAGCTCAACTACCTCGGCTTCTCCTACGGAACACGGCTCGGCGCGGTGTACGCGAAGCAGTTCCCGGACAAGGTGGGCCGGATGGTGCTCGACGGCGTGGACACCCTCACCGAGCCGCTGACGGAACAGGGGATCGCGGGCGCCAAGGGGCAGCAGAACGCGCTGGACGACTTCATCGACTGGTGCGCGGAGGACATCGGCTGTCCCTTCGGCCAGGATCCGCGCACCGGGCGCGAGGAGGTCGTACGGCTGGTGGAGTCGCTGGACGAGGACCCCGTGCCCACCGACTTCGGTGACGTGTTCACCGGGCAGGATCTGGTCGGCGCCATCGGACAGGCGCTCTACAGCGAGGACTTGTGGCCTTCGCTGCAACGAGCCCTGACCTCCCTGATCGAGGACGGTGACACGCAGGGACTCATGGGCTTCGCCTCCGGCGGATACGCGGTACCCGGCCGGGACGAGGACGACGGCGGTCTCGTCGACGTGGAGGACATCCCGCTGGACAATCTCCCGGCGGCGCTGATGGCCATCAACTGCGCGGACGATCCCGACCGTCCGACAGCCGAGCAGATCACCCGGAACCTCGACCGGCTGCGCGCCGAGTACGAGCGGGCGTCGCCGGTCTTCGGCCCCTACCGGTTGACCGAAGTACTGATGTGCTACGGCCGCCCCAAGGGCACGGACTTCATCCGGGAGAAGGTCAAGGACCTGGACACGCCGAAGATGCTCCTGATCGGCACCCGCGGCGACCCGGCGACGCCCTACCGGTGGACGGTGGAGACGGCCAGCCGCCTCGGCCCCTCGGCCGTCGTCCTCGACAACCGCGACGGGGGCCACACCGGGTACGCCTCGTCTGCGTGTGTGCAGCGCAAGGCGGAGGCGTTCCTGCTGTACGGCTCCCTGCCGCCCAGCGGCAGTTCGTGCGGTTCGGAGTACGAGGAGGACTGAGGCGTCAGGGCGCCGCGTAGCACCGCACGGCGACCGTCCGCTCCGGGCCCCACTCCTGGTCGACCGTGGCCAGCAGCCGCCAGCCGAGCCGCTCGTACAGGGCCGCGGCGGCGCTGTCGGAGGCCACCACGTCGAGCACGGGATGCAGCCCGCGCTCCCGTGCCGCCGCGACCGCACGGTGCATCAGCAGGGCGCCGAGCCCGTTCCCGCGCGCGGAGGGGGCGACGCAGAGCCGGTTGACCACGGCGGTCGCCTCGGTGCTCGCGCCGGTGCGGGCGCTCCACAGGCCGGGGGCCGCGTCCCCGGGGCCGCCGCGGGACAGGCAGACGTGGCCGACGCCCCTGCCGTCCAGGTGCGCCACCCACGCGCCGACGACGGCGGGCGGGGTCAGCCATACGGCGGGGCTCTCGGTCCAGTCGACCGGGTAGCCGTCCACGCGACCCGCACCTCGTTCTCGTGGCCCGGTTCCTCGTCGTCAAGGATGTGCGGTGTCATCGTCGTCGTCGACTGGCGTCTCTCTGACCGTGATCGAGCCGTGGTATTCGAGCACAAGGGGATCCTGGCCAGGTCGTTGTCAGTGGCCGCTGCCAAGATTCACAGCTACATCGAGAGCGGGGAGCGGATCATGGTGGAGCAGTCGGTGCGGCCGATCGTCGAGGCGATGCTGTCGTACGTCCCGAGCGGCTGGTCGCAGGCGGTGATGCACGGCCGGGCGGGGCGCGGGGGCACGTCGGTGACCGGCTGGTACGGCCCGCGCCGCGGCGGCTGGGCCGGCGGTATGCCCAACCGGCACGAGGAGCTCGCGGCGCTCGGGGAGGCCCTGCGCGCGGAGCGGGGCTGGGAGCCGGTGAGCCTGGAGATCCGGTGCCGGCCGTCCGGCGAGTTCCGGCTCGTGGCCTTCCATGACGCCGTCACCTGGACGACCGGGACGGAGTCCGGCTTCCAGGTGGTCCTGGACCGTGAGTTCCGGCTTCCGCAGCCCGGTCTTCGGCAGGAGCCCTCCACCGCGGCTCCGGCGGGCGACCCGAAGCTGGCCGCGGCCCGGTTCCGTACGTACCTGGAGCGGCGTGCCGCGATCCTGGGCCGTCCCGAGGAACTGCCCCCGCCCGTCACCGAGGCGGCGCTCGACGCGGCCGAACACCGACTCGGGCACCGGCTGCCCGCCGATCTGCGGGCGCTCTATCTGATCGCCGACGGCGGCGCCGATCTCGGCCTGTTCCCGGGCAACGGCTGGCTGTCGCTGGCCGGCATGGTCGGCGAGCACACGGAGTGGGGCGCGGACCAACGGCCCTGGTACGGCTGGGACCTGGAGTGGGACGCCGTCGTGTTCGACGCCGCTCCTGCGGACACCGTCCGCCGCTGCGGGGGCCACCCCGGCTGGCTGCGGTTCGGCACCGGGGAGGACGGCAACTTCCTCGCCGTGGACACCGCGCCGGCCCGCGCCGGCCGGCCCGGCCAGGTCATCCAGACCGGCCGCGACTACGACGAGGGGCCCTTGTACCTGGCCGACTCGGTCACCTCGCTGCTGGGCCGGTGTCTGGACCTGCTGGACCAGGGCGCGTACGAAGTGCACGGCGACAGGCTGTATCTGGAATACCTCGGCACCGAGCACGAGACCCAGCAGATCATCGGCGGCGACGTCCCGGACGAGGTCCCGCCGACGCTCCAGGCGCTGCACGTCAACAATGTCACCGGACTTGTCGATCTCGGCCCGCTCGGCGCCGCCCCGCGTCTGCGCCGGCTGCACCTCAACCGCGCCGCCACCGCCGACCTCACGCCGGTCGGCGACCTGTCCGTGGAGTCCCTGCGCGCCACCCTCGACGGCGGCGATCTGGCCCCGCTCACGGATCACCCGCACCTGGCCTCACTCGGCCTCAGAACGGCCGCGCCGGTCGACCTCGCGCCGCTGCGCACCGTGCCGCACCTGCACGGCCTCGACCTCTCCGGAGCCCGGACCGCGGACCTGTCCGTCCTGGCCGACCTGAAGGAACTGCGCTACCTCGCCCTGACCGGCGAGCAGTGGGCCACGCTGCTGGACGGTGCCGGGGCGCCGCCCGGACTCGCCGCGGCACAGCTGGCCGGCGAGGACGCCACGTTCGACGACGCGCTCTCCTGGGCGGCCCGCCTCGGCCTCGACACCGAGGGCGCCCTGCGGGTCACGGGCTCGGTGGGCGGGTGAGGGACGCGGGTCAGTCCTCGTAGGCGATGCGGTGCAGGGCGGCGGCGGTCCGGTGGAATCCGTCGTCGCCGAGGAGGGCGCGCAGTTCGGCGTTGAAGCGGTCGATCTCCGGGCGGGCGGCGTCCAGGGCGGCGGATCCGGCGTCGGTCAACTCCAGCACCACGGCCCGGTGTTCGCTCGGGTGCGCCCCTCTGGCGACAAGGCCCGCCGTGACCAGCCGGGTCACCAGACCGGTGACGGCCGACTCCCGCAGACCGAGGGTGCGCGCGAGCTGCTGCTGGGTGATGCCCGGCCGGTCCTCGACGGCGAACAGGGCGCCCAGCTGCGCGGTGGTGACCCCGGCCGCCGCCACACAGCGCCGGTCGGCGGTGGTGCGCAGCCGGTGCGCCGCTCGCTGCAGCAGGAAGTACAGGCGCTGGTCGGGCTCGGGCATGGGCCGATCTTGACAGAGGCCGCCGTCACGCGCCACCCTCAGTTCACTAGTGAAGTGAGGTTCGACGTGAACGAGACCCTGGATCTGGACCGGGCCCGGAAGGTTCTTGCGGCGCAGCCCTTCAGCGCCCTGCTCGGCGCCCGCCTGACGGCCTTCGGCGAGGGTGAGGCAGTCCTCGAACTGGACATCCGCGAGGATCTGCTCCAGCACTACGGCACGGTGCACGGCGGTGTGCTCGGGTACGCGGCGGACAACGCGCTGACCTTCGCCGCGGGCTCCGTGGTCGCCGAGCGGCTGATCACCGCCGGGTTCACCATCGACTATCTGCGGCCCGCCCAGGGCGATGTGCTGCGGGCCCATGCGCGGGTCGTCCGCGCGGGCCGCACCCGGGTCGTCGTCCGCTGCGACCTGACCACGGTCGAGGGCGCCGGCACGCCGACCCTGTGCGCGGTGGCGCAGGGCTCGATCGCGGTGCAGCAGGCGGCCTGAGCGGGCCGGTTCTCAGAAGTCGACGGGGTCGCGGACGATCGGGCAGGTCATGCAGTGCCCGCCGCCCCGGCCGCGGCCCAGTTCGGCGCCGACGATGGTGATGACCTCGATCCCGGCCTTGCGCAGCAGGGTGTTTGTCTGGGTGTTGCGGTCGTAGGTGAACACCACGCCCGGCTCCAGGGCGACCGCGTTGTTGCCGCTGTCCCACTGCTGGCGTTCGGAGGCGTAGACGTCTCCGCCGGTCTCCACCACCCGGAGCCCCGGCAGCCCGAGCGCCTTGGCGACGACGTCGACGAAGGCCGCGGGGGCCTCGTCGATCAATTCGAAGCCGGGCGCCCTGTCGGTGGGGCGCAGGGAGAAGGTGTGGACGCCGTCCATGATGGTCGGATACAGGGTGACCAGGTCGCGGTCGGCGAAGGTGAACACGGTGTCCAGGTGCATGGCCGAGCGCAGCCTCGGCATGCCGGCGACGATGACGTGCTCGGCGGCGCCGCCCTCGAAGAGCGCCTTGGCGACCTGGGTGATGGCCTGGCGCGAGGTGCGCTCGCTCATCCCCATCAGGACGACGCCGTTGCCCACCGGCATGATGTCGCCGCCCTCGAACGTGGCCTGGCCCCAGTCGAGTTCGGGGTCGCCCCACCACACCCGGGAGTGCGCGTAGTCGGGGTGGAAGGTGTACACCGCCTTCATGAGCAGGGTCTCGTCGTGCCGGGCGGGCCAGTACAGCGGGTTGAGGGTGAGCCCGCCGTAGAGCCAGCACGTGGTGTCGCGGGTGTAGAGGGTGTTGGGCAGCGGCGGCATCAGGTACTCGCGGACGCCGGTGGACTCACGGGCCAGCGCGATGGTGCCGGTGCGGTGCTCGTCGGGCAGGTCGCGGGTGGACAGGCCGCCGATCAGGTACCGGGCCAGCTCGGCCGGTTCGAGGGACTCCAGGTAGGCGCGGGTGCCGTCCACCAGGCCCAGGCCGACCTCGTTGGGCACGATCTTCCGGTCCAGCAGCCAGTCGCGGGCGCCCGGCACCGCCATCGTCCGGGCCAGCAGTTCGTGCAACTCGACCACTTCGACGCCCCGTTCGCGCAGCTTGTTGACGAAGTCGGCGTGGTCGCGCTGGGCGTTCTCGACCCACATCACGTCGTCGAAGAGCAGGTCGTCGGAGTTGGTCGGGGTGAGCCGGCGATGGGCGAGCCCGGGCGCGCAGACCAGCACCTTGCGCAGCCGGCCGACCTCGGAGTGGACGCCGTACACGGGAGCGGTTTCCTGACTGGTCACGGTGCACCTTCCGGGGGTTCAGAGGCTGATCCAGCCCGCTGCCAGGGCCACGACGCCGATCACCGCTCCGGCCACCGACACGGCGAGGACGAGGAGTTCGGGCAGGCTGAAGACCCGACGGCCCTGCTCCTTGCGGGCCATCACGAACAGGACGGTGGCGGGGGCGTAGACGATGAGGGAGACGAGGAGGTACTTGAATCCCGCCGCGTAGATGAGGAACGCGGTGTAGAACGTCGCGAGCGCGGCGACGACCAGTTCGGTGGTCCGCTCCCGTTCCCCGGCCGCGGCGATCCGCAGCGCGAAGCCCGCGGCGAGCAGGAAGGGGATGAGGGTGAGCGCGCTGGTCAGGTTGAGGGCGAAGTCGAAGGCGTCGCTCGAGAAGTACGTGACGACGAGGACGACCTGACTCAGGGCCGTCGTCAACACCAGCGCGGGCACGGGGACGTCGGCGGGTGTGGACCGCTTGAGGAAGCGGGGCATGTCGTCGTCCTTGGCGGCGACGAAGAGCACTTCGGCGGCCATCAGGGTCCAGGCGAGGTAGGCACCGAGGACGGAGACGATGAGGCCGACGCTGACGAAGACCTGACCCCAGTTGCCGACGGCGTGCTCCAGCACCCCGGCCATGGAGGGCTGGCGCAGCTCGGCGATCTCCTCCATCGGCATCAGGCCGTACGACACGATGGTCACCGAGGCGAAGATCGCGAAGACGCTGAGGAAGCCGAGCACGGTCGCCCGCCCGACGTCCTCGCGGCGCCGTGCGTGCCGGGAGTAGACGCTGGCGCCCTCGACGCCGAGGAAGACGAAGACCGTGGCCAGCATGGTCCCCTTGACCTGCTGGAAGAGGGAGCCCGCATAGTCGGCGCCACCGAAGTTGTCGGCGAAGACGGCGGGCTCGAAGTAGAACAGCGCGAGCACGACGAAGACGATGATCGGCACCACCTTGGCGATGGTGACGATCCGGTTGATGGCCGCGGCCTCCTTCACCCCGCGGCTGATCAGCCAGAAGAACAGCCACAACCCCACCGAGGAGAGCACCATGGCGAGGACGGTGTCGCCGTCGCCGAGGGCGGGGGCGATCGCGCCGATCGTCGACATGATCAGCACCCAGTACGTCACGTTGCCCACGCAGGCGCTGGCCCAGTAGCCGAAGGCGGCGAAGAAGCCGAGGTACTCCCCGAACCCGGCCTTCGCGTACGCGTAGACGCCTGCGTCTAGGTCGGGGCGGCGCACCGCGAGCGTCTGGAAGACGAACGCGAGCATCAGCATGCCCGTGCCGGCCACCGCCCAGGCGATCAGCGCCCCCGCCACCCCGGTCTCCTGGGCGAACCGGCGCGGCAGGGAGAAGACACCGGCGCCGACCATGGAGCCGACGACCATCATGGTGAGGGTGGGCAGGCTGAGCTTGGCGGCGCGGGACCGCTCGGTCGCGGTCTCGACCTCGGCCATGGGCGTCCTTGCACGGGCGGGCACCACCGCAGTGCGGCGATGCGGAGCGGCATCCGGCGACCCGAGTGACGGTAACAGCGAAATGTCTGGAATGCCCGGCCAGTTTGCCCTGTATCCGCCCCCGATGCCCGATCGGCGAATCAGTCCTATCGTGCTGTCATGGAGCATGCACTGAGTCCCGCCACACTCGCCGAGCTGCGCCGCCCGCGCCCCTATCCCGCGGTGTCCGTCCTGACCCCGACGCACCGCAGGGAGCCCGAGAACGCCCAGGACCCGGTCCGGCTGCGCAATGTCGTGGCCGACGCGAAGAAGCAGCTGGAGGCGGATCCCGCGGTCAGCAGGGACCGGCGGATCGACGTCGTACACCAGCTCGAGGAAGCGCTCTCTGAGGTCGACCTGACGCACGCCGAGGACGGCCTGGTCATCTTCGCCGCCCCGGGCGAGCACCAGGTGTGGTCACTGGCGCGCACGGTTCCCGAACGCGTGGTCCTCTCGGACACCTTCCTGACCCGCAACCTGGTCTCGGCGCAGGCCGCCGAGCGGCCGTTCTGGGTGCTCTCGGTCTCCGCCGACCGCGTCACCCTGTGGAACGGCGGCACCGACCGGGTCACCGAGGAACACGCCGGCGGCTTCCCGCTCACCCGGAGCATGGACAACTTCGACGCCGAGCGACAGGAGCGGATCGGCGATCTGCAGAGCACCTTCCGCGACGAGGGCACCCGGCACTTCCTGCGGGACGCCGACACCGCGATGGGCAAGCTGCTCCGCGAGGATCCGCGCCCGCTGTACGTCACCGGCGAGACGGCCGCGCTGTCCCTGCTCGACGAGGTCGGCAGTGTCGCCCACGGCGCCGTCCACGTCCGGCACGGCGGCCTCGCGGACGCCACCCCGGACGCGGTGTGGCAGGCGGTGCGGCCCGTGGTCGCCGCCGACAGCCGCAGGACCACCGACCAGGTGTCCCGGGAACTGGAGACGGCCCGGGGCCGCAAGGCGTACGCGGCCGGTGTCGACGAGGTGTGGCAGAGCGCCCGTGAGGGCCGGGTCCGGCTGCTGGCGGTCGAGGAGAACTACCGCGCGACCGTCCGCGACGACTCCGGCGACCACCTGATCCCGGCCGAGAGCGGCGACCTCGACGCCCGCGAGGACATCGTGGACGAGATCGTCGAGCAGTGCCTGGAGACCGGGGCCGACGTCCGCTTCGTACCGGACGGCACGCTGGGCGACGCGACCGGCATCGCGGGCATCCTGCGCTACTGAGCCGGCCCCGCCGCCCGGCCACGTCTCACACGCTGCCGAAGAGCGCGCTCAGCCCCTCGTCGACGGCCGCCGCGACGTCCTCCTGTCCGACCGCGACCACGGCGTAGCTGCGCAGCAGGAAGCGGCGCAGCGCGGAGCTCTCGAAGCGCAGCAGGGCGAGCCCGTACGGCGAGTGGAACTCCAGCACCGTACGGGTCCGCCCGCACGGCCAGATGTGCACGTCTCCCGCTCCGGCCGGACCGCGCAGCCCTTCCGCGAGCAGCGCGCGGGCGAAGGTCCAGCTGACGCCCTCGCCGTCGAGCGAGGCCTCGGGCGGAAAGTCGATGTGCACGGCCAGCGGATCCGCGGAGCTGTAACGCAGCGTGGCGGGCGCGGGCAGCTCCTGCTCGTCGGCGGTGATCAGTCGACCACGGGCCGGCTGCTCCAGGATGAATTCCATGCGGTCCCCCATTGATGGTGAAAGGTCGGTCGTAACCGATCTGCCTTTAGGACCGCACAGGGGCCACTCGCAATACGCCTGAGCCCCCATTCGATGACGTGACCTGCGTCACACATGCGTCCGACGGTCCCGCATGGGCGATACCGGATAGAACACACTGCCGTAGAACATATAAATGAGCGCCCCGCCGACACCTCTCGGGACCGCCAAAACGCGTACGCCGCCTACGACTTGACCCTTCGGTGAGGTACGCCGTTCGCACGACGAGATCGTGCCGTGGAGACTGTGGCATATGCCAGAAGCACCACCGGATCGTGTGTTGCCAAATCCCTTACAGCGCGTCGTGGGCTGTGCAACAGTCGTAACGGTCCCTCCGTCAATCTGGTCGAACCGTCCCCTTCACCGGAGTGCGTCATGCCGTCCCATCTCTCCGCGGACCGCCCCGCCGCCCAGCCGCCCGGTCGCGGCTCGGTCGACGCGCTCATATCGCAGGCGCGACGCTTGAAGGTCGACGTGGACGCCGTACGGCGGGACACGCCGAGTGACGGCGCGGACCCGCAGGATCGCTGGCAGCGCGCCCTGTACGACCTCGCTCTGACCCAACTCGACGACCTCGACGCCCACTTGGCCCAGCTGCGGGAGGGACCGTCGCCGGTACCCGCCGCACCGGCGACGCCCGCGGCCGAGCCCGCGCCGCCCGCCCCGCGCGGCGGCTCACTGCTCAGCCGGGTCGGCAGCGCGGAATGGAACCTCCTGACGGACGAGGCCAGTTGGTCCGGCGAGCTGTACCAGATCCTGGGCCGGGACCCCGCCGCTCCCCCGCTGACCCTCGACGAGCTGCCGTCCCTGGTGCTCGACGAGGACCGGCCGAAGCTGACCGCGATGGTCACCGACTGCCTCGTCGACGCCAAGCCCATCGACGGGGAGTTCCGCGTCGTCCGCCCGGCCGGGGAGGTGCGGACCGTGCACATGATGGGCGAGCCCGTGCTCGGCGCCGACGGCAGCACCGCCGCCATGTGGGCCGTACTGCGGGACGTCAGCGAACTGCGCCGCAGCCAGCGCACGGTCAGCGAGACCCGTGACTCGCTCCAGCGCCAGCGGGACCGCGCGCAGAGCGAGCACCGGCTGGCGGTCGAGCTGCAGGAGGCCGTGCTGCCGCCGTGGCGCGGCACCCTGCGGCTCCCGCACCCTGGCGCGCCGAGCCTGGACCTGGCCGCCCACAGCCTCCCCTCCGCGACCGGCTCCCTCATCGGCGGCAACTGGTACGACGCCCTCGAACTCCCCGGCGGCCAGACGATGTTGAGCGTCGGCGACCTCACCGGACAGGGTGTCGCCGTGGCCTCGGGCATGGCGACGCTGCTGGGTGCCGTGCGCGGCATGGCGATGGCCGGCACCGAGCCGGGCCAGCTGATGTCCTGGCTCAACCAGCTGCTCGACGCCACCGTGCAGCCTGCCCTCGGCAGCGCGGTCTGCTGCCGCTACCAGCCCGAGACCCGCACCCTGCTGTGGGCACAGGCAGGGCACCCCGCCCCGCTGCTGTTCCGCGACGGGACGGGGTGCAGGCTGGAGCCACCGAACGGCGTCCTGCTGGGCGCCACCACCGGTGCCTCGTACGGCCAGGCGGAGATGGCCCTGGAGACCGGCGACCTGCTCGTGCTGCACACCGACGGACTGATGTCGGGGCACAGCGGCGCCGACGCCGTGGACCGTCTCCTCGACCTGGCTCCGCGGTTCGGCGAGGCACGCACCGCGCAGGACTGTGTGCGGCTGGTCGTGGAGGAGTTCGGCGAGAGCGGGCGCGAGGACCACGCCTGCGTGCTCGCCGCCAGGGTGACGTCGTAGTCGGGTGGATTCGTCAGCGTCGGATGGATTCGCCAGCGGTCGCCGGAATCCATGAGCCCCTCGGCCGGATCCGTGAGCGATCGGCCGGATCCTCAAGCCCTAGCGCACAGGCCCCCTATGCCCGTGCGCCTTCCTATGCCCGTGCGCTGTGCCCGCCCTTCGCCGTCCTCGGCAGGGCCAGCTTGATCTCCTCCCGCAGCTCGTTGATCTTCGGGTAGCCGGAGTACTCGGCGGTCAGCCGGTACATCTGGCGCAGCCGGTCCCAGGTGCGGTGGGAGGAGTTGGATCCCATCGACACCAGCGCGAGGCGCGCGTAGCGGTCGGCCTGTTCGGGGTCGTCGGCGATGAAGCAGGCGGAGGCCATGGACAGGAAGTCGAAGATCTTCGACCGCTGCCGCCCGTCGACCCGCAGCGCCAGGGCCTTCTCCGCGTAGTGCTGGGCGTGCGCGGCCGCTTGGGGCTCGAACTCCGCCAGCGTGCGGTAGGCCAGGGCCTGCATGCCGTACAGGTCCTCCTCCTTGAAGGTCTGCATCCAGCTCGGGGGCGGCACATCGCCCTTGTCGGAGACGAACAGGTCCTCCGCCTGTCCGAGGGTGCGGCGCATCGCCTGACCCTTGCCCATGGAGGCCTGCGCCCAGGCCTCGATGGTGTAGAGCATCGCCCGGGTCCGCGGCAGCACCTCGTCGCCGGAGCCGGACTGGGCGAGCTTCATCAGGTCGAGTGCGTCGTCGGGCCGGCCCAGATGCACCATCTGGCGAGCCGCTCTGGAGAGCGCCTCCCCGGCGCGGGGCCGGTCGCCGCCCTCTCGGGCCGCGTGGGCGGCGATGACGAAGTACTTCTGGGCCGTGGGCTCCAGGCCGACGTCGTGCGACATCCAGCCCGCGAGTACGGCGAGGTTGGCGGCGACGCCCCACAGGCGCCGCTGGAGGTGTTCGGGGTGGTGATAGGCGAGCATGCCGCCCACTTCGTTGAGCTGTCCCACCACAGCCTTGCGTTGCAGCCCGCCTCCGCGGGCCGCGTCCCAGGCTCGGAACACCTCCACCGAGCGCTCCAGTTCCTCGATCTCCTGCGACCCGATGGGGGCTGCCTCGTAGCGGTCGAACCCAGCGGGGTCGGCGTGCAGGGGATCGTCGAGTCGGGGAGCGTCGGCCTTGAGAGTCGGATCGGTGTGCAGCCAGTCGTGCATGGCGCTGCTGAGTGCGGATCCCGCGGCGAGCGCGGCACCCGCGCCCACCAAGCCGCGTCGGTTGAGCATGAGGTCCATTCCCGTGAATTCGGTGAGGACCGCGGCAGTCCGTTCGGGCGCCCACGGCACGCCGTCGGGATGTTCCACATTCCCGCCGCCCTGCCGCTTCCCCGCACGCCCGTGCCGGACCAGACCGAGGTCCTCGATGGTCACGACACGGCCGAGTCGCTCGGTGAACAGCGCCGCCAGCGCCCTCGGCACCGGATCGCGCGGGATCTCTCCCATGTCGATCCAACGCCGCACCCGCGAGGTGTCGGTCGACAGCTGGGGGTGGCCCATGGCCGCCGCCTGCCGGTTGACCAGCCGCGCGAGTTCGCCCTTG
Organism: Streptomyces sp. NPDC003635; assembly: GCF_053587635.1. Lineage (NCBI taxonomy): Bacteria > Bacillati > Actinomycetota > Actinomycetes > Kitasatosporales > Streptomycetaceae > Streptomyces > Streptomyces sp. NPDC003635. Next base: position 158,008 of record NZ_JBSFOK010000013.1, on the reverse strand, counting down.
GACCAGCCGGCCAGGCCGAACAGGTCCGCGAGGCGGGAGTTGGGTTGTCCGTTCACGTCAAGCCCCCAGGTTCTCGGCTGAGTTGACAGTAGCCCGGTGAGAGTTGCCGGGCGACTATTCGCCAGGGTTCGCCAGGGTGCGCCAGATGGTGTGCCACTGGGCAACGGGTGTCAGGTAGGAACGCGCCACCCCGACCCGGTCGCCGCTCTCCCAAGGGCGCACTCCCCAGGGTGCTCCCGGGCGACCGGGCCGGGTAAGGGCGTTCGCGCTTCGCAGGCATTGCAGGCACACGAAGGGATCTGTTTCGCCCATGTACGCAGCATCGTCCTCCGTGTCCGCCCCGCCCCGGCCGCCGCACCCCCGCCCGGCGGGCAGCGGCCCCTACCTCGACCCCGCCCGCTCGGCGGCCCCCGTCCTCGGGGCGGGCCGGCCACGGCGCGCCGCGGGGCTCGGCACCCAACCGCTCAGCGGGAGACTCGACTTGTCCGGCCCTCAGGGCGCCCAGCTGCGCACGGCCATCGCGTCGGTGCACCGGATCTGCCCGGAGTTCGCCCCGGTCCAGGTGCTGCGCCGGAGCGGGCGGGCCGTACTCCTCGTGGGGACGACGGGGCGCAGCACGGCCGTCGCCAAGTGTTTACTGGACCACTCCCCGGGATGGGCCGAGCGGATCCGGCACGAAATAGCTGCATACCGCTCGTTCGTCCGGCACCGCCCCCCGGTGCGGGTGCCGAGGCTGATCGCAGCGGATCCGGACAACTGCACGCTGGTCATCGAGCGGATGCCGGGCCGGGTGGCCGCCCTGCAGCGGCACCCGGTCGAGCCCCCGCCCCGCGCGGACATCAGGGCGGCCCTCGGGGCGATCTGCCGGCTGAACGCCTGGCGGCCGCCGGCGGGCACCTTCGACGCCCCGCTGGACTACCCCGCGCGCATCTCCCGCTATCACGAGCTGGGGCTGCTCACCGACCGGGACATGGGCGACCTGCAGAAGCTGTTGCACGGCATCGCGCACGCGGCGGGCCGGCAGGGCATGGGCCAGTTCTGCCACGGCGAAGCACTGCTGTCGAACATCCTGCTCTCACCGGCCGGTCCAGTGCTGGTGGACTGGGAGCACGCGGGCTGGTACCTGCCGGGGTACGACCTGGCCACCCTGTGGTCGGTCCTCGGGGACGCACCGGTCGCGCGGCGACAGATCAGCCAGATCGCCCAGTCGGCGGGGCCGGCCTCCCGGGACGCCTTCCTGGTGAACCTGATGCTCGTGCTGACCCGCGAGATCCGTACCTACGAGACAGCCGTGCAGCGATCGATGCACGACACGGCCCCGGCGGCACCGGGTACGGCCCACCCGGGTGCTGCGCCGTCCGGCGAGGAACAGCGCCTGCTGCTCAGGCGGCTGCACGACGACTGCCAGCTGGCCCGCCGGGCCGTGCGTGCCGCGGTCGGCACTCGCTGACGGGGACGGTGGTCCGCGGCGCGCCCTGAACTGCGGCGCACCGCGGACCTTCGTATGCCCCCCTCCTCGCCTGCCCCTGGGCATGATTGACGGATCGTCGGCAGGCCGGTACCACGGACGCATTGCCCGGCCCCGCACGGCTCATCGCGCCCGACCGTCACAGGAGGCTGCTTTGCGACGATCCGTCACCGCCCTGAAGAGAGCCGCCGGTCCGGTGGCCTGCGCCGCGATCGTGCTTCCGCTGCTCGGCGCGGCCCCTGCCGAACCCCAGTCGTCCGCCCTCCGCCTCCAGTCGGCGTTCGCCGCGGCCGCCGCCGAGTACGGCGTCCCGCGCAGCGTGCTGCTGGGCGTCTCCTACCTCCAGTCCCGTTGGGACACGCACGCCGGTGCGCCGAGTGTGACCGGCGGCTACGGCCCGATGCATCTCACGGACGCCCGGACCGCGCTCGCGGGCGCGGCGCATCACAGCGAGGGCGTGGAGGACGCCCGCGGCGACCAGGCCCGTCCCCCGCTGGTCCCCGAGGAGCGGATCCCGGACGCCGGTGAGCTGCCGGCCCGCCTGAAGACGCTGCCGAGAGCGGCGCGGCTGACCGGCCTGAGCCCCGAGAGGCTCCGTACGGACCCGGCCGCCAACGTGGCGGGCGGTGCCGCCCTGCTCGCGGCGGCGCAGCGGAAGCTGGGCGCGCCCATGAGCGCGGATCCGGCGGACTGGTACGGCGCGGTGGCGCTGTTCTCCGGCGCCGACGACCGCGCGACGGCGGCGGCGTACGCGAACGACGTCTACGAGGTGATCCGGACCGGCGGTGAGCGGTTCACCGACGCCGGGCAGCGGGTCGTCCTGGCGGCGCGGCCGACACTGGCGCCGGACACGGGGACCCTGGCGGGCGCCGGTCTGCGTGCCTCGGCCCCCGGTGCCACCGAGTGCCCCGCGTCGGTGTCCTGCGAGTGGATCCCGGCGCCGTACGAGGAGTTCGGGGACGGCGACTACGGCAACCACGACCTGGGGAACCGGCCGGGGACGCAGAGCATCGACTACATCGTCGTGCACGACACCGAGGGCGCCTGGGAAGGTGTCCTCAAGCTCGTGCAGGACCCGACCTACGTCTCCTGGAACTACTCGCTGCGCTCCACCGACGGCCACATCGCCCAGCACCTGAAGGCGAAGGACGTCGGCTGGCACGCGGGGAACTGGTACGTCAACGCCAAGTCGATCGGCCTGGAGCACGAGGGGTTCCTGGCCGACCCGGACGCCTGGTACACGGAGGCGATGTACCGGTCCTCGGCCCGGCTGGTGCGGTACCTCGCCAAGAAGTACGACATCCCGCTCGACCGGCAGCACGTCCTCGGCCATGACACGGTGCCGGGACCGACCACGGCGACCGTCCGGGGCATGCACACCGACCCCGGCCCCTACTGGGACTGGGCGCACTACTTCGAGCTGCTCGACCGTCCGTTCGAGCCGACCGCCGGGAAGAAGGGCGGCGTGGTGACCATCCGCCCGGACTACGCCGAGCACCAGCCGCAGTACACGGGCTGCACGGCCGCCGGCCAGCCCTGCCCGGCGCACGGTTCGAGCGCGGTCCGGCTGTACTCCGGGCCCGGTACGTCGTACCCCCTGATCAAGGACATCGGCCTGGGAACGACCCCGAGCACCGGGGTGAACGACCTGTCCTCGCGGGTCTCCACCGGGCAGCAGTACGCCGTGGCCGGGCGGGACGGGGACTGGACGGCGATCTGGTATCTCGGCCAGAAGGCCTGGTTCCACAACCCGGCGAAGGAGCCGACGGCCGTGAACGCGACGGGCCTGGTGGTGACGCCCAAGGCGGGCCTGGAGGAGGTCCCGGTGTACGGGCGTGCCTATCCGGAGGCCTCCGCCTATCCGGCGGGAGTGCCCGCGCAGCCGGTGTCGCCGCTGCCGTACCGGCTGCCGAAGGGGCAGAAGTACGTGGTCGGGGACAAGGTGCCCGGGCAGTACTACTACGCGGTGACCTTCGACGAGGCATCGCACCGGGTGGTGACCGGGAAGGATCAGTACTACGAGATCCAGTTCGGCCACCGCGTGGGATTCGTGCGGGCCGCGGACGTGACGGTCGTGTCCGCGGCCGGTTAGCCGCCTCAGCCCTGCTGGAACAGCTCCGCGGGCAGCGGCTTCAGCAGGGCGTAGAGGTCGTCCGTGATCGGGCGGTCCCAGGCGGCGATGGTCACCAGGACGTTGTCGCTGCGGTCGAACTGGACGCAGGAGATCCGGCTCTCCGAGAGCTTCAGGCGGCGCACGATCAGGAGGTTGTCGCCCTGCATCACCGGCACGTCCTCGGTGCCGACGACGGTGACCTCCTCCTCGTTCTCCAGTGCCAGGAGCAACTGGGCGACCTCGAAGGGGATCTCGCCCTCTTCGGTGTCCCGGGCCGGGGAGCCCTCCGGCAGATTGCCGATGATCATCGCGGGGCCGCGGCCGCCGAACAGGTCGTAGCGCAGGAAGACGCCCTGGCAGCTGCCGTCGGGGGCGGGCAGCAGCCCGGCGCCCAGGTTGCCGGGCCAGTCGCCCGGGTCCATGGCCAGGACGTCGAATTCGGGCCCGGCGGGGGTGGCGCTGCGGCGGCGGAGGAACGACATAGCGCCATGCTACTTGGCGCTGCGCTGTGCTGGGCGGGCTGGGATACGCCTATGGGGGTGCCACGCCGCGCCGCCGGGCGAGTGCGGTCCGACGTGGCCTGTCGCGCGGTTCCCCGCGCCCCTTGGCGGTTTTGCGGCCCGGCCTTTCCTTCACTCCTCCGGCGGAGACGGCGGGACCACCGCGATCGGGCTCGCCGCGTGCAGGAGGACTGCCTGGGTGACCGAGCCGATCATGCGGGTGGGGGCCAGCAGGCGGCGGCGATGGCGGCCGACGACCACCAGGTCGGCGTTCTTGGAGGCGGCGACAAGGTGGCCCGCGGCGTCGCCGGGAGCCACGTGGGCCTCGGCCCGGACGTCCTCGTACCGGCTGCGGTGCGGGGCCAGGAAGCCCTCCGCCAGGGCTCGGGTCTCGTTCTCCACCGCCTTGTCGTCCAGCGCCGGGGGCAGGATCTGGGCGGGGGCCGCGGTCCAGATCTGGACCGGGGACGGGTAGGCGGCCACCACCTGGAGGCGGGCGGCGCGCCGGGCGGCCTCCGCGAAGGCGAAGTCGAGGATCGCCTCGTCGGGGCTGTCGACCTGGAGGCCGACGACCACGCGCGGCCCGGGGCCGGTCGGCGCGCCCTCGTGGACCTCGCGGCCGGGCCGGGGCACCACCACGACCGGGCACTCGGCGTCGCGCGCCGCGGCCATGCCGTTGGAGCCGAGCAGGAGGCTGGCGAAGCCGCCACGCCCGCGCGAGCCGAGCACCAGCAGCTGGGCCACGGAGCCCAGTTCGGGCAGCACGGCCCCCGGGGCGCCCTCCAGCGTCACGTACTCCATCTCGGGGCGGTCCGGCACGGAGGCCACGCGGGTGCGGACCTCGCCGAGGACGGGGTCGTCCTCCGGCTCCGGCGGCCCCGACACCAGCACGTCGGCCTGCATCCAGGCGGCGTACTGCCGCACATGGACCACCCGCAGCGGCGCTCCGCGGCCGCGGGCGGTGTCGAGGGCCCAGTCCAGGGCCCGCAGGCTGTCGTCCGAACCGTCGACCGCCGCGATGACCGGCAGGGTGTCCATGGGTTCCTCGCTTCCCGAGTACGACCGTCTCCCCTCCCTGGACCAGCCTGGCTCAGGCCCGGGTCCGGAAAGGGTGCCGGTGGTCGCGTGTCCGGGAAAACGTGGGGAACACCCCCCGGATCGGCCGGTCAGGTCACGTCAGGTCGAACTCCCCCTCCCGCGCTCCCGAAACGAACGCGCCCCACTCGGCGGGTGTGAAGATCAGCGAGGGGCTCTGTGGGCGGCCGCTGTTGCGCATCGCGATGAAACCCTCGACAAAGGCGATCTGGACGTCTCCCAGACCGCGGCTGCTCGAGTGCCAGTCGGCGTTGCTGAGGTCCAACTCCGGCTTGTCCCAGCCCGTGAGCGGCTGCTGCTGGATGGTGCTCTCGGCCACGTCCGTGCTCCTCCCGGTTCGTCGTCCGCGGCCAGCCTAGCGATCGGTTCCGAGTGTCAACAGGCCACATGAGGGGGACCTTTCAGGAGTCCGGGGGCTCGGCTCCCACCAGCCACATGGAGAAGAACTGTGATCCGCCGCCGTAGGCGTGTCCGAGCGCCCGGCGGGCGCCCGTCACCTGGTGTTCCCCGGCCTGTCCGCGCACCTGGAGGGCGGCCTCGGCGAACCGGATCATGCCGGAGGCGCCGATGGGGTTGGAGGAGAGGACCCCGCCCGACATGTTGACCGGCAGGTCGCCGTCGAGCTCGGTCACCCCGGACTCGGTGAGCTTCCAGCCCTCGCCCTCGGCGGCGAAACCGAGGTTCTCCAGCCACATAGGCTCGTACCAGGAGAACGGCACGTACATCTCGACGGCGTCGATCTCCCGGCGCGGGTCGGCGATGCCCGCCTGCCGGTAGACGTCCGCGGCGCAGTCCTTGCCGGCCTGCGGTGAGACGGCGTCCTTGCCCGCGAAGAGGGTCGGCTCGCTGCGCATCGCGCCGCCGTGCATCCAGGCCGGCCGCCGGGGCGCGCGGGCGGCGCCGGCCCGGTCGGTGAGGACCATCGCGCAGGCGCCGTCGGAGGAGGGGCAGGTCTCCGAGTAGCGGATCGGGTCCCACAGCATCGGCGAGGACTGGACCTTCTCCAGGGTGATGTCGTGCTCGTGGAGATGGGCGTAGGGGTTCTTCAGGGCGTTGCGCCGGTCCTTGTACGCGACGAGCGAGCCGACCGTGTCGGGGGCGCCGCTGCGCCGCATGTACGCGCGCACGTGGGGGGCGAAGAATCCGCCGGCCCCGGCGAGCAGTGGCTGCTGGAAGGGGATCGGCAGGGAGAGACCCCACATGGCGTTCGACTCGGACTGCTTCTCGAAGGCGCAGGTCAGCACGGTGCCGTGAACGCGGGACGCCACGAGGTTCGCGGCGACCAGCGCGGTCGAGCCGCCGACGGAGCCCGCGGTGTGCACCCGCAGCATCGGCTTGCCGACCGCGCCGAGCGCGTCGGCGAGGTACAGCTCGGGCATCATGACGCCCTCGAAGAAGTCGGGCGCCTTGCCGATGACGACGGCGTCGACGTCGGCCCAGGTCAGCTCGGCGTCGTCCAGGGCCCTGCGGGACGCCTCGCGGACCAGACCGGCGATGGACACGTCCCGGCGCGCCGCCACGTGCTTGGTCTGGCCGATCCCGACGACGGCCACCGGTTCCTTGCTCATCGCGGATCCCCTTCCAGTACGGCGACCAGGTTCTGTTGCAGACAGGGGCCGGAGGTGGCGTGGCCGAGGGCCCGGTCGGCCTCGCCCCGGTGGATGCGGGCGGCGGCCTCACCGATCCGGATCAGTCCTGCGGCCATGACCGGGTTGGCGGCGAGGGCGCCGCCGGAGGGATTGATCCGTACGCCGTCGCCGAGCCGCAGCGCCTTGCGCAGGATCACCTCCTGGGAGGTGAAGGGGGCGTGCAGCTCGGCGGTGTCGACGGGCCGTTCGAAGGCGCCGGCCTTCTCGGCGGCGAGGCGGGTCGAGGGCGAGTCCGTGAGGTCGCGGACGCCGGGGGAGTGTGCCTCGATCCGGTGGTCGATGCCCCGGATCCAGGCGGGCCGGGCGCACAGCTCGCGGGCCCGGTGACCGGCGGCGAGGATCACGGCGGCGGCGCCGTCGCCGATGGGTGGGCAGTCGCCGGTGCGCAGGGGGCGTACCAGATAGTCCCCCTGCGCGACCGGGCTCCGCAGCTGGGCGTGTGGGTTGTCGGTGGTGCGGCTGCGGGCGGCGATGGCCGCGAGCTGGGGTTCGTCCGTCTCGCCCGCGTCGATGAGGGCCTGGGCCTGGAGAGCGGCGAGGGCGACGGAGTCGGGCCAGAGGGGGGCGAGGTAGTACGGGTCCAGCTGTCGGGTGAGGACGTCCCGAAGGGGGCCCGGGGAGGACTTGCCGTAGGAGTAGACGAGGGCGGTGTCGGCGTCGCCGGTCAGGAGCTTGGTCCACGCCTCGTACAGGGCCCAGGCGCCGTCCATCTCCACGTGCGACTCGGAGATCGGGGGCCAGGCGCCCACGCCGTCGAGGGCGAGGGTGAAGGAGAAGGCGCGGCCCGCGAGGTAGTCGCTGGAGCCGGAGCAGGTGAAGCCGATGTCGGCGGTCTTCAGGCCGGTGCGGTCCAGGACGTCGTGCAGGACCGGCATCAGCATCTCGACCTCGGAACTGTCGTCGCTGGTGCGCCGGTGGTCGGTCTGGCCGAAGGCGACGACGGCGATCTCGCGGGTCACAGCAGCTCCCTGTAGGTGTCGTAGTCCGCGTCGGGTTCGCCGGTCGGCCGGTAGTGGTCGGGGAAGCGGGCGCCCTCGGTCCACACCGGTTCCACCCGCAGCCCCATGCGGACCTGGTCGTAGGGGATGCCTGCGATCCGGCCGTGCAGGGCGAGGCCCGCTCCGTCGAGGGCGATGTGGGCGTAGACGTAGGGCACCTCGATGTCGAGGTTCTTCGCCTTGATGTTGACGATGCAGAAGGTGGTGACCGTGCCGTGGGGGCCCACCTCGACCTGTTCGGAGGTGGCGACGCCGCAGGTGGGGCAGGCGCCCCTGGGCGGGACGTAGACCTTGCGGCAGGAGGGGCAGCGTTCGCCGACGTTGCGGTGCTCGGCGAGGGCGTTGATGTAGGCGGTCTGGGCGCGGCCTGGTGAGTAGGTGTAGTCCAGGCGGGCGTGGGCGACGATGCCGGTGACCGGGTCCTCGAACTCACCGGTGCGGCCTCGCGTTTCGGCCGCTTCGCCGTCGTACGGCTCGAAGCAGGCGATGTCGGTGATGGCGCCGGTGCGCTGCTCGGCCCAGCGGACGCGGACGCGCAGGCCGGTGCGCACGACCTCGGGGCCGGGGGCGTCGAGGGCGTGCAGGAGGGCGGTGTCGGCGCCGTCGAGGCGGACCAGCACCCAGGCGAAGGGGGTGTCCAGGGGCTGGCCCCGGCGCGGTTCGTGGTTCCAGGCCCAGGTGGTGACGGTGCCGGTGGGGGCCACCTCGACGAGGTCGCGGAGTTCGTCGGCGGTGACGGGGTCGTACTCGACGGGTGGGACGAGGGTGCGTCCGTCGGTGGTGCGCACGCCGAGGACGACGCGTTCGCGCAGGCCGGTCAGGAAGGCGCTCTGGACGGGGCCGAGGGAGCGGGTGAAGGGGAACTCGACGACGAGCGGGGCTTTGAGGACTTCGGGCATGCCGGTCTCCTTCAGTGGCGCTGGTAGTCGGGCGGCCGTTTCTCCGCGAAGGCGCGGGCGCCTTCCCTGGCGTCGGCGGTGTCGAAGATCGGCCAGCCGCGCTTGAGTTCGGCGGCTAGGCCCTCGGTCTCGGTCAGCTCGGCGGTCTCGTACACCGACGCCTTGACGGCCTCGACGGCGAGCGGGCCGCAGGCGTTGATCTGCTCGGCGATCTCCAGGGCCTTGGCGAGGGCGGTGCCGTCGGGGACGACATGGCCGATCAGGCCGATCCCGGCGGCCTCCGCGGCACTGTAGGGGCGGCCGGTGAGCAGCATCTCCAGGGCGTGGGTGCGCGGGATCTGGCGTTGCAGACGGACCGTGGAGCCACCGATCGGGAACAGTCCGCGTCGGACCTCGAAGAGGCCGAAGGTCGCGGACTCCCCCGCCACCCGGATGTCGGTGCCCTGGAGGATCTCGGTGCCGCCGGCCACGCAGTACCCCTCGACCGCCGCGATCACCGGTTTGCGCGGGCGGTGATGGCGGAGCATGGCCTTCCAGTGCAGGTCCGGGTCGGCGGTGAGCCGGTGGCGGTACTCCTCGCCCGCCATCCCCTTGCCCGCGAGGGCCTTGAGGTCCATGCCCGCGCAGAACGCGCCGCCCGCGCCGGTCAGCACGATCGAGCGGACGGCGTCGTCCGCGTCGGCCTCGATCCAGCCGTCGTACAGGCCGACGAGCATGGGCAGCGAGAGCGCGTTCTTCGCCTCGGGCCGGTTGAGCGTGAGCACGAGTGTGGCGCCCTCGCGCCGCACGTCGAGGTGTTCGGTTCCACCCCTCGCCGTTCCACCCCTCGCCGTTCCACCCATCACCCGTCTCCCCTCGTCACCCGTCTCCCCGCATCAGAACGAGAACAGGTTGCAGGAGGCGGCGGAGCACTTCAAGGGTTTTCTGACAGGCAGTCAGATTTCTTGTGCGCGGAGTCTTCACAGTCATGCCGCCCTTTGCTCTGATGACCGGCAACCGAGGGGCAGCGAGGTCAGGAGGAGCGGTGGAGTACAACCTTGCCGACCTGTTCGAGTCGGTCGTGGACGCGGTGCCGGACCGCGAGGCGCTGGTGTACCTCGACCATCCCGGCACGGGCGCGGAGCGCAGGCTGACGTACGCCGAGCTGGACGCGGCCGCCAACCGGATCGGGCACCATCTGCTGGACAGCGGGATCCGCCCCGGCGAGCACCTCGGGCTGCACCTGTACAACGGGGTCGAGTACCTGCAGACCGTGCTGGGCTGCCTGAAGGCTCGGATCGTGCCGGTGAACGTCAACTACCGTTACGTAGAAGAGGAGTTGGTCTATCTCTACCGGGACGCCGACCTGGTCGCGGTGGTCTTCGACGCCGAGTTCGAGGACCGGGTGGCGGCGGCGCGGCCACGGGCGGAGAAGCTGCGGCATCTCGTGCGGGTGGGGGACGGCACGGCGGGTGTCCCCTTCGCGGAGGCCGAGGCGGCCGGTTCGGCGGAGCGGGGGTTTCCGGCGCGGTCGGGCGACGACCAGTTCATCATCTACACCGGGGGCACGACCGGGATGCCCAAGGGCGTCATGTGGCGCCAGGAGGACCTGTTCTTCGCGGGGCTGGGCGGCGGGGCGCCGACCGGGGAACCCGTCAAGACGCCCGAGGAACTGGCCGAGCGGGTCGCGGCCGGCGGGTCCGGGATCACCTTCTTCCCCGCTCCCCCGCTGATGCACGGGACCTCCACCCTGACCGCCTTCATCGGCTTCAACTTCGGCCAACGCGTCGTGCTGCACCGCAAGTTCGTGCCCGAGGAAGTGCTGCGCACCATCGAGAAGGAGAAGGTCAGCAGCATGTCCCTGGTCGGCGACGCGATGCTGCGACCGCTCATCGACGCGCTCCGCGGGCCGATGAAGGGCACGGACTGCTCCTCGCTGTTCAGCGTGTCCTCGTCCGGGGCGATCATGTCGGAGACAGTCCGCCGGCAGTTCCTGGAACTGGTGCCGAACGTCATGCTGCTGAACAACTTCGGCTCCTCCGAGTCCGGCTTCAACGGCACGGCCACCGAGGACGCGGGCCCCGAGCGCGGCTTCCGGATCCGCGTCAACTCCCGTACTCAGGTGGTCGACCCGGCCACCCGCGAGCCGGTCGCCGTGGGCGAGGTGGGCCGGGTGGCCCAGTGCGGGCACGTCCCGCTCGGCTACTACAACGACACCGAGAAGACCGCGGAGACCTTCTTCGAGAAGGACGGCCGGCGCTGGGTGCTGCTCGGGGACATGGCGACCGTCGACGCAGAGGGCGTGGTGACCGTCCTCGGCCGCGGCTCGCAGTGCATCAACACCGGAGGCGAGAAGGTGTACCCCGAGGAGGTCGAGCAGGCACTGAAGTCCCATCCGGACGTGTACGACGCGCTGGTGGCCGGGGTCCCGGACGTGAAGTGGGGCCACCACGTGGCGGCCGTCGTCCAGCTCCGCCAGGGCGCCGAGCGGCCCTCCCTGGAGGACATCCAGACCCACTGCCGCACCCACCTGGCCGGGTACAAGATCCCCCGCCAGCTGGTGGTCACGGACGCCATCCGCCGCTCCCCGAGCGGCAAGGCCGACTACCGGTGGGCACGGGAGGTGGCCAGGACGGCCGAGGCGTAGGACAGGGCGGGGTCCGCGGGGCGGGCAAGAGGTCTTCCGCCCTGGTCCAGGGCGGAAGCGGTCCCGCCGGTGAGGCGTGGGGTCGCCGCCTCGCGTGCCGACTCGTGGGAATGCTGGGATTCTGGGGGAGGAGCACTGGCCATGGCCTGAGGAACGGTGGTGGTGGTCGGCATGGACGCGGGCAAACCCAGGGGGCCGGGCACGGCCACCGCGGGGGTCGATCCCCTCGGTGCCCCCTACCTTCCGGGACGCTTCGCCATCCCGGCCAGGCCCCCCACCTTCCTGCGCCGCAGACGACTGCATCGGCACCTGGACCTGGGCCGCGCGACTCCGTTGACCATGGTCAACGGAGCGGCGGGAGCGGGCAAGACCCTGCTGGTCGCCGACTGGGCCGCGCGCCTGGACGGACCGGTCGTCTGGTTCACCGCCGACGCCGACCGGACACCCGGCCTGTTCTGGGCCCATCTGCTGGAGGCCCTGCGCCACCAGGGCGTGCTCGCCCCCGCCGAGGTCGCCTTCCCGGCGGACGCGCACCGCGTGGACGACAAGCTGCTGGCCCGGCTCGCCGTCGCCCTCGCCGCCCGCGAACAACCCGTGGTCGTCGTGCTCGACGAGTACGAGCGCGTGACCGGCCCCGCCGTCAGCGAGCAGCTGGAGTTCGTGCTGCGCCATGCCTGGCCGGGCCTGCGCCTGGTCCTCGTCACCCGCACCGAGCCGCTGCTGCCGCTGCACCGGTACCGCGCGGCCGGCACCCTCACGGAGATCCGCAACGCCGAACTGGCCTTCACACCGGAGGAGGCCGTCGGTCTGCTCGCGCTGCACGGGATGAAGCTGTCGGTGGCCGCCGCCGGCGCGCTGGTGGAGCGCACCGGCGGCTGGGCGGCGGGCCTGCGGCTGTGCGCCCTGGCCGCGCAGGAGACCGACGACCCCGAGGCCTACCTCAAGGAATTCGAGGCCGGCCAGAGCACGGTCGCCGACTACCTGCTCGGCGAGGTGCTCAAGCGACAGCCCGCCGACACGCAGGACCTGTTGCTGCGCGTCAGCGTCCTGGACCGGTTCTCCCCCGCGCTGGCCGACACCCTCACCGGCCGCCAGGACGCCGGTCCGATCCTGGACGGGCTGCGCCGCCAGAACGCCTTCGTGGAGTCCCTGGGAGACTCGTGGTACCGCCTGCACCCCCTGCTCGGCGAGATCCTCCGGACCCATCTGGAGGTGACCCGGCCCGGTCTGCGCCCCCGGCTGCACCGCCGGGCGGCACGGTGGCTGCGCCGCTCCGGGTACCTCTCGGAGGCGCTCGCCCACGGCGCCGCGGCGGGCGACTGGGAGTTCACCGCCGCCGCGCTGGTCGACGACCTGGCCATCGGACAGTTCTTCACGGGCCTGCGCGCCGACGGCCTCGCCGACCTCTTCTCCGGCATGGCCCGCGAGACCACCGGCCCGGCCGCCGAACTCGTCCGCGCGGCCCGCGCGCTCAACCACCACGACGTCGGACGGGGCCTCGCCCACCTGCACCACGCGGAGCAGACCCTGGCCACCGAGGCGTCCGACCCCACCGCCGCCCAGCTCAGCTGCGCACTGCTGGAGGCGCACGCCGCCCGGCTGGCCGGCGCCCCCGGCCGGGCCCAGAAGGCGGCACGCTCGGCCCGACACCTCCAGGACGACGTGCCCGCCCGGCTCCTGGAGCAGCACCCCGAGCTCAACGCGCTGCTGCTCACCCACCTCGGCACGACCCATCTGTGGGCCGGGCGGTTCGAGGACGCGCGCGCCGCGTTCGACGCCGTCGTCGCCTCCCCCGCGGGCGCCGCCGCCGCCCTGCCCCGCCAGGAGAGTCTCAGCCACCTCGCGCTCATCGACTACCTGGACGGCTGGCTCGACCGTGCCGAGCGCAAGGCCTTCGCCGCGCTGACCGAGACCGAGCGCTACGGCCTGCCCCCGCTGGCGGGGTCGAGCGTGGGACACCTCGTCCGGGCCGCCGTGGCCGTCGAGCGCGACGAACTCGAGCAGGCCCAGAGCCTGCTGGACGAGGCGGGCGGATCCGTACCGGCAGGGCACGACGACCCGGTGACAGCGGCCGCGCGGGCCCTGACCACGGCGCGGCTGCGGCTCGCCCAGGGGGACGTACCGGCCGCGCTCGCCGCGACGGAAGCCACCATCAGCGCCGACGTCGTCTCGCCGTGGGAACGGGGCCACGCGGCAGCCATCGCCTGCGCCGCGCACCTCGCCGAAGGGCACCCCGAGTCGGCCGCGCGGGCGCTGCTGGAGGCTCCGGAGGACCAGTCGGCCTGCGCGGTGGGCGCCGCCCGGGCCCTGCTGGCCGCCGGGCATCCCGGCCCGGCCGTCGAGATGCTCGCCGCCGTACCGCCGGAGGGCGAGGCCGGTCCCGCGGTCACCGTGCCGGCCCTGCTGGTCCGCGCCCAGGCCTGCGAGCAGACCGGGGACTCGGCGACCGCCCGGCGGATCCTCGTCCGGGCCCTGCTGGACGCCCGCCACGAGCGGCTGCGCCGGCCCTTCCTGGACGCCCGCCCCTGGGTCGTGCGGCTGCTGGGCACGGGGCCCCGGGAGGCACTCGCCGAGAGCTGGCTGCTGCGGGACACGCCGCCCGCCACGACCGGACCGCTGGTCGTCGAGGAGCTGAGCACCCGCGAACGAGATGTCCTGGCGCGGCTCGCCCAGATGATGTCCACCGAGGAGATCGCGGCCGACCTGTATGTCTCCGTGAACACGGTCAAGACCCACCTCAAGGGCATCTTCCGGAAGCTGGCCGTGAACCGGCGCACCGACGCCGTACGACGGGCGCGGGAGCTGGGCCTGCTGTGACTCGCCCCGGGTCCCGGCAACACGCCCTCCTCCCCCGCGGCGGGTGAGGCGACCGCGGGTCGCTTCGGGTGACATGGAAACGCGGCCGGCAGCCGAGGCCGTCGCCGGACTCTGTGAGGTGGCAGCGTGGCGCACTGGCGGGCTCTGATGGTGCTCGGCACGGCCCAGTTCCTGATGGTTCTGGACACCTCCGTCATGAACGTCTCGATCAGCCAGCTGGTCGAGGACTTCGACACCGAGGTCACCGCGATCCAGGCCGTGATCACGCTGTACGCGCTGATGATGGCCGCGTTCATGGCCGTCGGCGCCAAACTCGGCGACATCCTGGGCCGCCGCCGGCTGTTCCTGCTCGGGCTGGTCGTCTACGGCGTCGGATCGGGGATCACCGCGGCCGCGCCGACCGTCTGGGTGCTGGCGATCGGCTGGTCGGTCATCGAGGGGATCGGCGCGGCCCTGGTGCTGCCGGCCATGGCCGCGCTGGTCGCGGAGTCCTACCGGGGCCGGGAGCGCGCCGTCGCCTACGGCGTCATCGGCGGCCTCGCCGGCGCCGGCATCGCGGTCGGGCCGCTGCTCGGCGGCTGGGTGACGACGTATCTCAGCTGGCGTCTGGTCTTCGCCGGCGAGGTAGTGCTCGTGCTGGCCATGCTGCTGTGCCGCCGGATGATCACCGAGGCCGCCCGGACCGGTCCGCGGCCCCGGATGGACGGGGTGGGCGCGACTCTGTCGGCGACCGGGCTCGGTCTCGGTGTCCTCGCCGTGCTGCAGAGCGGCACCTGGGGCTGGGTCCAGCCGCGGAACCCGCCGTTCACGGTGTTCGGCTTCGCGCCCACGATGTTCGTCATCGGCGCCTCGGTGCTGGTCCTGTACGCCTTCGTCGCCTGGGAGCACCGAAGGGCCGCCCGGCGCCGGGATCCGCTGGTGCACCTGACGCTGCTGGACCGCCCCGCGCTGCGGGCGGGCCTGCTCACGATGCTCAGCCAGAACCTGATCCTGCTCGGACTGTTCTTCGCCATCCCGCTCTATCTCCAGGTCGTCCAGGGCTTCGACGCCTTCGAGACCGGACTGCGGCTGCTGCCGGTCTCGGTCACCATGCTCGTCGCCTCCCTGGGCGCCTCCCGGTTCGCCCGCCGGGTGCCGGCGCGCACCCTGGTCCGGGTGGCCCTCCTGACCCTGGCGGCGGCCATCGTGTGGCTGCTGGCCACCATCGACCCGAAGATCGACGACGCCCAGTTCGGCGCGGCCATGGGCCTGCTGGGACTCGGCATGGGCCTGCTCGTCTCGCAGTTGGGCAACGTCGTGCAGTCCAGCGCCCGCGAGGACGAGCGCAGCGAGGTCGGCGGACTCCAGTACACCGCCCAGAACCTGGGCTCGGCCCTCGGCACCGCGCTGATCGGGTCGCTGCTCATCGGGGCGCTCGCGCACGCCTTCACCGCCCATGTCGAGGACGATCCGCGGTTGTCGGAGCAGGCACGGCAGCAGACGAGCGTCGCCCTGGAGGCCGGGATCTCCTTCGTCCCCACCGATCAGGTGCGGGCGGCCGCCGAGCAGGCCGAACTGCCGCCCGCCGAGGTCGACGCCCTCGTCGACTCCTACGCCTCGGCCCAGCTGAAGGGCCTGAAGGCGGCCATCCTCGCGGCGGGCGGGGTCACGCTGGCGAGCTTCCTCATCACCCCCCGGCTGCCCGGTCGCCACGACGACGTACGGCCGCCAGGGGCCGCCCCCGCCGACGCGGGACACACCACCGGGTCGGCGTCGTGAGGATCCCGGAGCCGGTCCGCGACGGCCGCGCCGCGCACCGGGCACGCCGCGCCGAGCGACGCGCCCACGAGGACTTCACCGGCGGCGTCTACGGCTCGCTGCTCGCCGCCTCCGTGGTGCTGGGCGCCGGTTCCCTCGGGAACTTCCCCCGGGTGGAGCTGGTCGTGCTGCTGCTGCTGACCGGCACGGTGTTCTGGCTCGCGCACGTGCACGCCAAGCTGTTCGGGGAGCACCTGGCGCGGCGGGCCCTGAACCGCCGGACGGTGCTGGCGGTGTGCCGCGAGGAGTGGCCGATCCTCCGGTCCGCGCTGCCGCCCGCGCTCGCCGTGGTCGTCAGTCCACTGCTCGGTCTCGACGTGAAGGGTGCCGTCTGGCTCGCGCTGGGCGTCGCGGTGGCGGGCCAGGTGGGCTGGTCGGTGCGGGCCGCCCGGGGCGTCGGGGCCTCCTGGCGGATGGTCGCCCTGACCGCGTCGGTGAATCTGGGGCTCGGTCTGCTCATCGTGGCGGTCAAGCTGTTCGTGAAGCACTGAGAGGGCCGCGGGGGTAGGCGTTCGACGGCACGACGGCCCGCCGTCTCGTGGAACACGGTGGCTCATCGCCTCCGCCCTCGCGCGTGGTGACGTGCCTGAGCCGGACATCGTGGGCTATCACCTGTGCCGGGTGAGGACGTGCGGTGCCGTGGGTCGGAGGATCGAAGGTGCCGGGTTGCGGTCAGCCCGCCTCACGCCTTTCGCGGGAGTACGGCATGCGCTATGAGATCCGCGTCGACGGGCAGATGTCGGAGACGCTCGCCAAGTCCTTCCCCGAGCTGAACCACGTGGTGATGGCCGGGCAGACCATCCTGTTCGGCTCGGTCGTCGACGAGGCGCACCTGTACGGTCTGGTGGCCCGCTGTCAGTCCCTGGGCCTGCGGATCGTGGAGATGCGCCGGCAGCCGGAGTGAGAGGGCTCGGCGCCCGGCCTCACAGGCTCCGGGCGGTGACCCTGCCGGCGCGGACGGCCGCGGCCAGCGCCTCGAAGTCCCGCTCGTTCCGATCGGCGTAGCGCTGCGCGAAGTCGGTGAGCGCGCGGTCGAAGCGGTCGCTGCCGCCGAGGTAGGAGCTGATGGCGACGGGGTCACCGGAACGGGCGTGCGCCCGGGCCAGGGACGCCCCGCACACCTGCGCGAACAGGTTCATCAGCGGCGGGTCCATGGTCTCGGGGCGTGCGATGCCCTTCCAGTCGCGCAGCTGCCGTACGTAGAAGTCTCGGCCGCGGCCGTCCAGGCCCGTGACATGGGTCCAGCCCAGCAGGATGTCGCTGGTGGTCTGGATGAGCCGCTGCCCCTCGACGACCCGGCGGCCCTGGTTGTCGTAGTCCTCCCCGTCCGTGTGGGCGGCGAGCACCGATCGCTGGGCCTCCTTGGCCTGGAGCAGGAGGGGATCGTCGTCGTCCCTGCCGAGCAGGAGCAGGATCCAGCAGCGGGTGCCGACGCTGCCGACGCCCACGACCTTGCGGGCCAGGTCGACCAGCCGGAAGTGGCGCAGCAGGTGGCGTTTCTCGGCGGACAGGCTGCTCGTGTACTGCTCGAAGATCGTCGCCAGCTCCTTCTCCGGCCCGGCCTCGCCGGGACCGGTCAGCTCGGCGAGGGGGGTGATGAGCGGCGGGTCCGGTGCGATCCGCCGGCCCTCGGGCGTGTCCCTGGTGAGCCGGGCGAAGGCCTGCATGTGCGTGCGGGTGCGGGCCTTCGCGGCGGCCTCGGCGGTGCGCCGCCTGCCCTTCTTGTCCATGGCGGAGGCCATCAGTTCCCGCATCCGGTCGGCGTCGTCCTGGGCGTACCAGATGTCCAGGGTTCGCATCCCGGCCAGCTCCCGCATCCGTTCCCGGTACGCCCGGACACACGCGCGCACCGCGCCGTCCTGCTCCCCGTCCGTGAAGCCGCCCGCGCGGGTGGCGATGGCGAAGCTGGCGGCCAGTCGCTTGACGTCCCACTCGAACGGTCCGGCGAAGGTCTCGTCGAAGTCGTTGATGTCGAAGACCAGGTGCCGCTCCGGGGAGGCCAGCAGGCGGAAGTTCAGCAGATGGGCGTCGCCGCACAACTGGACGGTGAGCCCGGTGTCCGGCGCGGCGCCAAGGTCGGCCGCCATGATCGCCGCCGCCCCGCGGTAGAAGCGGAACGGAGACTCCAGCATGCGGCCGTAGCGGATCGGCACCAGTTCCGGCAGCCGTGTGGCCGACTGGGCCTCGATCACGTCGACCGGGTCGAAGCGCCCCGGGCCCGGTTCGAACCGCGCCTGCGCCAGGCGGGGCACCCGCTTGCGCGCCCGCTTGCCGTGGGCCGCCCGTTCGCCCGGGTTCAGAGAGACGGAGAACGCGCTCCGTTGGGTCATGACCGGCCTCCTCGCCCGCACGGCGTCTCGGGGCAGCTCACGCGCCGCCCGCCGAAGCGTGCCGCATCGCTGGGCGCTGCCCGAGTCCACGTTCGTCCCCGCCCCGCGCGCGGGGATCACCCTTGGCGGGTGATCCGGTGCGGGGCGGGGCGGGGGACGCTGAGGCGGTGGGAACTCCACACTCCGCCCCGCCGGTGTCCGGCGGCGGCGCGTTCCGCAGGAGCGAGGAGGAGCCATGACCGAATCGCCGACCGCGGCACGGCCGACCGGCCCCGGGCAGCAACCCGGCGGGGCGGCGCACGAAGACCCCGAGGACGTCCTCGGTCGTCTCGGCGGCTCGTGGACGTGGATGCTGGGAACGGCCCTCGCCACCCTGGTACCGGGGATCATGCTCCTGGTCTGGCCGGACGCCACGCTCCAGGTGGTCGCCGTCCTCTTCGGTCTGTACCTGCTCGTGACCGGCGCCTTCCGGTTCGTGGCGGTGTTCGGTCAGGAGCGCGGTGACCGGGTGCCGGGGCTGCTGATCGCGGTGCTGTACGTGCTGGCCGGGGTGTTGTGCATGCGCAACCCTCTGCAGACCATCGCCGCCCTGTCGGTGATCGTCGGCGTCGTGTGGCTGGTGTCCGGGCTGCTGACGGCTTACGCGGCCCTCGCCGCGAAGGGGCTGCCGCACCGCGGCGTCCTCCTCGGCGCGGCCCTTCTCGGCGTCGTGGCGGGCATCGTCGTGCTGGCCCTGCCGAGCGAGTCGGCGGTTGCCCTCACCCGGCTGCTCGGCCTGTGGCTGGTGCTGCTCGGCGTCATGGAGCTCGCGGTCGCCTTCGCCTGGCGGGCGGCCCTGCGCCGGATCACCCCCTGAGGGTGAGGCCGGCCCCCTGTTGCCGTGGGCACGCTGAGAACGCACAACGACCTTCGGGCCTGGGGCCCGGACGGAGGCGACAACATGGACACGATGTACCTCGCGTACGACTTCCCCCTGCTGAGCACCTTCTGGGCGATGCTCTGGTTCTTCCTGTGGATCCTGTGGTTCATCCTGCTGTTCCGGATCATCGTGGACATCTTCCGCGACGACGCGATGAGCGGCTGGGGCAAGGCGGGCTGGCTCGTCTTCGTCATCGTGCTGCCCTTCCTCGGCGTGCTCGTCTACGTGATCGCCCGGGGCAAGAACATGGGACGCCGGGAGATCGCGCAGGCACGCGCCCAGCAGGAGGCCTTCGACTCCTACGTCCGCGAGACGGCCGGAGGCCAGCACACCAGCGCCGACGAACTGGCCAAGCTGGCGCGACTGAAGGAGAGCGGCGACATCTCGGACGACGAGTTCCGCAGGGCCAAGGAACTGATTTTCAGCGACTACGGCCCGGCGGGCGTCCGCAAGAACCGAGAGTCCGCCACTCCGGCCGCCGGCGTCTGAGGCCGGCGCACGAGACGAGATGAGGCACCGGAATGACTGCCACACACAGCGCGCCCGCCGGCACGGCGAAGCAGAGCTGGGCCAGCGGCCTGACGGTCTTCGCAGCCGTGATGCTGATGATCGGCGGCGTGCTCGCCATCACGCGGGGCATCATGGGCATCGCCGAGGACGACGTCTTCGTCAGCACCCCCAACTACGTCTTCGAGTTCGATCTGA
Source organism: Streptomyces sp. NPDC003635 (assembly GCF_053587635.1). NCBI lineage: Bacteria > Bacillati > Actinomycetota > Actinomycetes > Kitasatosporales > Streptomycetaceae > Streptomyces > Streptomyces sp. NPDC003635. The sequence continues at coordinate 138,092 of NZ_JBSFOK010000013.1, read as the reverse complement.
CCAGTTGGGGCTGGATCCATCTGATCCTCGGCGCGATCGCCGTGCTGGTCTCCCTGGGGCTGTTCACCGAGGCGGCCTGGGCACGCGTCTCCGGCGTGGCGATCGGCGCACTCGTCATCATCGCCAACTTCCTCTCCCTGCCGTACTACCCGGTGTGGTCGGTGGTGCTGATCGGGGTCTCCGCACTGATCATCTGGGCCCTGTGCGTGGAGCGGCCCGATCACCCGGTCACCTGAGCCGACACGGCCGCGGTCTCCCGCGGTGACCCGACCCCCTGCGCGTACCGTGTGCGTTCGACCGGCTCGGCGTGTGAACGGAAGACGACGGCCGACCGTACGCATGATGACGGGACGCAGGGAAGGGACCACGGGTGTCGCACGTGACGGGGCAACTACCGGACGCCGAGACGGAGGAGACGAAAGAACAGGAACAGGAGCGGGAAGACCAGTCCGAGGGCATGTCACAGCGCCCCGGGCCGCACGGATGGCGGGGACGGTGTCCGCGGGCGGCCCGGGGCCTCTCCGTGTCGGTCACCGTCCTGGCCGGCCTGGTCGTCCTGGGCGCGCTCCTGCTGCCCAACCGTGTCGAGCGGCTGTCGTTCGGCGCGTTCGTCCGCATCCCCGCCGAGGGCGTCCTCCTCGCCGGTCTGCTGCTGTCGCTTCCACCACGGCCCCGGCGGATCACCGCGATCGCGACCGGCGCGCTGCTCGGCGTCCTGACCGTCCTCAAGTTCCTGGACATGGGCTTCTACCAGGTACTCGCCCGCCCCTTCGACCTGGTCCTCGACTGGATCCTGCTCGACGACGGGGTGTCCTTCCTGGGTGAGTCGTTCGGCCGGACGGGCCAGGTCCTGGCGGTGGCGGGTGTGCTGGCCCTCCTCGTGGTCGTCCTCGTCGCGACCACCCTGTCGGCCGTACGGCTCACCGACCTGATGGTCCGGCACCGTTCGGTCGCCTCCCGGACCACCCTGATCCTCGGTACCGCCTGGATCACCTGCGTCACGCTCGGCGTCCAGGTCACCGAGGTGCCGGTCGCCTCGAAGATCAACGCGGACTATGTCGACAACCGTGTCGAGCAGGTCCGGGCCGGGCTGCGGGACGCGGCGGTGTTCGAGCAGCAGGCCTCCGTCGACGCCTTCGCCGACACCCCGCCCGATCAGTTGCTGACCGGACTGCGCGGCAAGGACGTGCTGTTCACGTTCATCGAGAGCTACGGCCGGGTCGCGCTCGACGATCCGGACATGGCCGGGCAGACCGACGCGGTGCTCGCCGAGGGCACCGAGCGCCTGGAGTCGGCCGGGTTCGCCTCGCGCAGTGCCTGGCTGCGTTCCCCCGTGACGGGCGCGGGCAGTTGGCTCGCCCACTCCACGTTCCTGTCCGGGCTGTGGATCAAGAACCAGCAGCGGTACCGCACGCTGACCACCAGCGACCGTGCCACGCTGGGAAGTTACTTCCGCAAGACGGGTGCGTGGCGCACGGTCGGGATCGTGCCCGGGGTGCGCAGGGCGTGGCCGGAGGGGAAGTTCTTCGCCCTCGATCACATCTACGACTCCGAGCATCTCGGCTATCACGGCCCGTACTTCAGCTGGACGCCCGTGCCGGACCAGTTCAGCCTGGAGGCCTTCGAGCGTCTGGAGCACGGCAGGAAGGACCGGGAGCCGATCATGGCCGAGATCATCCTGGCCTCCAGCCACAATCCCTGGTCCCCCATCGCCCGCATGATCGACTGGGACGACCTCGGTGACGGGTCGGTCTTCCACAAGATCAAGGAGGAGGGCAAGGACCCCAAGGAGGTCTGGAAGAACCCCGACAGCGTCCGCGCCGAGTACGCGAACGCCATCGAGTACTCGCTGCGCAGCCTCGTCGAGTACGTCGAGCGCTACGGCGACGACGACACCGTCCTGGTCTTCCTCGGCGACCACCAGCCGGTCCCGACGGTGACGGCGGGCAGCCGGAGCAAGGACGTCCCGATCACGATCGTGGCCCGCGACCAGAAGGTCCTGGACCGGATCGAGGACTGGGGCTGGACGGACGGCCTGAAGCCGGCCCAGGACGCTCCTCAGTGGCCCATGGACAAGTTCCGCGACCGCTTCATGACGGCCTACCGCTGACGTCCCCCGGGAACTCCCGCGCGGGGTCGGCGACGTCCCGGGCTCACCGCGCCGACCCCGCGCCCCTACTCCGCCGAGGGTCGAGCCAGGAAACCGGCCACGCGCCCCGCGAACCATTCCGGATCGTCCAGCCAGGGGAAGTGGCCGCCGCCGGGCTGGACCGCCACCTCGGCGTGCGGGAAGACCTCCGCGGTCCTGCGGGCGAGTTCCGGGTTCGGGGCGCCGTCGAGTTCGCCGGCGAGGACGAGGACGGGAGAGGTGAGGCGGGCGAGGGCGGCGCGGGTCGCGGGTGGGTCGTAGGCGCCCTCGGAGCCGTACACCTCGGCGGCCTCGTCGTTGAACTCCTCGTCCCCGCGGGCGTCGTGCTCCTGGGCCGCGCGGTCCCAGCGGCCGTAGAAGAGAGGGACGAGTTCCGGCCCGAAGTCCGCGGTACCCGCGAGCCAGGACTCCATGGCCGCGAAGGCCTCCTCGAACCAGGGCTCACCCTTGCGCAGCCGCGCGGCCGACAGCCGGTCCTCGGGCGTCGCGGGGGTGCCCAGCGCCCACGGGTTGGCGGCGACGAGCACCAGCCGCCGGATCCGCTCGGGGTGACGGGCGGCGTAGAGCATCGCGAGGCTGCCGCCCGCGGAGTGGCCCAGCAGGTCGATCCGCTCCAGGCCCAGGTGGATCCGGAGCGCTTCGACGTCGTCCACGAGCCGGTCGCATCGGTACGTCGCCGGATCGGCCGGGACCTGCGAGTCGCCGGTCCCCCGCAGATCGAGCCGGATCAGTCGGCGTCCGGCGTCGAGTCCGCCCAGGTTCCCGAGGTAGGAGGAGCCGCGCATCGGGCCCCCGGGCACGACGACGAGAGGGTCGCCCTCGCCGTGCTGGTGGTAGGCGAGCGTGGTCCGGTCAGAGGCTGTGAAGGTCGGCACGCCACCGATCCTAGTGCCGCGTCAGGCAACGTTTGCCCGTCAAGGAGCGGCGTCCGGTGCGTGCTCTCGGCGTGCCGGGCGCAAGCCCTCGTACTGGATGTACTTGGGCTTGTGCCCGGTGCGGCGAGAGTGCGTGCCGGGCGCCGCGACGGGGCGAACGTTGCCTGACGCGGCACTAGGCTGCGGTCATGACGGCCGTACCGGCCCTGACCGCCGCCGAGCGGCTCAGGGGGCGAACCGGCCCCTGAGCTCCCGCTTGAGGATCTTCCCGCTCGCGTTGCGGGGCAGCTCGTCCACGAACAGGACCCGCTTGGGGGCCTTGAAGTGGGCGAGCTTCTCCCGCGCGTGGTCGATCAGTTCGGTCTCGGTGACGTCCCCGCGCGGCACCACGACGGCGGTGACCGCCTCGATCCAGCGCTCGTCGGGCAGCCCGACCACCGCCACCTCGGCCACCGCCTCATGGGTGTACAGCGCGTCCTCGACCTGACGTGAGGCCACCAGCACACCACCGGAGTTGATGACGTCCTTCACCCGGTCCACGATCGTGAAGTAGCCCTCGGCGTCCTTGACCGCGAGGTCGCCGGAGTGGAACCAGCCGTCACGGAAGGCCTCTTCGGTCTCCTCGGACTTGTCCCAGTAGCCCTCGCACAACTGCGGGGAGCGGTAGACGATTTCACCGGGGGTGCCGTCGGGCACGTCCTTGCCGTCCTCGTCGACCACGCGCGCGTCGACGAAGAGCACCGGCCGCCCGCAGGAGTCCATGCGCCCCTCGTGCTCGTCGGGGGCGAGGACGGTGGCCAGGGGACCGATCTCGCTCTGTCCGAAGCAGTTGTAGAAGCGCAGCTCCGGCAGCCGTTCGCGGAGCCGCACCAGTACGGGCACCGGCATGATCGAGGCGCCGTAGTACGCCTTGCGCAGGCCGGTCAGGTCGCGGGTGGTGAAGTCGGGGCGGTTGGCCAGGCCGATCCACACGGTGGGCGGTGCGAAGAGGCTGTCCACGCGGCCGGCTTCGATCAGGTCGAAGAGCCGGTCACCGTCGGGGGCGTCGAGGATGACGTTGGTCGCGCCGACCGCGAGGCAGGGCAGCAGGAAGACGTGCATCTGCGCCGAGTGGTACAGGGGCAGCGAGTGCACCGGACGGTCCCCGGCGCTCAGGTCGAGGGCGGTGATGGCGCTCAGGTACTCGTGCACCAGGGCGCGATGGGTCATCATCGCGCCCTTCGGCAGGGCGGTCGTGCCCGAGGTGTACAGCAGTTGCACGAGGTCCTCGCCGCGCGGCTCCGGGCCGTCGTACGCCGGGGCCGAGGCCAGCCGTTCCAGCAGCGAGCCCTCGGCGTCCCGCAGCGGCAACGCCCGTACGCCGTCCGGCAGCCGGTCCGCCAGGTCCGGGTCGGTGAGGACGAGGGAGCTGCCGGACTGGCCGACGAGGTAGGCCAGATCGTCGCCGGTGAGGTTCTGGTTGACGGGCACGTGCACCAGCCCGGCGCGGGAGCAGGCGAGGAAGCCGATCAGGTAGGCGTCGGAGTTGTGGCCGTAGGAGCCCACGCGGTCGCCGGGTTCGAGGCCCTGGCCGAGCAGCACGCTCGCGGCGCGGGAGACGGCGTCGTCGAACTCCTCGTACGTCCATGTCCGGTCGCGGTACTCGACCGCGACGCGTGCCGGGGTGCGCCGGGCGCTGCGCCGCAGCACCCCGTCAACCGTGCTGCCGTGTCCGGGCGTCATGACAGTCGATCCTCGGCCCCCGCCGAAGGGAGGTCAAGCATCCGACGATCGACACGTTCCGTGGACACATACCCGTTGGTACGCTCAACCGCCCCTTCCCCCAATGATGTTGGGAGGCCTGATGCGCATCCGCCTCAGACGGCTCGTCGTCGCGACCGTCGCCCTGCTCACCGCCACCGTCACGCTCCCGGCGAGCGCGGCCGAGCGCCCCGACCGCCATGACCGTCCCTCGTCCGGTGGCCTGTCGGCCCTGATCCGCTACACCGAGTACGGCATTCCGCACATCGTCGCGAAGGACTACGCGAACCTGGGCTTCGGCACCGGGTGGGCGCAGGCCGCCGACCAGGTGTGCACCCTCGCCGACGGCTTCGTGACCGTGCGGGGCGAGCGCTCCCAGTTCTTCGGGCCGGACGCGGCGACCGACTTCTCGCTCTCCTCGGCGACCAAGAACCTCTCCAGCGACCTCTACTTCCGTGGCGTACGGGAGACGCGCACGGTGGAGAAGCTGCTCGCCGAACCGGCGCCGCGCGGTCCGAGCCGCCAGGTCGAGGAGCTGATGCGGGGCTTCGCGGCCGGCTACAACGCCTGGCTGCGCCAGAACCGGATCACCGACCCGGCTTGCGCGGGCGCCGCCTGGGTGCGACCCGTCACCACGCTCGACGTGGCCACGCGCGGCTTCGCACTCGCCGTCCTGGGCGGCCAGGGCCGGGCCGTGGACGGCATCACGGCCGCGCAGCCGCCCTCCGCCACGACGACCGCTCCGGCGCCCGACGCCCAGGACACCGCCCGCGCCGCGCGTGAACTGCTCGCCGCGGACACCGCCGACATGGGCTCCAACGCCGTCGCCTTCGGCGGCACCACGACCGCGAACGGGCGCGGCCTGCTGCTGGGCAACCCGCACTACCCGTGGCAGGGCGGCCGCCGCTTCTGGCAGTCGCAGCAGACCATTCCCGGCGAGCTCAACGTGGCGGGCGGTTCGCTGCTCGGCAGCGCCACGATCTCCATAGGCCACAACGCCCGCGTGGCCTGGAGCCACACCGTCGCGACGGGCGTCACCCTCAACCTCCACCAGCTGGCGCTCGATCCGGCGGACCCGACGGTCTACCTCGTCGACGGCAAGCCGGAGCGGATGACGAAGCGCACGGTGAGCGTGGCCGTGAAGGACGGCGCTCCCGTGACCCGGACCCAGTGGTGGACGCGGTACGGCCCGGTGGTCACCTCGCTCGGCGCGTCGCTGCCGCTGCCGTGGACGAGCACGACGGCGTACGCGGTCAACGACCCCAACGCCGTCAACCTGCGCGGCAACGACACCGCGCTCGGCTTCAGCAAGGCCCGCAGCACCACGGAGGTGCTCGGCGCGCTCCAGCGGACCCAGGGCCTGCCGTGGGTGAACACCATCGCCGCGGACGCCGCGGGCCACACCCTGTTCACCCAGTCCCAGGTGCTCCCCCGGATCACCGACGAGCTGGCCCAGTCCTGCTCCACCCCGCTCGGCAAGGTCACCTATCCCTCCGCGGGCCTGGCGATCCTCGACGGCTCCCGCGGTGCCTGCGCCCTCGGCGCCGACCCCGACGCCGTACAGCCGGGGATCTTCGGACCCGCGAAGCTGCCGACACTGAAGGACGCGCCGTACGCGGAGAACTCCAACGACAGCGCCTGGCTGTCCAACGCGGACCGTCCGCTGACCGGGTACGAGCGGGTCTTCGGCACCATCGCCACACAGCGCACCCTGCGCACGCGCGGGGCGATCGAGGACGTGGCCAGGATGGCGGAGCGCGGCGGGCTGACCGTGCGTGACCTCCAGACGCAGCAGTTCGCCAACCGGGCGCCCGCCGGTGACCTGGCCGCGAAGGACGCGGCGGCGGCCTGCGCGGCCCTGCCGGGCGGAACCGCGACAGGCAGCGACGGCACGACGGTCGACGTCTCCGGCGCCTGCGCGGTGCTCGCGGCGTGGGACCGCCGCACTGACACCGGCAGCCGGGGCGCGCTGCTGTTCGACCGGTTCTGGCGGAAGCTGACGGGCACGGTTCCGGCCGCCCAGCTGTGGAAGGTGCCGTTCTCGGCCGCTGACCCGGTGGGCACCCCGAACACCCTCAACACGGCCGCGCCGGGCTTCGCCACGGCCCTCGCGGACGCGGTCGGCGAGCTGAGGGCGGCGGGCATCGCGCTCGACTCCCCGCTCGGGCAGCACCAGTTCGTCGTACGGAACGGGCAGCGCATCCCCGTCCCCGGCGGCACCGAGAGCCTGGGTGTGTGGAACAAGGTCGAGCCGGTGTGGGACCCGGCCAAGGGCGGCTACACGGAGGTGACGACCGGCTCCAGCTACATCCAGGCCGTGGGCTGGGACGGCGGCCGCTGCCCGGTGGCGCGCACGCTGCTGTCGTACTCCCAGTCCTCGAACCCGGGTTCGGCCCACTACAGCGACCAGACCCGGTTGTTCTCCGCCGAGAGGTGGGTGACGTCGCGGTTCTGCGAGAAGGACATCCTGACCTCGCCAGCGCTGAAGGTGGTCGTGGCACGCGAGCGCCGCTGACCTGCGCTCATCGCGTCCGGCCGTACATCAGCCGCCGCAGCACCGCTTCGGCGGGGCCGCGGCGGCCCGCGCGTTCCAGGGCGTGGGCGCCGGCCACGGTGACCAGCCAGACGGCGAGCGCGAAGAGGGCCATCGTGGTGCTGCCGAGGTGTTCACCGAGGCCGAGGCCCCAGGCGGCGAGGACCGGCGCGAAGAGCAGGGAGTGCGCCAGGTAGCAGGACAGGGAGCGTTTGCCGACGGCGGTGACCGCGGCCACGGCGGTGCCGCCCCGGCGGTGCTCCCGGCCGCTCCACCAGTGCGCGAACAGGGCGAGGGCGGCGACGTAACCGACTCCCGCGGCGTTGCCGGTGGCGTCCCGCAGCAGGGTCAGGGCGCCGCTCTCGCTCTCGGCGTCGGGCGGTACGTCGAGGGCGCCGACGTGGGCGAGCGCGGCGGGCAGGGCGCCGAGCCAGCCGACGGCGATCCCGGCGACGGCGGTGCGGCGCAGCAGGGAGCGGTGGCGGCCGGGTTCCTCCAGGACGCGGTGGCGGGCCGCGAGGAAGCCGAGCAGGAAGAGCACGAAGCCGCCGCCGACGAGGGAGAGCGGGGCGGCCGCGAAGGTGAGGAACAGGCCGGTGCCGAGCCGGGTCCTTGCGGCGTCGAGCCAGTTGCCCTCACCGGCGCCGAACGCCTCGAAGGCCGGATCGGCGCCCGCGTCGCCCAGCGCGCCCAGTTCGCCCCGCAGCCACGCGTCGACGATCGGCAGGGCCGTCGTGAGCACCAGCAGCGCGACGGCGACGACGGTCCAGCGTTTCAGGGCGCGTTCGCTTCGCCGCAGGAAGAGCAGGCCGACGACGAGGCTGAGCACGCCGTAGTAGCCGAGGATGTCACCCGCCATCAGCAAGGTGGCGTGCGCGAGACCGAGGACGATCAGCCACAGGCTGCGGCGGCGCAGGATCCGGGCGGCGTCGCACTCGATGGTTCCGGCGGCGGTCTGGCGGAGGAAGAGCTGCATCATGCCGTAGCCGAAGAGGAACGCGAAGAGCGGATAGAACCGCAGGTCGAGCACCGTGATCATGGTGAACTGCACGGTGTGGTCGAGCCGGTTGCCGTCCGCCGGCTGCCATCCGGACGGCCCGCGCCGGGCCGCCCAGAGATGGAAGGCGGTGTTGGACAGCACGATGCCCAGCAGCATGATGCCCCGGGACAGATCGGGGGCGAGCGCCCGCTCGCCCGGCCGTACGCCCCCGCGCTTCAGGCGGCCCTCCGTGCTCGTGGTCGTCATGCGTCCACGCTAGGAAGCCGCCGAACCGCCGGACATCGGCCGAAGGTCGAGCGCGGGCCGACCAAAGGATGACGCCCGGTCCCGCGCCCGCGACCGACGGCGTCACATCGCCCGGTCGCGCCCCTCCCAGTACGGGTCCCGCAGCCGTCGCTTGTACAGCTTGCCGTTGGGGTCCCGGGGCATCTCGGTGATGAAGTCGACGCTCCTGGGGCGCTTGTAGCCGGCGAGCCGCTCGGCGCAGTGGTCGAGGAGTGCGGCGGCGAGGCCGGGTCCCGGCTCCTGGCCGGGACCCGGTTCGACGACGGCCTTGACCTCCTCGCCCCAGTCGTCGTGCGGTACGCCGAAGACGGCGGCGTCGGCGACGGCGGGATGGGCGAGCAGCGCGGACTCGATCTCGGCGGGGTAGATGTTGACCCCGCCGGAGATGATCATGTCGATCTTGCGGTCACGGAGGAAGAGATAGCCGTCCTCGTCGAGATAGCCGAGGTCGCCGACGGTGAAGAAGTCGCCGATGCGGTTCTTCTTCGTCTTCTGCTCGTCCTTGTGGTAGGCGAAGCCGCCGGTGTTCATCTTCAGGTAGACGGTGCCGAGTTCGCCGGGCGGCAGCCGGTTTCCGTCGTCGTCGAAGACGGCGAGTTCGCTGATGGGCCAGGCCTTTCCGACGGTTCCCGGTTTCTTCAGCCAGTCCTGCGCGGTCGCGAAGGCGCCGCCGCCCTCGCTGGCGGCGTAGTACTCCTCCACACACGGGCCCCACCAGTCGAGCATCGCCCGCTTCACGTGGTCGGGGCAGGGCGCGGCTCCGTGGATGGCGTGGCGCATGGAGGAGACGTCGTAGCGGTCCTTGACCTCCTGCGGAAGCGCCAGCAGGCGGTGGAACTGGGTCGGGACCATGTGGGTGTGTGTGCAGCGGTGGGCGTCGATGAGCCGCAGCATCTCCTCGGGGGTCCACTTGTCCATCAGCACCAGAGGGTGGCCGATGTGCAGGGACGCGCCCGCGAACTGGAGCACCGCCGTGTGGTACAGCGGCGAGCAGACGAGGTGCACATTGCCGTCGTACGGCTTGATGCCGAAGATGCCGAGGAAGCCGCCGAGGTAGGCCTCCTCGGGAGGCTTGCCGGGCAGCGGGCGGCGAATGCCGCGGGGGCGGCCCGTGGTGCCCGAGGTGTAGTTCATCACCCAGCCGAGGGTCCGGTCGTCCGGCGGCGAATCCGGTTGCCCGCCCGGGAGTTCGGCGTACGGCCGGAAGCCCTCGACGGCGCCGACGCCGTACCGGTGGGTGGCCGGGAGGCCCGCCTCGTCGGCCGCGTGGCGGGCGGGCTTGGCGAACCGCTCGTGCGCGATGAGGACCTTGGCGCCGGAGTCGGCGACGATCCAGGCGATCTCGGGTCCGACGAAGTGGTGGTTGACGGGCACGAGGTAGAAGCCGGCCTGGGTGGCGGCGAGATAGGCGGTGAGGAGCTCGGTGCCGTTGGGCAGCACCACCGCGAAGGCGTCGCCGCGTTCGAGGCCCGCTGCGCGCAGTCCGTGGACGAGGCGGTTGGCGGCGGAGTGCAGCCGTCCGGCGGTCCACACCTCGCCGTCGGGGGCGACGAGGACCCCGCGGTCGGGGTCCTGGCCGGCCTGGGCCCAGAAGCCCACAGGTGGTGTGCTGGTCACTGGCCGCTCCTTCCGGCGATGCGGTTGACGCGTTCCACCGCCTGCTCGAAACCCCGGGTGAGGTCGTCGAAGACGGCCTGGACACTGCGTTCGCTGGTCATCCGGCCGACGATCTGGCCGACGGGCGTGCCGAGCAGCGGCTCGACCTCGTACTTCTGGATGCGCGAGACGGCCTCGGCGACGAGGAGCCCCTGGAGCGGCATCGGGAGCGTGCCGGGTCCGGCGGGGTCGTCCCAGGCGTCGGTCCACTCGGTGCGCAACTGGCGGGCGGGTTTTCCGGTCAGCGCCCGGGAGCGGACGGTGTCGCCGGAGCCCGCGGCGAGCAGCTTGCGGGTCAGGGCCGGTGAGTGCAGATCGGCCTCTGTGGTGGTGAGCCACAGGGAGCCCAGCCACACGCCCTGGGCGCCCAAGGCGAGTGCGGCGGCCACCTGTTGGCCGCTGCCGATCCCCCCGGCGGCCAGGACGGGCAGCGGGGCGACGGCCTCCACGACCTCGGGGGTGAGCACCATGGAGGCGATCTCCCCGGTGTGGCCACCGGCCTCGTAGCCCTGGGCGACGACGATGTCGATGCCCGCCTCCTGGTGCTTACGGGCGTGGCGGGCACTGCCCGCGAGGGCGGCGACCAGGATGTCCTGGTCGTGGGCGCGGTCCACGATGTCGGCGGGCGGAGAGCCGAGGGCGTTGGCGAGCAGTCTGATCGGGTAGTCGAAGGCGACGTCCAGCTGGGTGCGGGCGACCTGTTCCATCCAGCCCGTGATCCGCCACCCGGACGCCTCGCCCTCGGCCAGCTCGGGCACGCCGAACTTGGCGAGGGTGTCCTGGACGAACTGGCGGTGCCCCTCCGGGATCATCGCCTCGACCTCGGCCTCGCTCAGCGTCTGATCCTTCGGGGCCTCCACCTTCTTCGCGGGCATGACGACGTCCAGGCCGTAGGGCCTGGCGTCGACATGCGCCTCGATCCAGTCGAGGTCGCGTTTGAGGTCGTCGGGGGCGGTGTAGCGGACCGCGCCGAGCACGCCGAAACCGCCGGCCCTGCTGATGGCCGCGGCGACGGCGGGGAACGGCGTGAAGCCGAAGACGGCGTGCTCGACTCCCAGTTGCTTGCTCAGCTCCGTCTGCATGGGCGCAGAATGCCGGAGTCCTCCCAAGGACGGAAGGGGTTTTCTGACAGCTCGTCAGATCCATTTCGACGTACGGCCGGTTCATTCCTGATCTGACATCAGATTTATCGGGTGAACGCCTGGTTGACACGACCTCCGTCTGACACGAAAGTTTCAGCGCGCACGGTGATCCCGGAAAGATACTTTCAGGCGGACTCGCGGGAGGAACCCCGATGACCGACGACAGACGCGGCCTGACCCGGCGTCAGCTGACCCGAGGAGCACTCGCCCTGGGCGGTGCGCTGACCCTCGCCCCCTTCCCGGTGGGCCCGGCGGCGGCGGCTTCCCCCGGCCGCGGCACCCTGCGGTACGGCTCCCCGGAGCGGGCCGGGCTGCTCCCCGCACACCTGCGGAAACTCGTCACCGACGCCGAGGCCTTCCTCGGCCCCTCCCCCAAGCACCCCTGGTACGCGGGCGCCGTGCTGCTCGCCGGGCGGGGCGGCACCGTGGCCCTGCACGAGCCGATCGGCATGGCGGTGCGCTACTCCGCGTACGACGAGAAGACCGACACCGGCGTCGAGTTCCCGGCCGACCAGCGGATCCCCATGACCGAGGACACCGTCTTCGACCTGGCCTCGGTGTCCAAGCTGTTCACCTCGATGCTCGCCGTGCAGCAGGTCGAGCGGGGCACGCTGGAGCTGGAGGCCACGGTCGCCTCGTACCTGCCCGAGTTCGGCCGCGCGGGCAAGCAGGACATGACTATCCGTCAACTCCTCACCCACACCTCCGGGTTCCGCGCCTGGATCCCGCTGTACAGCGCGCCGACCCACGAGGCCAGACTCCAGCTCATCTGGAACGAGGCCCCGCTGAATCCGCCGGGCACCCGGTACCTCTACTCCGACCTGAACCTGATCTCGCTCCAGCTCGTGCTGGAGAAGATCACCGGGCGGCCGCTCGACACCCTGCTCGACGAGGAGATCACCGGCCCGCTCGGCATGGACCGCACCCGCTACAACCCGCCTGCCTCCTGGAAACCCCGGATCGCCGCCACCGAGGACGCCCGCAAGCCCTGGTCGGGCCTGGACCGGGGACTGGTGTGGGGCGAGGTGCACGACGAGAACGCCTTCAGCCTCGGGGGCGTCGCCGGACACGCGGGCGTCTTCTCCTGCGCCTGGGATCTGGCGGTGCTCGGCCGGACGCTGCTCAACGGCGGAGTGTACGGCCGTACGCGCATCCTCGAACCGGAGTCGGTGGAGCTGATGTTCACCGACTTCAACACCGCTTTCCCCGGCGACGAACACGGCTTGGGCTTCGAGCTCTACCAGCACTGGTACATGGGCGCGATGGCCACTCCGCGTACCGCGGGCCACACCGGGTTCACCGGCACCTCACTGGTCCTCGATCCTACGACCGACTCGTTCCTCGTGGTGCTCGGCAACTCGGTCCACCCAGTGCGCAGTTGGCGCTCCGGCTCCGCCCCGCGCGTGGCCGCCGCCAACAACCTGGCCCGAGCCGTACCGGTCCGACCCCGCCACGGCCGTACGGCCTGGTTCTCCGGGATGACGAGCTCCACCACCGCCACCCTCTCCCTGCCCGCGCTGGACACCTCGGCCGGCGGAGCGCGGCTGCGCTGCGGCCTGTGGTGGGACACCGAGCCGCAGGCGGACGTCCTCGCCCTGGAGGCCACCACGGACGGCGGCGCGACCTGGCAGCCGGTGCCGTTCACCACCGTCAGCCCCCGCGAGCGGCCCCAGGAACGTCCCGCGGGTTCGGTCACCGGCTGGTCGGGCCGCGCCTGGCACCGGCTGACCGCGCGCCTCCCGGCCGCCGAAGCCCTCGCGGTGCGCTGGCGTTACGCCACCGACCGGCTCTACGTCGGCCGGGGTGCCTATGTGGACGGGCTGCGCGTCGAGGACCCGGACGGCACCCTGTTCGACGAGACCCGGCCGGCGGACGCGGCACGGATCACGGCGACGGGCTGGACCGCGTCCTCCGACTGAGGCGGGCCGAGGGGTAATTCGGATGCCGCCCGCCAAGGCGCCGCCGTACTGTGGGCGTCGTTCAGGTGCGCAGGCCGCGGCTACTTCGCCTCTCCAGCGGGTGACGCGGGTTCGAATCCCGTCGCCGGTGCCAAGCCGGTGTCGTCCAGTGGCCCAGGACACCTACAGTGCGCCGCCGCCGTATCGGATCTCTGAACACCTCATCACGAGCCGCCCGCCGGAATACCGGCGGGCGGCTTCGCGTACGCGTCCTCTCAGGTCTCCCACACCTCCGGTCCGCCGCCCTGCCAGTCGATCAGGGGGGACTGGACCACGTCCATCTCGTCCCAGTCCTGAAGGCCGGCCTCCTGAAGGAACGCCGTGACGTCGAGGAGGTGGTAGGCGATGCCGACGTATCGGCCGTCGATACGGACGCGCCGACCGCCGTCCGAAGTGGGCGGGAGCACTACGACAGGGTGATCGGTGGCCATGAGCCCAACCTCGCCGCAGGACGGGCCGGGCGCACCACGGGCTGGTCCGGATGCGGGACGGCACCGCGCCCGGCGCGGACACCCCCACCCGGCCGAGCTACTGCCCCGAATCCGCGCAGACGCCCGGCACGCGGGCGGGGTCCTCCGCGGTCAGCTCCTCGGCGACGGCCTTGATGTTCTCCTGCGCGATGGTCGGAAGGTCCGCGACCGGCGGATGGTCCGGGTAGTCGCGTTCCAGCTCGGTGGTGATCGAGTGGCGCTCGCCGGGGGTGACCTCGCCGCCCCCAGGCGTGTCCGGGGCGAGGGCGGGACGTACCAGGGCGCGGAATCGCTGGAGGTAACGCCGCTCGTCGTCGATGAGGGTCCGGGCCGGGCCCGGCGCTCCGTGCCCCGGGTACATCGTCCCGGCGTCCGGGAAGCGCGCGCTCAGTCTCCCGAGGATCCGGAGCCAGCCGCAGGTATGGCCCTCGATCAGCGCGGGCGTGACACCGCTGCCCGCCAGGTCGCCGGAGTACAGGTCAGCGGTGTCGGGACGGTAGTAGACGGTCGCGGTGTCGGACTCGCCGTCGGTGAACCGCGCGGTCTCGAACCGGAGCCCCCCGGCCCGCACCGGGGTGCCGTCCTCGAAGGTGCGGTCGGCGTAGGTGACTTCGGCGGGAAAGCGGGGGTTCGCCGAGCGGGCCAGCGGATAGAACCCGCGCCGGTCCTCCCGCATCGCGGTGTCGGTCGCCTCGGAGGCGTGCACCTGCGCCCGCGGGAACGCCCTGTGGAAGGCGCCCGCGCCGCCCACGTGGTCGGGATGGGAATGGGTGAGCAGGATGGCGACGACTGGTTCGCCGGTCTTCCTGATCTCCGACAGCGCCGCTCGGGCCTCGGCCGGCGTGCGCAGGGTGTCGACGAGTACCAGGCCTTCGGGCGCCCGGATCCAGTAGGTGTTGACCGACCCCGGGTTGGGCGAGGCGAATCGTCCGGGCGGTTCGGCCCGCCGGCCGGGATCTTCGGAGCGGTCGTCGCTCGAGCAGCCCATCACCCCTGCGGCGGCGCAGACGGCGGCGAGGCCCGCCGACAGCAGGCGCCGCGGTCGCCGGTTCATCGCGGGCCCTGACGGCGTCGGCCGGGCCAAGGCGGGACGAAGGCGTCGCGGTGGGCGAGGGCCCAGTCGTGGAAGGTTCGCGGGGGGCGACCGGTCACCTCCTCCACAGTGGGATGGATTCCGGACTCGTCGATGGTCCCGTCGCTGTAGAAGCTGAAGAACGCGTCGATGTACTCCTCGGGGACGCGTCCGTTCATGTCGGCTCGGGCCTCCTCGTCGGTGAGGGGCCGGAACCGCAGGTCGCGGTCGAGCACCTCGGCCAGGACCGCCAACCGCTCGGCCGGCCGGAGCCGTTCCGGGCCGCTCAGGAGGTGGACACGCTCCCGGTGGCCCGGGTCGAGCAGCGCCCGTACGGCCACGGCCGCGATGTCGTAGGGGTCGACGGAGGCGATGGGGACGTCACCGAAGGCGTCCCGCACGACGTCGCCCTCGCTCAACTGGGGCAGCCAGCGCAGGGCGTTGGACATGAAGGCATTGGGGCGCAGGATCGTCCAGGCCAGTCCGGAGGCGCGGACCGCCTCCTCGGAGCGGATCATGAATTCGGAGATGGCGTTGCGGGTGTCGGTGGCGACGGCGGCCGGGCTGGACACCAGCACCACCCGTTCCACACCGGCCCGTCCCATCGCGGCGAGCAGACCCGGCATGTCCCGGTAGCCGGGCAGCAGGAAGACCCCGTGCACGCCGTCGAGGGCGGGGGCGAGCGAGTCCGGGTCGTCGAGATCGCCGACGGACTGTTCGACCGGAAGGGCGGCGGCTCGGCGCACCAGGGCGCGGGCCGGCTGCCCGGCCTCGACGAGCGCCTCGACGACTTTGCCGCCGACCTGGCCGGTCGCTCCGGTGACGAGGATCATCGCAGGGTCCTTCCGAAGTGGGCGGCGACCGTGTCCGCCGCGAGCGTGACCTGCGGCTCCTGGTCGTAGAAGTCGAACTGGGTGCCCTGCGTCCACAGGATGTCCCTGGCACCGGCGAGCCCCGCGTGGAAGCGGCGGGCACCCTCGGGGATGGCGGCGTCCTCGCTGTGGACGAGCAGGGTGGGCCGGGTGATCCGGGGGGCCAGCGCGACGGCGTCGTAGGTCAGCCAGTTCTCCCAGGCCAGCACGGCGAAGCGGTTGGGCCAGGCCGGGATCGCGCCGCGCTCGGGGTTGAGGTAGAAGTCGATGTCGTACGGCATGGCGGCCCGTACGTCGGTGGCGCTGACCACCGGGACGTAGTCGATCTCTCCGCTGCGCGTGTACCGGGCACGGGCCTCCCGGGCGAGCTCGATCTTCTGGGCCACGGCGTCCGCGCCCCCGTAGGCGGCCGCGCAGATCTCCGCGTCGTGCAGCCAGGGCGCGACCAGGGCGAGGGAGCCGACCCGGGGGTCGTTCGCCGCGTTGTCGGCCATGTACATCGCGGCCGCGCAGATCCCCAGGGCGCCCAGCCGGCCGGTGTCGACGGACGGGTGCCCGGCCAGGAACGTGATCGCGTGATGGATGTCCCGGACCTTGCGCGCCGGGTCCTCCACGTCGCGAGGTTCGCCCGCGGACTCGCCGAAGCCGGTGAAGTCGAACGACAGGGCCGCGTATCCGCGCTCCGCGAGTCGTTCGGCGTACCGGTCGGCCATCAGCTCCTTGACGCTGGTCCAGGTTCCGGCCACCACGATCCCCGGCGCCGGGGTCTCGCCGCCGGGAAGGAACAGGTTGCCGGTCAGCGTCGTCCCGCCGCTGGGGAAGGTGACCCTGTGCTGGGTCGTCACGAACGGTCCTCTCTGGAGGGTCGGTCGGCGTAGGTCAGGTCGGCTCGGGTGACGGCCGAGCCGGACACGGTGAAGGCGTAGTGCGCGGCGAAGCCCTCGCCGCCACCGGGTGCGAAGGTGACCAGCAGCTTCTGGTAGCCCGCCCGGCTCTCGACCACGGCGTCGACGCTCAGCGCACCGCCGATGACCTCCCGGTCGGCCCAGCCTCGGATGGCGTCCCGGCCGGAGAAGGAGCGGCCGACGTCGATCACTTCGGCGTCCGGGGCGAAGGCAGCCACCAGGGCGTCCAGGTTCTGGGCCGCCACGGCCCGGACGTAGGCGGCGACGGGATCGAGCAGTTCGTTCCGCGGGACCGGCCCGGAGTCGGCCGGGGCCGCCGTCGACACCACAGGTCCACCGGAACCCGACGGGGGCGCTCCGGCGGTCCCGGACTCGGCCGAGCAGGCCGGCGTGAGAACAAGGGCGGCCAGCAGTACTGCGCTGTGCCGCCGGGTCATCCGGCGGCCTTCGCGGCCGGCGTCACCAGTGCCTTGTTGCCGTCGGCCCAGGTCGCGTTCATCACCACCGCGCTGATCCGCCACGCGCCGCCGACGCGGACGAAGTCGAACCGGTAGGTGCCGCCGAGCGTCCACAGCGGTGCCCCGAACGGGTTCGCCAGCCGGTGGGTGGCGTGGAACGCCGCGGTGCACACCGCGGTGTCGTCCGCCAGCGTCACCAGGTGGTTGGCGAGCAGGTGCTGGGTCACGTCGTACCCGCCCAGCACCTGGGACCAGGCGTCCACGATCTGCTCCGGCGACAGCACGGCGGGCTCGCCGCCGTTGAGGCTCGTGCAGTCGAGGCGTACCTCGTCGGCGAACACGGACTTCAGCGCCTCCAACTCGCGCTGGTCGGAGTGCCACGCCATGCGCGTGCAGACGTCGACGACGGCCTGGCGCTCCAGGAGGCGTCGGGTCTCCCCCGCGAGGGCCGACTGTTCGGTCGTGCTCACTGGTCTCCCCTGTCATGACGTCGAGCAGGGCTCGACGGCTTTGCCGGACAGGAGGATTGTGTGCACGACGGCGCCACGGACGGAAACAACGGAATCTTGTGGCTGCCACCCAACATCACTGTGGGAGTTAGGGTGTTGGACGTGAGCGACATCGATCTGCGGCACCTGCGGTCGTTTCTGGCCGTGGCCCGGCGGCGGTCCATCACCGGCGCCGGGACGGAACTCCATCTGACGCAGCAGGCGGTCTCGACGCACGTGCGACAGCTCGAACGCGCCCTGGGCGTGACCCTGTTGGTCCGCACGTCACGCGGTGTGCTGCTCACCCCCGCCGGAGAGGAACTCGCCGCCGGGGGTGCGACCGTCGTCGACGGCGTGGACCGCCTGGCGGCACGTGTCCGTGCCGCGGCGAACGCCCAGTCCGGCACCCTTCGCCTGGCCTGCTGTCCCGCCGCCACCACACTCTTCGCCGTCGACGTCGCCGATGCCCTGGAGGCGGCGGTCCCGGGTCTGCGCGTGGCGTTGAAGGGTGCGCAGACGCCCCGGCAGGAACTCGCGCTCCTCCGCGACGGGCACGCGGACGCGGCCTTCATGTGGCTGCCGGTCGGCGACGTGGGCCTGCACACCGCGGTCGTCCGCACGGATCCCCGGGCCGTGGTGCTCTCCGCCCGTCACCCGCTCGCCGACCGTCCCTCGCTGACGCTCACCGAGCTCGCCGACGACCCCGTGGTGCGTCCCGACGTCCTCGCCTCGCCGGAGGCCGATCGGTTCTGGATCGCGGACCCCCGGCCCGACGGACGTCCCGCACCCAGTGGCCCGATCGTGCCCACCGTGGAGGACTGCATGCTGCAGGTCGGCCAGGGCAGGGGAGTCTGGTTCGCCCCCAAACCGCTGGAGTCGCTGGTGCCCGCGGGCAACGTGCGCTGGATCCCGGTCACGGACGCGGAACCCTTCGACCTGGCGGTGGTGTGGCCCGACACCGCCCCGCAACCGGTGATCACGCGCCTGATCGCCGAGGTCCGCGACGTCACCGGTCACGATCGGCGCCTGCACGCCGCCTGACAGCATCCGCCTGGCCGTATGGGTCAGTTGAGCAAGGGGTTCACCCAGGGACGTCCATCCTCTGGGTGCCGACCACCGACAGCAGCCGTAGTGCCTCCTCGGAGCGTGAGCCCGGCTCGGCGGTGTAGATGACGACGCGCTGGTCGCGGTCGGTGATGTCCAGGACATCGCAGTTGACGGAGACCTGCCCGACCAGCGGGTGGTCGAAGGTCTTGTGCAGGGCGGGCCGGGCGATCACGCAGTGCTGGGCCCACAGGCGGGCGAACTTCTCGCTGCCCGCGAGGAGTTCGGCGACGAGACCGGCCACTTCGGGGTCGCCCGGATAGCGGGCCGCGGCGGCTCGCAGGTCGTTGGTGGCCGAGGCGGCGAACTCGTCGGCGTCCGAGACGCCGTACAGCGGTCGCCCCTCACGGTACGGGCCGAGGAAGCAGCGCCGGATCAGGTTGCGGTCGCGGCGGGGCAGCGCGGAGAAGTCCTCCATCAGGGCGGCCGCCAGCTCGTTCCAGGCGATGACCTCGTACGTCGCCGAGATCACGATCGCAGCGGCCTGCGGCAGCCTGCGCAGCAGGTCGACGATGCTCTGGCGGACCTCGCGCGAAGGGCCCGGCGGCGGCGCGGGCGGGGTGCCCGCGAGATGGTGCAGGTGGTCGCGCTCGGGGTCGGACAGGCGCAGGGCGCGGGCGAGCTGGGCCAGCACCTCCCGCGACGGGTGCGGGCCGCGGGCCTGTTCGAGCCTGGTGTAGTACTCGGTGGAGATGTACGCCAGCTGCGCCACCTCCTCGCGGCGCAGCCCCGGCGTGCGGCGGCGCGGTCCGGCGGGCAGCCCCACGTCGGCGGGGGTGATGCGCTCGCGTCGGCCGCGCAGGAAGTCGGCCAGTTCTCGTCGGTCCACGCCTTCAGTGTGCGCGGGCCCGGGTGAGCGCAGCCAGGTACTGGCGGTGCCTGGATGCCCACCGCGCCGGGTCGCAGGCTCGACGGCATGACAGACACCACCGCAATCACTCCCCTGCTCGCCGACAAGGTCGCCTTCGTCACCGGTGCCGGACGAGGCATCGGCGCGGCGGCCGCGAAGCTCTTCGCCCGCGAAGGCGCCCGCGTCCTGCTCGCGGCCCGCACCGAGGCCCAGCTCAAGGCGGTCACCGAGGAGATCACGGCGGCCGGGGGCACGGCCGACCACTTCGTATGCGACCTGGCGGACCCCGACAGCCTGCGCGCCGCCGTGGACCGGGCCGTCGAGCTGTACGGACGGCTCGACATCGCCTTCAACAACGCGGCGACGGCCCAGCCGCCCGGCCCGATGGACCAGCTCCCGGAGTCCGACTTCGACCGGCTCTACACCGTCAACCTCAAGGGCGTCTGGCTGGCCATGAACGCCGAGATCGCCGCCATCCGGGCCACCGCCGGAGGCGGGGCGATCGTCAACACCTCCAGCGTCGGCAGCCTCATGGCCAACCCGTGGCTGCCCGCGTACGGCGCCCTGAAGCGGGCGGTCAACAGCCTCACCTCGTCCGCCGCCACCACCTACGGCCCCGAGGGCATCCGGGTCAACGCCGTCTCACCGGGCACCACGCTCACCGAGATGCTCCACGAGTGGGACGCGAACACGCCCGGCACCATCGACCAGCTCATCGCCCAGGCCCCCTTGCGCCGCGCCGCCGCCCCGGAGGAGGTCGCCGAGGCGGCGGCCTGGCTGCTGAGCGACCGCGCGTCGTACGTCACGGGGACGGTGCTGCGGGTGGACGGCGGCATGTGGGCCTAGGTTCTCGAAGGGCCCTGGCTTTCGAAGGTCGCGGGTTTCCGAAGGGGCAGGTTCTCGGAGGGCCTACGAACCCTCCAGCACCGCCATCGCCGCATTGTGCCCCGGCACCCCGCTCACCCCTCCCCCGCGCACCGCGCCCGCCCCGCACAGCAGGACGTTCGCGTGCTCCGTCTCCACGCCCCAGCGGCCCGTGCCGTCCTGGGCGTGGGGCCAGGACAGGTCGCGGTGGAAGATGTTGCCGCCCGGCAGGCGCAGGTCCCGTTCCAGGTCGAGCGGGGTCTTCGCCTCGATGCACGGCCTTCCCTCGGCGTCGGTCGCCAGACAGTCGGCGAGGGGTTCGGCCAGATGGGCGTCGAGCTGCGCCAGCGTCGACTTGAGCAGCTCCTCGCGTACGGCGTCGTTGTCGCGCGCGAAGAGCCGGGCCGGCGTGTGCAGTCCGAAGAGGGTGAGCGTCTGGTAGCCGCGGTCGACGAGGTCGGGGCCGAGGATCGTCGGGTCGGTGAGCGAGTGGCAGTAGATCTCCGAGGGCGGGGCGGTGGGCAGTTCGCCCGCGGCGGCCTGGGCGTGGGCGGTGGCCAGCTGTTCGTAACCCTCGGCGATGTGGAAGGTCCCGGAGAACGCCTCGCGCGGGTCGACGGAACCGTCCTTCAGCCGGGGCAGCCGCTTGAGCAGCATGTTCACCTTCAGCTGGGCGCCCTCGGCGGGATCCGCGGGGGTGGTTCCGGTCAGCGCGGCCAGCTCCTGGGGGGAGGCGCCCACCAGGACGTGCCGGGCGGCGGCGACGCCCTCGCCGTCGGCGGTGCGGTAGGTGACCTCGGCCCTCGTGCCGTCCGTGTCGATCCGTACGGCCTCGTGGCCGGTGGCGAAGACGACGCCGGCCGCCCGGGCCGCCCCCGCGATCGCGTCGGTGAGGGCGCCCATGCCGCCGACGGGCACGTCCCAGGCGCCGGTGCCGCCGCCGATGACGTGGTAGAGGAAGCAGCGGTTCTGCTTCAGGGAGGGGTCGTGGGCGTCGGCGAAGGTGCCGATGAGGGCGTCGGTGAGGACGACTCCGCGCACGAGGTCGTCGCTGAAGCGGTCCTCGATGGCGGTGCCGATGGGCTCCTCGAACAGGATCCGCCAGGCCTCCTCGTCGTCGACGCGGCGGCGCAGCTCCTCGCGGGTGGGCAGCGGTTCGGTGAGCGTGGGGAAGACCCGCTGGGCGACCTCCCCGGTCAGGCCGTAGAAGCGCTGCCAGGCGGCGTACTCGCGCTCCCCGCCGGTGAGCCTGCCGAACGCCTCCCGGGTGCGCCGTTCACCGCCGCCGACGAGCAGGCCGGTGGACTGTCCGGCCCGCTCCACGGGGGTGTACGAGGAGACGGTGCGGGTGCGGACCCGGAAGTTCAGGCCGAGGTCCCGCACGATCTTCTTGGGAAGCAGGCTGACCAGGTAGGAGTAGCGGGACAGCCGTGCGTCCACGCCCGCGAAGGGGCGGGTGGAGATGGCGGCGCCGCCGGTGTGGTCCAGCCGCTCCAGCACCAGCACGGACCGTCCGGCCCGGGCCAGATAGGTGGCGGCGACCAGACCGTTGTGGCCGCCTCCGACGATGACGGCGTCGTACGCGCGATGTCCCGGGTGTCCCTCGTGTGCAGGCATGGTCCTTCGTAACACGAGATGATCTAGGTCGGCCAGGGCTGCGGAGCGAACAGGTCCGGTCGGCTCCGAGGGCCGGGGCCGGGGTCAGTGGCCGCCCGTCGCGTGCTGCTGCCGCAGCGCCGCGACCCTGCGGTACAGGTCGACGGCCTCGGCGGCGCGGCCCAGTTGTTCCAGGCAGTGGGCCTCGTCGTTGCGGCTGGCGAGGGTGTCGGGGTGGGCCGCGCCCAGGACGCGTTCGCGGGCCTGGGCGACCCCGCGGTACTCGGTGAGCGCGTCGGGCCAGCGGCCGAGCCAGCCGAGCCCGACGGCGACCTCGCGGCGGCTGACCAGGGTGTCGGGGTGGTCGGCGCCGAGGACGCGTTCGCGGATCGCGCAGACGTCGCGGGACTCGGCGAGGGCCTCCTCCCATCGCCCGAGCCGGCCGAGGTTGACGCCTAGGCCGTGGCGGGCGCGCAGGGTCTCGGGGTGGGTGGGGCCGTGCACCCGGGTGCGGTCCTCGATCAGCTCGCGGTACAGCTGGAGGGCCTCCGCGCTGCGGCCGAGCCGGCCGAGGCTGATGCCGACCTCGTAGCGGGCGGCGAGGGTGTCGGCGTGGTCGGGGCCGAGCGCCTGGGCGCGGGCCTCGGCGACCTCGCGGTAGGTGTGCAGGGCCTCCGCCCAGCGACCCAACTGACCCAGTGCGTAAGCGACTTCGTACCGAGTGACGAGGGTTTCCGGGTGGTCCGGGCCGAGCACCCTGGCACGTGCGGCGGCGACCTCGCGGGCCATGCGGTACGAGTCCTCCAGGCGGCCGAGCCGGCTGAGGTTGAAGGCCAGGTTGTGGCGGCAGCGCAGGGTGTCGGGGTGTTCGGCGCCCATGGTCCGCTCACGGGCGGCGAGCACCGACTGGTAGACCTGGTGGGCGTCGAAGTGACGGCCCAACTGGCCGAGCACGTAGGCCATTTCCTGGCGGGCGGCGAGCGTTTCCGGGTGGTCGGGGCCGAGCGCCAGGCTCCTGGCCCGGGCGACGTGCTTGTACTCGCGCAGGGCGTCGGCTGCGCGGCCGGTGCGGCTGAGGGTGAAGGCGACCTCGAAGCGGCTGGCGAGGGTGTCGGGGTGCTCGGGTCCGAGCAGGTGCTCGCGCTCGGCGGCGACGGCCCGGTGGACCTCGCCGGCCTCCGCCCAGCGGCCGAGGCGCCCGAGGCTGAGCCCCGCGTTGTGCCGTCCGGCGAGCGCGGTGAGTGCCCCCGTGTCGGGGGCGGGCGGATCCTGGGTGGCGGGCTCCTCGGGCCGGCCGCCCGACGGACGGGGGATCCACTCGCCGGTCAGTCCGGCTCCGGCGTCCGGGGGTGTGCTGCGCAGTCCGGCGCCGGTGGCCTTGTGGCCGGTGGTCATGCCCTGGGTCCAGGACGGCAGCCGGGTCTCGCGGCCGACGGGCTCGGGCGGGCGCGGCGCGGGGCGGGGGGTGACGACGGTCGGCACGTACGTCGGGGTGCCGCGGCCGAGGCCGATGCGGCGGGCCACCTCACGGGCGTCGTGCGGCCGGTCCTCGGGGCGCTTGGCCAGCAGGTCGAGGATGACCTTCTCCAGGTACGCGGGGAGTTCAAAGCGGTGTTCGCGGGGTGGTCGCGGCGGGGTGTCGCGGTGGCCGACGAGGACGGCCCAGGCGTCGTCGAGGTCGAAGGGCGGTACGCCGGTGGCGATCTCGTAGAGGACACAGCCCAGCGAGTACAGGTCGCTGCGCTGGTCCACCTCCGCGCCGCCGATCTGTTCCGGGGACATGTAGTGCGGGGTGCCCATGGCGATGCCGGTGCCGGTGAGCCGGGAGGTGAAGCCGATGTCGGCGCCGAGGCGGGCGATGCCGAAGTCGCAGATCTTCACGGTGCCGTCGGTCAGCCGCACGATGTTCGCGGGTTTCAAGTCGCGGTGCACGATGCCCTGTTGATGGGTGTAGGCGAGGGCGGCGGTGACCTGGTCGGCGATGTCGACGACGGCCGGCACGGGCAGCGGATGGTGCTTGTTGTCCTCCAGCAGCTGACTGAGGTTGCGTCCCTCCAGCAGTTCCATCACGAGATAGAGGACGCCGTCGGACTCGCCGAAGTCATGGACGACCGTGACGCCGCGGTGCTGCAGGGCGGCGGCCACCCGGGCCTCTCGTCGGAAGCGCTCCCTGAGGACACGGGTGAAGGACTGGTCGTGGTGCGCTCCCAGCGGTTTGAGGCACTTGACGGCAACCTGACGACCGAGCGACTCGTCGCGCGCCCGCCACACCTCGCCCATGCCGCCGCGCCCGATCGGATCCAGCAACCGGTACCGGCCGTGGATCAGCCTGCTGTCCCCCATCTCCCGCGCTCGCCCCCGTCGCTGTGATGCCCGCCCTCCCCCGGCTCGTCCAGTATGGCGAGCTGTCGTCCGAGTTTGTACGGTGCCGGGCGCGCGCCCGGACCGATCCGGTCCATGGCCCGCAGGATGTGTTTGGGCGGCAGCTGCCAGCGCAGCCGTGCGGGAATGCGCCGTAGCACCATGCCCGCGACACGCAACTGACGGACGACGGCGGCCGGTTGGGGGGCCGGTCTGCCGTACAGCTCGTGGGCGTACGGCGGCAGGGCGGCGTACGCCAGTTGCGCCACGCGCCGCCACACCACAGCGCGCGCCGGGACCAGCAGGGGGTGCGTCGGCGGACGGAGCAGGAAGTCGTCCGCCGCGCGTGCTTCTGCTCCGGCGGCCAAATCGGGGCGCACCTTCTCGAAGTACGCCGCCATCTCGGCCTGGTCGGCGGGCACGTCCTCGGGGTCGAGCCCCACCAGCCGTGCGCTGACGCGCTGTTCGCGGATGTACCGGTCGGCCTCGGAGTCGGTGAGCCGGAACCCCGACCGCCGCGCGACGCTCAGGTAGGAGTCGATCTCGGCGCAGTGAACCCACAGCAGCAGCTCGGGTTCGTCGACCCCGTACTCCTCACCGGTGCCGGGGTCGGTGGCCCGCAGCTTGGCGTGGATCTTCCGCACCCGGGCACCGGCCTTCTCGGCCGCCTCGCCGGTGCCGTACGAGATGGTCCCGACGAAGTTGGCGGTACGCAGCAGCCGGCCCCACGCGTCGTGCCGGAAGTCGGAGTTCTGCATGACGCCGCGCACCGCCCTCGGGTGCAGGGCCTGCAGGTAGAGCGCGCGTACTCCGGCGATCCACATCATCGGATCACCGTGCATCTGCCAGGTCACCGAGTCCGGCCCGAACAGACCGGGGTCGGGTGTACGGGAGGCATCCACACGCGCCATTCTGTGCGGACCGCCCTCGGCCATCAAGCAGGTGAACCGAAGACACAGGTGTCCAAGCGCGGAAGGGACGAGCTCAGCGGAGTCCCTTCGGTCGGGTGGAGCGGGCAGGCAGGGCACCCGGATCAGCACCTGACGCCCAGGCGGCGCGCGGCTGCCGTTCCGTCCATCGCGCATGGGGCCCTGCCCCGCGCTTGCGCGGCCCGAAGGCGTACGGCGGGACTCGGTCGTCTGCGGTCCCGGCCGACGGGACGTCGGTAGGCGTCCACCGCGCCAGGTCCTCTCCACCGCCGAGGTCGGTGATGTTGCGTGCCGCGGCCTGGACCAGTTCCAGCACCTCCCGCAGATGCCACGAGGTCGGCCGCTCCTTCATGGCCCGTGGGCGCCTACTGGTCGGCGGGAGTGATGCGCCGGCCCGTGAGGTGGGCGGGACGGATCGACACCCACATATCGCGTGCGCCGCCCGCCCACGGCTCGGTGTGCGCGCGCTTGACGAGCCCGCGCACGGCGTCGGGCTCGGTGACGGCGTTCGCGGGGCCGACCGCGAGCACGCTCCAGCCCTGGCTCATCGCCTCGTCCACGTGGTCGACCTCGAAGGCGACCTCCCTTCCGACAGCCGCCGCGGGCACGGAGTCCGGCATGGTCCGGAAGACGATCTCGCCCTCCACGACCTCGTAGTTGACCGGGACTACCGCGGGGCGGCCGTCGGGCGTCGATACCGCGATGCGCCCCACGCCGTGCGTGGACAGCAGGTGGCGGCATTCCTCCGGGCTGAGGTCCCGCAGTCGTGGATGCAGCAATGCGTGACCCTGACCGGGTGGCAGGTCGACGCCCGCCCCGCGGAGGGCCGTGGCTGTGGTGCCCAACGCGTCGGCCAGCCTGAGGAGAGTCGCCATGCTCGGGTCAGCCGACTGTTCCTCCAGATAAGCCAGGTACTCCGGCGACATTCGGGCGCGTCGGGCCGTTTCCTCCCGGCTCAGCCCACGCCTGCGGCGTTCGACGGCCACGCGCCGGCCGATGTCGCCCGGACCGGGTGCCCCGGTCGGCGGAGCGGCCGCGGACCCGGCCTCCGCCTCGCCCCTGTCCGGCGCGGAAGATCCGCGGGTGGTGCCGGGCTGCCCGTGCTCCGTGTGCCGGATGTGCGCGTCGGGCCCGGGGAAGACGAGCGTCACTTCGTCCGTGTCCGACCAGCGCACGTCGTACGGGGGCGTTCCGTCCTCGTGGTGGAGTCCGACGATCTCGCCGTCGCGCCTGGTCGCGCCGGTCTTCTGGCTTTCGATGACGAGTTGGTCGCCGAGGTGAGCTCGCATGATCGCCGCCCTCTCCTCAGATGGGTGCTGTATCCAACGTGCCACGCGAGGCAGGCGGCCGCATGGGGCGACCGGGCCCCTGTTGCGGAGAGGCGGGGACGACGGCATCCGCGACGACATCACCGAGCGCCTCACATACCACCTCGGAGACACGCCAGATGGTGGCCGTGCGAGGCCTGCGGAGCCGTCGGCCTCGCACAGGGGGACTGGACGGACGCGCCCAACCCGGCTCAGCCCGTGATCTCGATGCGGTGCGCCTTCCCCGTCTCGGTTTTCGGGACGCGCACCGTGAGGACTCCGCTCGTCAGGTCCGCGCTGATGTGCTCGGTGTCGGAGTTCGGCGGCAGAGTCGTGCGGTAGTCGAACTGCCCTTTGCGGCGGGTGTGCCTGCGGACCACCCCGGTTTCTTCCTTCTCCTTGATCTCACCGCGGATGTCGAGCTCGCCCTCCGCGACCTCCACGGTGATCTGGTCCTTGTCCACGCCGGGAAGCTCCAGTTCCACCAGGTAGGCGTCCTCGGTGTCCACGACATCGGCCAGCGGCGCCCACGGCTCCACCGTGCCGAACTCGGGGTAGGCGCCGACGGGGAAGACGGCGTGCATGAGCTGGTCCATCCGGGTTCGCAGATCGTCCAGTTCATGCAGGGCTGCCGAAAGCCCACCTCTGCTGTGTCGTGCGGGCTGTGTCATGGCTGACCTCCTTGCCTTGTTTCCTCACCCGGGCAACCACAACCGGATGCCCGGCCGCCGCGAGAACGCATCGTGCGGTCCTCGAGGCGATGGCGGTCTGGTGGCTGAGCTGGTTGAGGACGTACGTCCCGGCCGGCTGCGCCTGCGGGAGCGGCGCGGTCACCTCCAGCAGGGGCTCCCCCGCCGGCACGATCCGTCCTTCCGGCACCGCCCGCACGTCACCGGTGAACTCCAGGCCGAGCAGGGGCTGAAGGTCCTGCCGCGGTCGAGGTAGCGCGGACGCGTCGGACATCAGCCTCGCCTCCTCGGCTCCCGTCCGGGTTTGCTGTCCGTCAGCGGTGGAAGCGCGCGGACCACAAGGGCTCGACCAGATCCCACTCGGCGTCCCACTGCGCGTACCTTCTCCGGTCCAGCACCCA
Source organism: Streptomyces sp. NPDC003635 (assembly GCF_053587635.1). NCBI lineage: Bacteria > Bacillati > Actinomycetota > Actinomycetes > Kitasatosporales > Streptomycetaceae > Streptomyces > Streptomyces sp. NPDC003635. Next base: position 110,388 of record NZ_JBSFOK010000013.1, on the reverse strand, counting down.
GCGCATGCCTGCCCGGGCCGCGTAGACTCCCGCGCCCACGCCGATCGCGGCCATACCGCCCGCGAACCAGCCGTTTGTCTGTGCGGTGAGCTCGTTCATCGGCGGACTGGTGACGGTCCCCTCCCGGTCCACCCACACCCGCACGGCGGCGCCCTTCACCGTTCCCGCCGTCACGAGGGTCGTCCCCGTCCGCACCGTGCCGTTGTCGTCGGTCCAGCGGACCTGCGCCTGTCGCTTCCCCTCTTCGGGGTCGCCCTTGACCTCCGACGTCAGCCGGGCGGTGACCTCATGCCGATCCGCCGACTGGGCTTGCACGGTGTGCATCGACGACTCGTACGCCGCCAGCCCCGCGCTGACCGCGGCCACGGGCAGGCCGAGCACGAGGAGCAGCATCAGCAGGCCGCGAACCCAGGACTCGCATCGATCGGACGTACGTCGCAGAGGGGTGACGCCCTTGGCCGCATGCTCCGGGCGCGGGGGCGGACCGGACGGGTGCGGTGAATTCCGTGCGCTCATGACTCGGCCTCCAGCAAGTGGCTGGTCCGTTCCCCCACTGCTTTGTTCCCACCATCGGACGGCGGCGGCCTCCGGTCACAGGGCCGAAAGTCCCTGGGCGGACGACTTCCGGTCCCGCCGGGGCTGGCTGTCATGGTTGATCAGTCCCAGTTGCAGGCCCGGGTGCCCTTGTCGTCCGCGGGCCCCGACGACCAGCAGGTCCGCCCGCAGGCCGCCTCCAGCAGGGCCGGCGTGCCGGTCCGTCGATCACCCGTCGGCTGACCGAGGCGCCGAGCCCCGGCGCAAAAGCGCTCGGCAGGGGCACCGTGGAAGCACCCTCCCTTGCGGTCCCGCCCCCTGCCTCCGCTCGCCCGGGTTCCGCGTCTGGCGCACCTTGCGGTCCACATGCGCCACGGCGGGGATTGAGGTACTCCTCGAATGAGAGAACCCGCCATGCCATCCCGGCATGGCGACGATGTCCGGACCGTCCGCACCGTCGGATTCGCGCACCGTCATCCACCGCCATCTCCAGCTTCGTACGAGACGGAGGCCGCCGCCATGCAACCAGCCGTCACCGTGGGCCTGGACGGCTCACCGGCCAGTCTTGCCGCCGCCCGCTGGGCCGCCGAGGAGGCCGAGAAGCGCAAGCTCACCCTCCGTCTGCTGCACGCCTGGCCGCTGCTGGCACCGGAGCCGACGCACCTCCCCTCGGAAGTCGATCAGAACTACTGGGCGAAGCGTTTTGTCCACAGCGCCCAGGCGGAACTCCAGGCACATCACCCGGGCCTGACCATCGTCGGGAACCTGGTCGCGGACGATGCCCAGAACGCCCTGCTCCAAGCGGCATCCGAGTCCGAGATACTCGTGCTCGGTTCACGGGGGCTGGAGCCCGTCCAGAGTTACTTCCTCGGCGACGTGAGCATGCCCGTCGTGGCACGGGCGGAGCGGCCAGTGGTCCTCGTCCGCGCCGGAACCGGGGAGGAAGGGGTGGTTCCGGCATCCGCAGGCCGTGTGGTGGTGGCCCTGAAAATGCACGGTTCGTCCGACGACCTGCTCGACTTCGCCTTCCATACCGCTGCCGCCAGAGGCCTTCCCCTCCAAGCCGTCCACGGCCGAAGCGTGCCGCTCCACGCGCACGTTCCCTGGGGTGTGGACCACAACGTCAGCGAGGAGATCACGCGGGACGCGTCGAACGAGCTGGGCAAGGCGCTCCACCCCTGGCGCGCGAAGTACCCGCAGGTGGACGTGGCCGACGACGTGCTTCTCGAAAGCCCCGCCAAGGCCGTCGTACGGGCTGCCGAAGGCGCCACTCTGCTGGTGGTCGGCCGACGCGCGCACCGTCCTGGAGGTATGGCTCCCCAATTGGGTCACGTGGCGCAGGCGGCCATCCATCACGGTCGCTGCCCCGTCGCCGTCGTACCGCATGACTGACCCCGCCGCCACGGGAGGCCAGTGGGACCAATGCCTTGAGCCAGGCGGGAACTCCGGCCCGGTGAACCTGGCGGAGCCGGAGGATGATCGCCGATCTGTCCGAGGGACCGGGTGCCGACATGGTCATCGAGGTATCAGGCGAACCGGACGGCTTCGTCCTGTGCACCCGCGCCGTCCGCGCGGGAGGGCACATCGACAACACCGGCACGCACGACAAGCCGGTCACGCTGCATTTCGAATCCCCTGTGGCGTAAGAACGTGATGATCAGCATGGGCCAGGTGGACGCGAACTGGTGAGGTTCGGCCGCCTGCACGTCTCACAGCTGGTCACGCACACCTTCGGCCTCGACCACACCCTGGAGTTGGCCGCCTGCGTCGCCCTCTACGCGGGACGTATCTGCACCGTCACGGCCCGCACCGCTCGGGCCGAGGCTCCCGACCGCCCGGATCGCGTCACGTCCGTGCGTGTCACCGTCGTCCCGCCGCCCGCCGCCTCCGCCCAGCGCCACGCGGCCATGTCGGCCGTCGCGTCCCCCTGCACGGTCCGCAGCACACTGCACCAACCGCCGGAGATCACCATCGCGCTGAAGGCGTGAAGCCCGATGGCCGGCACGGGCGGCCGGCAACACGTCGGTCGTCAGGCCGCCCGAGCCGGGACGACCTCGTGCTGCTCCCCGCCGAGCACAACCTTGAGCGCACCGGTGTCGGAGGCGTGGGCGAAGACGTCGTACGCCTCCTGCATGCGTGTCAGTGGGAAGGTGTGAGTGACCAGCTGCCCGGTGGGCAGCCGGCCGGCGGCCGCCATCCGGAGCAGGGTGGGGGTGGAGTACGTGTCGACCAGGCCCGTGGTGATGGTCACGTTCTTGATCCACAGGTCCTCCAGGTGCAGGGTCGCGGGCTTGCCGTGCACGCCGACGTTGGCCACGTGCCCGCCGGGCCGCACCATGCGCGTGCAGATCTCGAAGCTCTCCGGCACGCCGACGGCCTCGACGGCCACGTCCGCGCCGAGCCCGTCGGTGAGGTCCTCGATCAGCTGCTCGGGGACTTCCCGGGCGTCCGCCACCGCGTCCGCGCCGAGCTGCCTGGCCGCCTCCAGTCGCGCGGCGACGAGGTCCACGGCGACGATCCGCTCCGGTGCGAACAGCTTGGCCGTGGCGATGGCCGCGAGCCCGATGGGACCAGCGCCCACGATGACGACGGTGTCCCCGGGCCGTACGTGCCCGTTCAGCACACCGACCTCGTAGGCGGTCGGGAAGATGTCGGCCAGCAGCACCGCGTCCCTGCTGTCCAGGACGCTGGGCAGTGGGTGCACGGAGAGATCGGCGTACGGCACGCGCACGTACTCGGCCTGGGTGCCGTCGATCAGGTGGCCCAGGATCCAGCCTCCGCCGCCCCGGCACTGGCCGTACATGCTCTCCCGGCAGTACCGACAGCGGCCGCAGGCGGTGATGCATGAGACGAGAACTCGATCCCCCGGCCGCACGGTGCGCACGTCACCGCCGACGTCGACGATCTCACCGACCGCCTCGTGCCCCAGCACCGTGCCGGGGCGCACCTCGGGCACGTCGCCTTTGAGGATGTGCAGGTCCGTCCCGCAGATGGTGACGGTGTCGACGCGCACGATCGCGTCCGTCGCCTCCTTGATACCGGGGTCCGGGACGTCCTCCCAGGCGGACTGTCCGGGGCTGTGAAAAACGTAGCCCTTCATGGCGTTCCCACCTTCCGGCCGATGGCACGATGCCGGGACTGCACCGCCTATTCCAGCTTGTCGCGGCCCGGCGGACGGCGCATGGGCCGGACGGACCCGTCCGACGACCGACCGGAGTCTGTTCCGGCGGTCTGTCCACGGCCGCACCAGGCAGGCCCCACCGGACCCGGGTACCAGGACCGGTCGGCCCTGTCAGGGCACCTCTTCACCCGGTTTGCTGGGACCATGTCCGATCGTTCCATCGGAACCCCTCCGCATCTCACGGAGCGCGCGGTCGGCGGCACCACCGTGGTGACCGTGCGTGGTGAGATCGACCTGCTCACGGCACCGGGGCTGATGGCGCGCCTGGACGTACTGACCGCCGGTGGGCGCCCCGACCTGGTGCTGAACCTGGGTCCGGTGTCGTTCATGGACTGCGCCGGGCTGAGGGCCCTGTGCCGGGCACGGAACCGGGTCAGGGCACGACGCGGCCGACTACGCCTGGTCACCGACAGCACCTTCTTCCGGTGGACCCTCCGGCACGCCGGTCTGGCGGGCGTCTTCGAGTTGCTCCCGGCCCTGCCCGACGACGTGGCTGATACGCAGGCGGCGGACGCCGACAACGTCCCAACGGGCGGACGGACACCAGGGAGCCACTGAACGCCGGAGCTCCGGCCGGGTCTCCTTGGTGGTGAGACCCGAGCGCGTGGTCCCCGGAGGTCTTCGCCTCCGGCTTGGCGGGGATGCGGGGGCCGCGGTTCCGTGCAGTCGGACCGCCGTCTTCCCCCGAGGCTGTGCAGGCCGCCGTCCGAGGGATCGCTCGTCGTCCGATCGGGCAGTCCCGCTGAACCCCCGTGGACGGGGTAGCAGGATCTCGGCAAGCTCCCCCCGCACGAAAGTGAGGCTTGTTCCCATGGCGGAGACACGAGACGTCGTTGAACTCATTCTTCAGGACCACCGGAAGATGGAGGAGCTCTTTCGCCTGATGCGCAGCGTCGAAGCCGACCGGGCCGCCGCTTTGCGGGAGTTCTCCGATCTGCTGATCGCGCACGCACTGGCGGAAGAGGCGAAGGTCTATCCCGCGCTCAAGCGCTACAAGAAGATCGACGACGAAGAGGTGGAACACGGCGAGGAGGAGCACGAGGAGGGCAACAAGGCACTCCTGGAACTCCTGCAAGTCGACGAGGTCGGCTCCGAGGAGTGGGACGAGAAGCTGGAAGATCTCGTTCAGGCCGTCACCCATCACGCCGACGAGGAGGAGCGCACCATCCTCAACGGAGCGCGCGAGAACGTGGCCATGGAGCGCCGCGAGGAACTGGGCGAGGCGTTCGTGGAAGAGCGCGAGCGTCAGCTGAAGGAAGGTTGCGGTGCCGTCGACAACGTGCGCCGCATCGTCAACTCCTGACCGCAACGCCTGCCACGCCCCCGAACGGCCGGCGCTCCGTTCCCCGCTGGGTGCGGGGCGACGGCCGCAGACGGATCCGGATCCTCCTTGAGGTCAGGGCGGCCGGCCACGCGACGCTTCCCCGGTCGCCCAGGGCCGCCCGTCCGAGGAGGCCGCTTGACACAGCTCTGACCGGTGTGACGCTGGAGAAGAAGGGGCCAGGCACCCACCGGGTGAAAGTCTCCGGGACGCGAAGGGGGGCGATCGAATGGACCGGGTTCCCGAGGTGGCCGTAGTAGGAGCCGGCACGCGTACAGTGGCCTCGCCCAGGTGGTCGACCTCGAAGGCGACATCCGTTACCCGTTGACAACCCGACTGGCCATTCGCAAGGTGTGACAACAGACAGTCCGAATAGTGACAATTACCCCACCCCGTCAGCAATGCCGAGCACCCGTCGGGTCTCGGCGGCGATCTGGTGTGTCTCGCCGGTTGCGACCACGAGGACCGGGACACCTCTCCCCGCCTGATCGATGCGTCGGTGGCCTTCCCGCATCAGATCTTCCAGATCGGGGACGAGCAGCCCGCCTCGTACACCGAGAACGGTCAGGGCCGAGCAGATCTCCTCGCGTACCTCGGGCTGGTCCTCGCCGATCTCCCCGGTGAAGGCCAGCGCGTCCAGCCGATCCAGCGAGGCCGCCATCGAGGCGATGCCCCTGCGGCAGCTGAGTGTGAACGTCGCCAGCGCCAACGCGGCCGCGGCGTCGCCTTCCGCGCGGGCGCGCACCAGGTCCCGGGTGTCTCCCGAGGTGCCGGAGAGGCCGAGCAGACCGGAATGCCGGTGGAGTGCGTCATCCAGTTCGTCCGCGCTCAGACCGTGCCGCCGCTGCAGCCACAGCAGCGCGCCGGGGTCGACGCTGCCGCTGCGTCGGCTCATCACCAGGCCTTCCAGCGGAGTGAAGCCCATGGTGGTGTCCACGCTGCGTCCGTTCCGGACGGCGCAGGCCGAGCAGCCCCCTCCCAAGTGCACGAGCACGACCTGGAGATTGTCGAGGGGTCGGCCCAAAGCCTGCGCCGTCCTCCGCAGTGCCCACGAGTAGGAAAGCCCGTGGAAGCCGTACCGGCGCAGCCCGTATTCGGCTCGCCATCGCTCCGGCACAGCGTACGTGCGCGCCGGTGTCGGCAGATCCTTGTGAAAGACAGTGTCGAAGCAGGCGACATGAGGAACGTCGGGCAGGAGTTCTCGTGCGGCATCGACCATGTGCAGGGCAGGGGTCACATGCAGCGGCGCGAGATCGGCGACGTCCGCCAGCAGAGCCCGTACGCGTGCGTCGATCAGCGTGTGTCCAGTCAGGTGGGGACCGCTGTGAACGATGCGGTGACCCACCGCCGCGGGAGCGGGCACCTCGTTGAGGAGGTTCCGCAGTTCCGCCGCAGCAGCGGGCCCCGAGGGCTGTGAGGCGTCTCGATCCGCCACCCGTTCACCGTCCGCCGCGAACAGCGCGATGTGAAGGCTCGAAGAGCCGGCGTCGAGGACCAGTACGTCACCCTCACTCCTCTCGCGGTAGCGGTCAGCACTCATCACACACTCCCAGTGCGCCTGCGTCCTCCGGCACGGTGCGCCCGCCACGGAGTGCGACATCGTGCTCATGGTCGGCCTCGGCGCGTACCGGGCTGTGATCCGCGCGGCTCGGCAGGTCGGTGGAAAACACACTGAGGTCCCAGTCGCCGTCCTCCAGGCGGGTACCTCCGTTTCGGCCACGTCGGACTTCGGCCTGCTCCTTCGCCGCCAGGGCGGGCCGTAGGTTCCTGCCGTCCGTGTTCGAGTCGGGCTGCCTCATGACCCTCGTCCTGCCGCCTGGTAGGCCTCGGCGGTGATGTCGCGCCTCGCCGCTTCCCCCAAGGTGCCAGCACAGGGAGGGATCCGCTCGCCCAGCCGTTCAACAGCACGCCGCGCCCTCGTCGCCGGAGCCCTCACCCACTCCCTTGCGCCGGTCCTGATCGCGCACCTTCCGCAACCCCGGCAGCCCGCACCCGCCGCTCCTCGCGAGCGGAGCCGACGTCCCGTTCCAGAGGTGTACGACTTACGGCTGTCGCGAGGTTGTCCAAGGCCCTCTTCTGCAGTTTCGCACCGCGCCGCAGCACCGGGCTCCGGTCCCCGATGACGCCCTCCCACGCGTCGAGCGCCTTCGACAGGCGCCCCCAGTCCGGATTCCTGTGCTCGCGCACGTCTTCCGATGCCTGCGCGGTGTCCGCCTCCAAGGCCTCGGCGAACCGCTCCGCCTCGGGGACGAAACGGCTGTCGACCCGCGGGACTTGGCTCTCCATGAGCATCGCCGCCCGGTCGAACTCCTCGAGCGCCTCCTGCGCATCCGCCGCCTCGCGCGACGTCAGCCCCCTGGGGCCGACGGGTTCCTGCCTCGCCTGGTCATAAGCGTCCTGCCAGGCGGCACGTGCCTCCCTGCTCGCCAGCAGGGCCCTGCGCATGGCGGCTCGATGCTCCCGGGTCGGTTCGGCGTAGCTGCGGAGCACTGCGGCCGCGTAGCGGCCGTCGGCGGCGAGCCAGTCCGCCAGCCGGCCCGGCAGCCGAGGGGTCTCCCATGCGGGGAACACCACGTACGCCAGCATGGCCAGGGCCCCGCCGAGCAGGGTGAGCACTACCCGCTCCGGGACCGTCTGCTCCCATGCCTGGCCGCCCATGCCGAGCAAGAAGACGACGTACGCGGCGGTGAAGCACTGGGAGTAGGCGTAGCCGGTACGGAGCAGTGTGTACGACAGGGCCGCCGAGACCACCGCCAGCGCGCCGAACACCTGGGCGTCCGGGCCCAGGGCCCGCACCATCCCGGTGGCGAGCGCAACGCCCGCCAGCGTCCCCGCGAAACGCCCCACCGCACGCGCGTACGTCTGGTGGAAGTCCGGCCGCATCACCATCACCGAGGCGATGGGCGCCCAGTAGCCGTGTTCCAGGGGTAGCCGGGAAGCGAGCAGATAGCCGAGCGTGGCCACCGCCGCCAGGCGGACGGCGTGCCGGAACACCGGTGAGTCCCGCCGGAGTTCACGGCGGACCGCCCGAACGACGACCGGGAGCAGCCGGAACATGGTCGGGCGGACCAGGAACTGGGCGCTCGCGGGGCCGGGCGGCGTAGGCGCCTTGGCGCGCGCCTCGCCGCACCTGGCAATCTCCCACGCCTCGGCGAGCAGTTCCACGAGCCGTTCGGCGGCCTGCCGGGCGGGCCCCTCCAGCACCTCGCCCTCCTCGTCGAAGCACAGGACGTCCGCGCTCCGGGGCGGCATCTCGGCGGGAGTGCCGCGGCGGATCGAACGGGCGGCCGCGTCCAGGACGTCGGCGGCCGCGCCGAGCAACTCCCGTGCTCGGTCGCGCCCGGGTCCCTCCGCCGGGGCGCCGACGTCCGGATCGGCGAGCGCGGCGACCACCGGCAGAATGCGCTCGGCGAGGCCTCGGGGGCCGTGGAGGACGGGGGGCCGGGTGCGGGCCTGTGACGGCGTCACGGCGGCCGCGTCCCGGGCCGTCATCAGCGGCTCCGGGTCGAACGGGGCGGTCGGGTCGTGCCGCAGTCGGCGGGCGTGGTCGGCCACGGCGGCCAGAGCGTCGGCCAGCGCGTCCCGATGCGCCCCCCAGCGGCGAATCGGGAACAGCAGGATCAGCACGGCCTGCGCCACGCCTCCGAGCGCGATGACCCCGGCGTGTTCCAGAGCTCGCCCGATGCTCGTGGGCAGGGTGATGGTCACCAGCATGCTGCCCACCGTCGTCGCTGCGACGATCCCGGCGGTCGAGCCGAGGGCCCACGCCATCCCCGCGGCAAAGGCCCATACGGCCAGCAGCGGGAGGAACGTCACGAGTCGCCCGGCCGCCAGGTAGCCCACGAAGGTGCTGAGCGCCAGAACCGCGCCCGCGCCGAGCGCGATCACCTTGCGCGGACGCCAGGTGCGCTGGAAGGTGGCAGCACCCGCGGAGTAGGCACCGAGGGCGGCGGAGGCGGCGTACGCAGGGGAGACCAGCCACAGCGCCGGTCCGATGACGAGCGCCACCCCAGCGGCCGTGCGCAGCGCGAGGAGAGGCTCCAGCCGCGTCTCCTCGATCGTGAGCCCGGATCGCACGACCTCTCCGAAGGTCCGCAGCCACCTCACTCATGTGAGCCTAGCCGGAACCCCCTGCCGGGGCGCGTCGGCCGCGTCGCCGCCTCCTTGCTGCTTGTGCCGGTCTCGGTTCAGTTCGGGGGCTGGTCACCGTGGTCGCCCTGGAGCGTGTGACGACGTTCCTGTTCGCGCTTGGAGTAGGCGGCCGCCCTGATCGCCTCGTCGCTCTCCAGGCCTGATCCCAGTGCGCCGCCCACGGTGGCGACCGAAGCGACGAACCAGGCCAGCGTCACGTACTCCTCGGCGTTCAGCGGGTTTCGCGTCATGGAAGCGAACACCTGGTCGTTGAGGATGAACAGCGCCCACACCAAGTTGATGACCATCAGACCCACGTAGCAGACGAGCACCCCGATACCCACGGTCACGACCGTCGAGACGTTGTAGAGCCTGGTCCTCTGCCTCGCCTCAGGTGAGCCTTCTGTTGATCGATGCCACAGCTCCCCGTCCACGATCAGCCAGCCGATCATGAGCCCGACGGACCCGACCATGGCGATCACGAGGCGTGGCGCACTCAGGGCCTCGGCAAGGCTCCAGGTGGTGGAGTCCAGGGTGGCGATGGCCCCCGTCGCGAGTGCGGCCGCCAGGGCTTTCGACAGGCCCGTCACCAACCGCCACGGCCGGTTGGCGCGAACCATGCCGAAGAGCACTCGCAGGTAACCGCGCGGCCCGCTGACGACGTACCGAAGATCGTCGGTCTCCGCCTCGTCGGTCGGGCCCGGATGAACAGGCGCGAGACGATTGACGAAGGGCCTGAGCATCGTCTGACTTCGCGGAGGTGCCTCAGCCCCAGTGGTGTGCGGGCCCGCCAAGTCAAGGACTGCTTCTTCGACGGCTCGCCGGGCCCTCGTCAGCAGCCGCAGGCCCCCCAGTGAAGGAAGCGAGAGAAGGGCCAAGCCGTGTTCGTGATTCAGATTCACAGCGAGCCGGCGTCCGTGTGAGTGCAGCGGAAGGTCAGTGAGGGCCACAACGATGTCCCAGTTCTCCGCACTCCCACGCTCCATGATCCGGCGCATCAAAGTAGGCGGGTCCTCCGTCCCCGAGGTGAAGGGCTCGCTCACCACCTCGACGTCGAACCGTCGCGCCTGGCCCGACTGGTCGGCGAGCCGAGCGGAGAGTGTCCGGGCGATGCGCTGCGCGATCTCCGTCGGCGCATACGGATCCGCCAGCAGAGCCACGACCGTAGCGCCCTGAGACGACACCCGCATGCGTGGATCCTCCTCGTCGGCTGCCCCTCGATCCCAAGTGCCCACAGACGCCACCGGGGTAACGCCGAGGCCGCGTGGCGCGCTGACCTCCGTCTTCGGGTGCAACGACCCCGGGCAGCCGGTCACTAGGCCTGGCAGGGCAATACGGAGGGGCTAATTGGGCCCGGCATGCGCATGCGTTCGCGCGTCCGCGTCGGCCAGGCTGGCTGGGAAGCCCAGGGGCCGGGAGCCACCCGGGTCCCGCAGACGGAGGGTGCCACCATGACCGTGATGTCCATCGCCAGGTTCGAGAGGTTCTTCCGTGCGGCCGCGGGGCTGGACGTCGACAAGAACGATCTCAAGCGCTACAGCGACTTCGTCGATGCCAAGCTCTACGATCTGCTGACCGTCGCCCAGGCCACTGCCAAGGCCAACGGGCGCGACATCATCCAGACCTCTGACCTGCCGATCACGAAAGGCCTGCAGGAGAGCATTCACCATTTCCGGAAGATCGACCAGGAAGTGGAAATCAAGCCGATCCTGGAACAGCTCGCCACCCATCCCGCTCTGGACCGTACGCCCGACGAGGAGACCGAGGCGGCCTATCCGGACATCGTCGGCGGACTCAGCCTGGCCCTCGCCCAGAGTTTCAAGATCCTCCACCCCGACCTGAAAAATCCCCAGACTCAGCACTGGGACGAGGCTCGAGCCGTCTTCGACCTCCTGCTCTGAGGGGCGACGCTGAGTCCGCGAGGTCGGCCTTGCCGAACAGGACCGCGTAGCTGGAGGGGAGTTGACTGATGATCTGATTCAGTTCTCCGCCGGTGACGGCGTCGGCAACGGTGGTCAGGACCGCGCCGGCGTCCCACTCCGCCGTTCGCGGCCGGGCATTGGTGCGCTCGGCGACCCGGCGGTAGAACTCTTCGAGCCCGAAGCTCTGCGCCTGCTGCGGCGTGGCATGGTCCAGAACCCGTTTCAGCGGGCCGGGCAACTGGGATGCGAGGTCCTTGACCTCTCCCGGGCTGATCCGTTGGGCCAGCACTTCCAGCACGGCGTTGGTGACGTCCGCGGCTTCATCCTGGTCCTTGTATTCGCCTCGCTCGCGTACACGGGCGAGGAATCCGTCGTATTTCATCGCTGCCTCCTTCTGCCGCGCCTTGCGGTAGCTGCCGCCGGCAGGGATCTCGGGCCCTGGACTCCCGTTCGGACCCACGCGAGGCGCGGCGGAGTCGGCCGTGATGGTCATGCGACGCGATGCTCGGGCGCCGCGCGCGGGTGCGAAGCAGAGGAAGAGGCCCGGCGTTCGCGAGTCAGCCGCTGCTCCCGGGGCTTTCACTCGTCTCGCTGATCTCGACATGCCGGGGCTTTGCGACCTCGGCCTTGGGGACGTTGATGGTGAGCACCCCGTCCGACATCCGCGCGTTGATCTTTTCGGTGTCGACCTCTCCGGGCAGCCGCAGCCGGTACTCGAAGGCCCCGGTGCGGCGAGTGCTCCGGCGCAGGACACCTTTGCGTTCCTTCTCCTTGATCTCTCCGGTGACCACCAGCTCCTGGCCGTTCGCCTCGACGTCGATGTCCTTGCTCTTGACGCCGGGGAGTTCGATCTCGACGCGGAAGGCGTCGTCGGATTCCGTGACATCCGCGAGAGGTGTCCACGCGACCGCGGTCGCCGCGCTTCCCAGCGTGGATTCCATCAGCCCGCTCATTTCGCTGAGCAGTTGGTCGAACTCCGTCAGCGGATTGCGTGCCAAGCCGAGCGGCCTGGCCTGTATCGCGGCACCCCGTTGGTGCCGGACGGGCGCATTCATTCCCATCGCCTCCTGCTTCCTCGCCTTCTCCTTCGACTTCTCCCTCTCGACTTCTCCTTCTCTTGATCTCGTCGCTCTGGGGTGGTCATCCGAGCCAAGCGGACTCCCTCGGACGGGTGTGCGGGGAGCTGTCGGTGCCGCCGGGCGAGGCCGTGTGGCCCAGGTAGCGGTGCACGAAGTGGATGCTCATCGCGCCGTCGCCGACCGCGGAGGCCACGCGTTTGACCGAGCCGCTGCGGACGTCGCCGACGGCGAACACTCCAGGCAGGCTGGTCTCCAACGTCAGGCAGTCGCGGCCCTGGCTCTGCCACAGTCCGGGGACGGAACAGGCCTGCGCCTCCGCCCCGGTGAGCACGAAGCCGCGCGCGTCGAGGGCGAGCGCGCCTGACAGCCACTCGGTGTGGGGCTCGGCGCCGGTGAAGACGAACAGGGCCCGCACCGCGAGCCGGCGGTGCTCGCCCGTACGGTGGTCGACCACGGTGACCGCCTCCAGCACCTTGTCGCCGAGTGCCTCGGTCACCTCGGTGCGCAGCAGCACGCGCACCCGCGGGTGGCGCTCGACCTGATCGATCAGGTAGCGGGACATGTGCGCCTCGAGGCTCGGCCCGCGAACGAGCAGATACACCTGCGGTGCGAACCCGGCCAGGAAGAGTACGGCCTGGCCCGCTGAGTTGCCGCCGCCAACGACGGCCACCGGGTCGGTGCGGCACTGCTGGGCTTCGTAGACGGTCGCCGAGTAGTGGACGCTCGTTCCCTCCAGGCGTTCGATGCCGGGCGCATGGAGGCGGCGGTAGTGGGCGCCGGTGGCCAGGACGACGGTGCGGGCGGTGATCTCGCTGCCGTCGGCGAACCCGACGGCGTAGTGGCCGTCCCGCGGTTCGAGGCGGGCCGCCTCCGCCGGGACGCTGATCCGGGCGCCGAACTTGTCGGCCTGGAGCACGGCGCGGTCGGTGAGTTCGGCGCCGGAGATGCCGGAGGGGAAGCCGAGCAGATTCTCGATGCGGGACGACGTCCCGGCCTGGCCGCCGGTGGCCATCGCCTCGACCAGGGTCGTACCGAGGCCCTCCGAGGCGGCGTTTACCGCGGCGGCGAGACCGGCGGGTCCGGAGCCGACGATCAGGAGATCGCCGTGATGGTTTCCGGCGGGCAGCGAGGGCAGGCCGATGAGCCGGGCCAGTTCCGCGTTGCTGGGGTTGCGCAGCAGAGTGGTGTCCCGCCAGATCACGAGCGGTGTCTCTTCCGGCCCTACGCCGAAGCGGCGCAGCAGCTCCTCGGCCTCCTCATCCGTCTCCAGATCGATCCAGCGGTACGGCAGCCGGTTGCGGGCGGCGAACTCGCGCAGCCGCCGGGTGTCGGGTGAATAACGCGAGCCGACGATGCGGAAACCGGCGCCCTGCCCGACGAGCAGGGCACGGCGGCCCAGGCAGGCGCGCAGCACCAGATCGCCGAGGACGGAGTCCCGGGTCACCAGGTCACGCAGCTGATCCATGGACAGGGCGAGGACCTCACCGGGGTCCCTGACCGTAGCGGTGTAGAAGGCCACCTGCCCGTTCAGGAGGCCGAGTTCGCCGATGAAGCGGCCGGGGCCGTGTACACGCAGCAGACGTTCCTCGGGCGTGCCGTAGTCCTCGACGACGGCGACCGAGCCGCTGAGGACGACGTAGAACGTCTCGCACCGCTCCCCCTCCCGGATCAGCACATCGCCGGCGTCGACGGCTCGCCGCCGGCCACGCTGCGCCAGGCGGTCCATCTGGTCCTCCGGCAGCCGGGGATAGGCACCGTAGATGTCGGCGGTCTCGAAGGGGACGCTCGCCTCCGTCTCGTCCGGCACCTGTGCTGCGCTTGGCCGCCTCTTGTCGCCGGACATCACACGAACGCCTCGTGGACGAAGCACCAGCGCCAGTCCTCGCCGGGCTGGAATGACTGCACGATCGGATGGCCGTCGGTGGCGGCGTGACGGCGCGCGTGCCGGTTCGGCGAGGAGTCGCAGCAGCCGACGTGGCCGCAGGTCAGACAGAGCCTCAGGTGGACCCACGGGGAGCCGAGCAGCAGACACTCTTGACACCCTTCGGGGGTCAGTGGCTCGACCGGCCGAACGAGCGCGAGATGGGGGTCGGTTCGTACAGTCATGGCTGATCACCCTTTCCCGGGTTCGCGGCCCGCGATCGACTGCTCCACCCATCGCCGCAGCGCCGGGGCAGGCGCGGCACCCGCCTGCCGGGCGATGGTCTGTCCCTTGTCGAGGACCAACAGTGTCGGTACCGCCTGGACCTCGAAGCGCTGCGCCAGCCGAGGGTTCCTGTCGATGTCGACCTTGACGAGTTTGATCCGGCCGGCGAGATCGGCGGCGACCTTCTCCAGTGCGGGGCTCACCATGCGGCAGGGGCCGCACCAGGTGGCCCACAGGTCGACCACGACGGGCACGTCGGCCCGCTCGACGACCTCGGCGAAGTCGTCGTCACCCACGTCCACCAGCCACGGCAGCGGCTGCTTGCAGTTGCCGCACCGGGGGCGGCCCTCGGCGGACACGGGAACCCGGTTCCTGCGCCCGCAGTGCGGGCACGTGACGTTCGTGGCCCGAACGGTGCTCATGCCGCCTGCGCTCCCTTCACGTCCTCGGCCTGGTCATAGGTGACCACCAGCTCTCCCGCCTGGGCGTCGACTCGGACCGTGGCGCCGTCCTGTACGTCGCCGCGCAGCAGGGCGCGCCCGACCAGTGTCTCGACCTCGTGGGAGATGTAACGTCGCAGCGGCCGGGCCCCGTACACCGGGTCGTAGCCCTGGTGTGCGATCAACTCGCGCGCCGCCTCGGTGAGTTCAACGGTGATGCGGCGCTCGGCGAGGCGACGGCGCAGTTCGTCGAACTGCAGCTCCACGATCGTTTCGATCTGCCGCTCACCGAGCGGCTTGAACAGCACGATGTCGTCGACGCGGTTGAGGAACTCCGGGCGGAAGTGCCCGCGCAGCTCGCCCATCACCAGGGCGCGGGCGTCCGGCTTGATCTCACCTTCGGCGGTGGCGCCGTCGAGGAGGTGCTCGGAGCCGATATTGGACGTCATGATGATCACGGTGTTGCGGAAGTCGACGGTGCGGCCCTGGGCGTCGGTGATGCGGCCGTCGTCGAGGATCTGCAGCAGGGTGTTGAAGACGTCGGTGTGGGCCTTCTCGATCTCGTCGAACAGTACGACCGAGTACGGCTTGCGGCGTACGGCCTCCGTGAGCTGTCCGCCCTCCTCGTAGCCGACGTATCCGGGCGGTGCGCCCATCAGTCGGCTGACGGTGTGCCGCTCCTGGTACTCGCTCATGTCGAGGCGGACCATGTTCTCCTCGGAGTCGAACAGGGCCGCCGCGAGGGTCTTGGCCAGCTCGGTCTTCCCGACGCCGGTCGGGCCGAGGAAGATGAACGAGCCGATGGGGCGGCGCGGGTCCCGGATGCCGGAGCGGGCGCGGATGATGGCGTCGGCGACGAGCTGGACGGCTTCGTCCTGACCGATGACGCGCTCGCGCAGGATCTCGTCGAGGCGCAGCAGCTTCTCGCGCTCGCCCTCCTGGAGGCGGGCGACGGGAACGCCGGTCCAGGCGGCCACGATCTCGGCGATCTCCTCCTCGGTGACGACCTCGCGCAGCAGCCGGTTCTGCCCCTGCTTGGCGGCCAGTTGCTCCTCCTCGGCCTTCAGCCGTCGCTCCAGGTCCCGGAGGCGGCCGTAGCGGAGTTCGGCGGCGCGGTTGAGGTCGTAGGCGCGTTCGGCCTCCTCGGCTTCGTGGCGGACCTGTTCCAGTTCCTGGCGCAGTTCCTGCACGCGGCGGATCGCCTGCCGTTCGGCCTCCCACTGGGCGTGTTTGGCGTCGGCCTCGCCGCGCAGGTCGGCGAGTTCCTTGCGCAGTTCCTCCAGGCGGGTTTTGCTCGCCGGGTCGGTCTCCTTGGAGAGGGCGGCCTCCTCGATCTCCAGACGCGTGACGCGGCGGGTGATCTCGTCCAGTTCGGCGGGCATCGAGTCGATCTCGGTACGCAGCCGGGCGCAGGCCTCGTCGACGAGGTCGATGGCCTTGTCGGGCAGGAACCGATCGGTGATGTAGCGGTGGCTGAGGGTCGCCGCGGAGACCAGTGCGGTGTCCTGGATCTTCACTCCGTGGAAGATTTCCAGTCGTTCGCGCAGCCCGCGCAGGATGGAGATGGTGTCCTCCACGCTCGGCTCGTCGACCAGGACCTGCTGGAAGCGGCGTTCGAGGGCGGCGTCCTTCTCGATGTGCTTGCGGTACTCGTCGAGGGTGGTGGCGCCGATCATGTGGAGTTCGCCGCGGGCGAGCATCGGCTTGAGCATGTTGCCCGCGTCCATGGCTCCTTCGGCGGCGCCCGCGCCGACGACGGTGTGGAGTTCGTCGACGAAGAGCAGGATGCGCCCCTGGGCTGCCTTCACCTCGGACAGCACGGCCTTGAGGCGTTCCTCGAACTCGCCGCGGTACTTGGCTCCGGCGACCAGAGAGCCCATGTCGAGAGCGAACACGGTCTTGTCGCGCAGTCCTTCAGGCACGTCGCCGCGGACGATGCGCTGGGCCAGACCCTCGACGATGGCGGTCTTGCCGACGCCGGGGTCGCCGATGAGGACGGGGTTGTTCTTGGTCTTGCGGCTGAGGATCTGGGTGACGCGGCGGATCTCGGCGTCCCGGCCGATGACCGGGTCCAGCTTGCCGTTCCTGGCCTCGGCGACCAGGTCGCGGCCGTACTTCTCGAGCGCCTCGTACGCCACTTCGGGGTTGGCCGAGGTCACGCGCTGGTTGCCGCGGATCTGGGTCAGCGCGCTCAGGAACGAGTCCCGGGTGATGCCGTGCTCCTTGAGCAGGCGTCCGGCGGCGGTCGCCGACCCCTCTTCGGCCAGGGCCAACAGGAGGTGTTCCACGGACACGTACTCGTCCTTGAGGCGTTTGGCCTCCCGCTCGGCGGTGTCCAGCAGCCGGGACAGGCGCTGGGTGACGAACACCTGGCCCGGTGCCGCACCCGGGCCGGTCACCTTGGGCCGGCGGGAAAGCTCGTCACGCACGGCCGCACGGAGTTCCTCGGGCTCCCTTCCCGCCTGTTGCAGCAGCCGCGGGATCAGGCCGTCCTCCTGGTCGAGGAGCGCGAGCAGCAGGTGCTCACCGTCGACCTCGGTCTGGCCCATGCGGACCGCGGCGGTCTGCGCCTCCTGGAGGGCTTCCTGTGACTTCTGGGTGAGACGGTTCATGTCCATGGCGGTATGTCACTCCTCGTACCGGCGCGGCGCAGTGCGGCTTCGAGCAGGCTGATGCGGTCCAGCAGATCGAGCACCAGACCGATGGATGCGTAGTTGAGACAGAGACCGGAGCGCAGCCGCTGCACGCGGGCGATGACCGCCGGGGCCGCTGAGTCGAACACCAGGCGCCCCGCGGCGTCGCGCTCGGCGTCGACCAGGCCCAGGGCTACGAACCGGCGGACCAGGTCGGGATGGACGCCGGCGCGGCGGGCCACGGTGTCCAGGGAAAGCCTGGGAACGGGGACGAGCGCGTAACGCACGGCCGTTGAGCCGGAGCTCGTCCGTACGGGACGCCCGCCCGCGTCGGCCCGGGCGGTCCGACCGCCGGCGGCTGCCCCTGAGGGTCGTTCGCTCATCACGTCCTCCTGGGGTCGTACGAAGAGGTGGCGGCGAGCTCCTCGAACAGCTCGCGCTCCCGGTCGCTGAGCTTGGGAGGCACCATGACGCGGAGTTCGGCGTAGAGGTTGCCGTCGGCACCGCGCGGGTTCGGCATGCCCTCGCCGCGCAGCCGCAGCCGCCGACCGCTGGACGAGCCCGCGGGCACCGTGACCTTGGCCGTGCCGCCGCCCGGGGTGGGCACCGGCACCGTCGCGCCCAGGGCCGCCTCCCAGGGGGTGACGGGGACCTGTACGTGGATGTCGCGGCCGTCCAGCCGGAAGCGGGGGTGCGGTTGCATACGCACCCGCAGATACAGATCCCCCGCGGCGGCGTCACCGCTGCCCCGTCCGCCCTCGCCCGCGAGCCGGACGCGCTGCCCGTCGGTGACGCCGGGCGGTACGTCGACCTCGTACCGTCGCGGCTGCCCGGTGGGGCCGGCGAGCGTGACGGTGCGGCGGCCGCCCCGGTAGGCCTCCTCGACGGTGAGCGGCAGCTCGGCCTCCTGGTCGGCCCCCGGTACACCGCCGGGGGCGGCGCCTGCTCCGAAGAGCGAGCCGAACAGGTCCTCGATGTCGATGCCCTCACCTGCGAAGTCGTCGCCGAAGCCGGTGTACCGGACACGGGGGCCGCCCGCACCAGCGGTCCTGTGAGCGCGGAAGCCGCCACCGGGTCCCGCTCCGGCACCGACCCGCTCCTCCCAGTCCTCGGGGACCTTCCGGAAGTCCTCGCCGAAGCGGTCGTAACGGGCCCGGGTCTTGGGGTCCGAGAGGACGCTGTACGCCTCGTTGAGGTCCTTGAAGCGTTCCTCCGCCCCCGGGTCCTTGTTGACGTCGGGGTGGTACTTGCGGGCGAGTTTGCGATACGCCTGCTGGATCTCGTCCTGGCTCGCGGTCCGTGACACGCCCAGCGCGTCGTAGAAGTCCTGTGCCATGACCGGTCACTCCCGCTTCGCGACCGTCACGGCGGCGGGCCTGAGCTGGCGTTCGCCGTCCCCGTAGCCCGGCCGGAGCACCTGGACCACCGTGCCCGGTGGGGCGTCAGGGTCCTGGACGACGCCGATCACCTCGTGCCGGGCCGGGTCGAAGGCGACGCCGGTCTCCGCGTGCCGCGGGTAGCCCAGCAGTTCGAGGACGTTCACCCCCTGGTCGCGGACGGCCCGGACGCCTTCCACGATCGCGCCGGGGTCGGATCCGGCATGCGTCAGGGCGAGTTCGAGGTTGTCCAGGACGGGCAGGAAGGCGGCGGCCGTGCGGGACCGCTCGGACGTCCGCTCCCGCTCCAGTTCCCTGATGTGGCGCTTGCGGAGGTTGTCGAGGTCGGCGAGCGCGCGCCGCCAGCGGTCCTCCAGTTCCCTGAGCTCGGCCGTGTGCTCGTCCTCGGTCGGGGTGGGGCCGCCGGCCGCGTCGGGGCCGGGTTCCGCGTCCGTGTCGGGCCCCGGCCCGGTCGGCGGGCCCGAGCCCGGAAGATCCCGTCCGGGAGGGTGTACGGCGCCCTCCGGAGCCGGGTCGACCGGGTCCGGCACGGCCGGGTCGGATTCCCTGGGGTGGATCGGCATGGCGGTTCCTCAGTCCTTGTCGAACTCGGCATCGATGACGTCGTCGTCACCGCCACCGCCGGTCGTCCCGCCGTCGCTCGCGCCGCCCACCTGACCGGGACCGCCCGTAGTGGCGGCCCCCTGATGGGCCGCCAGCCCCGCCAGCACCTGCTGGAGTTCGGAGGTCAGGGGACGCACCCGCTCCACGCCTGCCTCCTCCTTGACCGCCGTCCGGGCGTCCGACACCAGCATCTCGGCGCGTGCCTTCTCGTGCGCGGGTGCGGCGTCACCCAGCTCGGCGAGGAGCTTGTCGACCTGGTAGGCGACGGCGTCGAGCTCATTGCGGGCGTCGACGGCCTCGCGCAGGGCCTGGTCCTCGCCCTGGTTGCGCTCGGCCTCCTGGACCATGCGTTCGACTTCGCCGCGGTCCAGGTTGGAGCTCTCGGTGATGGTGATGCCCTGTTCCTTGCCGGTGTCCTGGTCTCGGGCCTTGACGTTGAGAATGCCGTTGGCGTCGACGTCGAAGGTGACCTCGATCTGCGGTTCGCCGCGCGGCGCCGGGCGGATGTCGGTGAGCTGGAAGCGGCCGAGCACGCGGTTGTCGGCGGCCCGTTCGCGCTCGCCCTGGAGGACGACGATGTCGACGGCGGGCTGGTTGTCCTCGGCGGTGGAGAAGGTCTCGGTGCGGCGCACGGGGATGGTGGTGTTCCGTTCGATGATCTTCGTCATCACGCCGCCCCGTGTCTCGACGCCCAGCGACAGGGGCGTGACGTCGAGCAGCAGGACGTCCTTGACCTCGCCCTTGAGCACCCCGGCCTGGATCGCGGCGCCCAGGGCCACGACCTCGTCGGGGTTGACGCTCATGTTGGGTTCCTTGCCGCCGGTCAGCCGACGCACCAGCGCCTGGACGGCGGGAATGCGGGTGGAACCCCCGACCAGGATCACCTCGTCGATGTCGCTCTCGCCGACCTTGGCATCGGCCATGGCCTGCTGGACCGGCCCCAGGCACCGCTCCACCAGATCGCTGGTGATCTGCTCGAACGTGGACCGCATGACCGAGTCGGTCAGATGCTTGGGGCCGGAGGCATCGGCGGTGATGAACGGCAGGCTGACCTGTGTCTGCGTCACCAAGCTCAGCTCGGTCTTGGCCTTCTCCGCCGCCTCGAACAGGCGTTGCAGGGCCTGCGGGTCCTTGCGCAGGTCGATGCCGTTCTCCTTCTGGAAGTCGTCCGCGAGGTAATCGACCAGACGCCGGTCGAAGTCGTCACCGCCCAGGTGACTGTCGCCCGCCGTCGAACGCACCTCCACCACGCCGTCACCCACGTCGAGGATGCTCACGTCGAACGTGCCGCCGCCGAGGTCGAAGACCAGCACCGTCTCGTGCTGCTTCTTGTCCATGCCGTACGCGAGGGCGGCCGCGGTCGGCTCGTTGATGATCCGCAGTACCTCGAGGCCCGCGATCCGCCCGGCGTCCTTGGTGGCGGTGCGCTGGGCGTCGTTGAAGTAGGCGGGCACGGTGATGACCGCCTCCGTGACCCGTTCCCCGAGTTGCTTGGAGGCGTCGTCGGCGAGCTTGCGCAGTACCTGAGCGCTGATCTCCTCGGGCGCGTAGAGCTTGTCGCGCACGTTGAAGCGGGCGACGCCGCCCTCACCCTCGACGACGTCGTACGCCACCGCCCTGGCCTCGTCCGAGATTTCGTCGAAGTGCCGGCCGATGAACCGCTTCGCCGAGTAGATGGTGCCCTTGGGATTGAGGATCGCCTGGCGCCGGGCCAGCTGGCCCACCAACCGTTCCCCTGTGTCGGTGAAGGCCACCACGGACGGTGTCGTACGGTTGCCCTCGGTGTTGGGCACGACGGACGGCTCGCCGCCCTCCCACACGGCGATCACCGAGTTCGTGGTGCCCAGGTCGATGCCCACTGCCTTGGCCATGGGGACTCCTCCCGGTACGGCGGCGTGCGCCGTGCGGCTCCGATCGTTCATGTATGGGTGGGACGTCCGCCGGCGCCGGTGGCCCGCAGCCCGCCGAGCAGCCGTACGGCCTCATCGGCGACCGCTTCGTCCACGGCGACCTCGTACCGGCTGGGCTCCATCGAGCGGACCGAGGCGAAGTCCCGGCGGCCGCCCTGCAGGGCGTACAGCAGCAGACCGAACAGCGCGCCCACGATGGCCCCGAAAATCAGGCCGTAGAGGGCGACGAGCAGGGCGGAGACGAGCGGGTCCACCCAGTCGGCCAAGCCGAAGAGCCAGCCGATCAGCGCACCGGGAAGGGCACCGCTCGCCGCACCGTGCAGGGCGGCCCGGCCGTAGTCCATACGTCCGACGACCTGCTCGACGAGGCGGACGTCCTGGCCGATGATGGCCACCCGTTCCACGGGAAACCCCTGGTCCGAGAGGTGGTCGACGGCGCGTTCGGCTTCCTGGTACGTCTCGTACGTGGCAACGGGCCTGCGAGGCTGCTCGGTCATCGCGCCGTCCTTCCTCTCGGTATGCACGGCGGCCCCCGACAGGCCCCAGACTGGCGAACCGAGCGGCTCCACGCCTGCGCCCGGCAGGTCAAAGACTGCGAAACCGGTCGCCCCGCGAGCATGAGGTGGAAACTCCGAAGCTTGGGTGAGCCGGTGGCAGAGGGGTACACGAAGTCCACTCACTTCACTCTGTGAGGGCTCGGGAAAGGGAGTGACCCCATGGCCGGCCGCTGGGCCCGGAACATGCGCCGAGGCCGTCCCGTCCCGGAGGGCAGACTTCCACGGGGCCGTTCCGGGCGGCGCCCGACGGCCTCGTGGAGAGGCCCCCGCCCACACCTTCCCGGCCCGGCCGGCCCTCCCCACGAACTGCTGGCGGTCTCCCGCACCCTGTTCGACACCCGGAGCGAAGGCGAGATCCTGCGCCTGGCCATGGCCCATGTGTCAGCCGTCGGCCCGTACAGAGCAGAGGCGGGATACCTCAGGGTGCACGGTCACCTGGTCCCCAGCCCCCAGGACGGACGGGCCCATGCGTCAGCCCTCGACCGCACGGTGCGAGAGCTGACGGGGCGGGACGGCCCCGTGGCCGTTCCCGGCCGGTCACGGGGCCGGGCCCTGGCCCTGCACGGACCCGGTGGACTGCACGGCTACCTCGTGGTGACGTCTCGCTCGCGGCCCACCCAGGCCCAGGACGTCCTGCTCGCCACACTGGTACGACTCACCGCCGCGGCCCTTTCGGTCGCCGTCGCGCACCACCGCCGTCAGGAAGACGCGCTGGAGTTGCACCGACTGCGACGAGAGCGTGCAACCCTCCAGCGACGGCTGATCTCCCTCATGGTCGAGGCGGGATATCAACGGGCCGTGCACGAGGCGCTCGCCCAGATCGCGACCTCGGGCGGCGGCGAGGAGGCCATCACCAGCGCACTGCATGAGCTCACCGGATTCCCGGTACTGGTGGAGGACCGCTTCGGCCGATTGCGGTCCTGGACCGGCCCCGGCCGGCCCGACCCCTATCCGGACCCGGACCCCGCACGCCATGAGGAGATGCTCCAGGGGGTCGCCCGGAGAGGCGGACCCGTGCGCATCAAGGACCGGCTCACCTGCGTGATACGCCCCCGCGGTGAGGTCCTCGGAGTGCTGGCCCTGGTCGACCCCCGCGACGAGGCCGACGATTACACCGTGTTCGCCCTGGAACACGCCGCCACGTCACTCACCCTGGAACTGTCGCACCTGCGCCATCTCGCGGGGGTGGAGTCGCGACTACGCCGCGAACTGGTCGACGATCTCCTGGCGGGCACGGACGAGGCGAGCGCCTACGCCCGGTCCGAGGCGTTCGGACACGACCTGCACCGCATCCAGTACGTGGTCGTCGTGCAGTGGAGGAGCCAGGTCTCCGACGACGCTTTCGCGCGGACCGTGGGCCGGGCGGCTTCGGCCGTGGGCATGCCGTCATTGGTGGCTCGGCGTTCCGGACACGTGGTCCTGGTCGCCGAGGGCAGGCCCGACGACCACGCCTTGTACGCGGCGCTCGCCCGGGCGACCGGAACAACTGACGGGACCATCGGGGTGAGCGCCCGCTGCGACACCCCGGTCGGTATCCCCAGCGGCTACCAAGAGGCACTGCGTGCCCTGGAGGTACGCCGACGGTCCCGAAGCCGGTACGGCACGACGTTCTTCGACGATCTGGGCCTCTACCGCATCCTGGGGCCTGGGAACGACTACCAGCAGCTGGAGGGGTTTGTCCGGGAATGGCTCGGACAGCTCGTCGACTACGACAGCCGGCACAGTGCGGCGCTCGTGGAGACCCTGGCCCGGTACTTCGACTGCGGCGGCAACTACGCCGAGACCGCCGAAGCCCTCGCGATCCACCGCAGCACGCTTCGCTACCGGCTCCAGCGCATCCGCGAGATCAGCGGGCATGACCTCACGAACGTGGAGGACCGCCTCAACCTGCAAGTCGCGACCCGGGTATGGAAGATCATGCTGGGCGGACCCGGTTGAGGAGCCCACGGCGACGGGCCCGGCTCAGCTGTGCCCGTCGCCGTCGGGAGCAGGCCGCTCTCCGCCGGCCGCACAGACCCCGCGCCCTGCTTCGAGCGGTTCCTCCGCGCCACGGAACTCGTAGCCTCGCACGGCAGTGCTCGACACAGCCGGTCACTCACCGCCGCACCCGAGGCATCCCCAGGCCGATCCAGGAGATGATCTCCCGCTGGATCTCGTTGTTGCCGCCGCCGAAGGTGAAGATGACGGCGGAGCGGTAGCCGCGTTCGAGTTCGCCGTGCAGGACCGCGCCCGCGGAACCCTCCTTCAGGGCACCCGGCGCGGCGACGATCTCCAGGAGCCAGGCGTAGGCGTCGCGGCGGGCCTCGGAGCCGTAGACCTTGACGGCGGAGGCGTCCTGGGGGGTGAGGGTGCCGTCCTGGACGGCTTGCACCATCTGCCAGTTGAGGAGCTTGAGGGCGTCGAGGCGGACGTGGGTCTGCGCCAGGCGGCGGCGCACCCAGGGCAGGTCGACGACCCGGCGGCCGTCGGCGAGCTTGGTCTCCGTCGCCCAGCGCTGGACGTCGTGGAAGGCGCGGATCGCCATCGTGCCGTGGGCGGCGAGGGTGACGCGCTCGTGGTTGAGCTGGTTGGTGATCAGCCGCCAGCCCTGGTTCTCGGCGCCGACCCGGCGGGAGACGGGCACGCGGACGTTCTCGTAGTAGCTGGCGGTCGTGTCGTGGCCGGCGAGGGTGTTGATCAGGGTGCAGGAGTAACCGGGGGCGCTCGTCGGGACCAGGAGCATGGTGATGCCCTTGTGCGCCGGGGCGGACGGATCGGTGCGCACCGCCAGCCAGACCCAGTCGGCCGTGTCGCCGTTGGTCGTCCAGATCTTCTGGCCGTTGATCACGTACTCGTCGCCGTCGTGGACCGCACGGGTGCGCAGGGACGCGAGGTCGGTCCCGGCATCGGGCTCGCTGTAGCCGATCGCGAAGTCGATCTCGCCGGAGAGGATCCGGGGCAGGAAGTACGCCTTCTGTTCATCGGTGCCGAACTGCATGATCGTCGGGCCCACGGTGTTCAGTGCCATCAGCGGCAGCGGTACACCCGCCTGTGCGGCCTCGTCGAAGAAGATGAACTGGTCCATCGCGCTCAGGCCACGGCCGCCGTACTCCTCGGGCCAGCCGACGCCGAGCCAGCCGTCGCCGCCGAGGCGCCGGATCGTCTCGCGGTAGAACCGCTTCTGGGCGGCCGGGTCCGCGTGCCGTGCGTGGGCGGTGTCCGGCACCAGTTCGGCGAAGTAGGCGCGCAGTTCGGTGCGCAGCCGCTGCTGCTCGGGCGTGTGGTCGAGATGCACGGCGCCTCCAGGTCTCCCTCGGCCGGTCCTGACGGCGCACACCGTAGAACGTGTTCCAGAAATAGGGAATGCCGGGGACGCCCGCACTCGAGCACAGGTTCAGTTCAGCGACTCCAGGAAGTCCGTGCAGGCCTGCGCGCACTCCCGGCAGGCCTTCGCGCCGTCCTCGGCGCCGAGACGTCCGTCGAAGGCGTGCGCGCACTCCAGGCACACCGTGCGGCACCACTCCAGTTGCACGCGGATGCTCTCCTCGTCCATGAGGCCGTGCTCGGAGAGCACCCGGCAGGTGGCGTCGCACACCTCCGCGCACATGATGCCCTTACGCCGAACGAGTTCCTCCTCCGCCGACCCGTCGGGTGCCGCTTGGCTCGCGCGCAGCGCACAGGTGCGCGCGCACTCGGTGCACGCCTGCGCACACGCGAAGCGGTCCTCCAGGTACTGGAAGAGCTGCTGCTGCGAAGTCGTCGAGGTCACAGGGTGCGGGTAGCCGCCCCAAACGGCGTCAAACCCGGTTCGCGAGGTGCGCCGGGGGTACTCGCGCCCCCATGAACAACACCTGGCTGAACTTGGCCGCCGAGAGCGGCGCACTCGGGATCGGACTCATCGTCGCGGGCGTGGTCGTCGTGGCGCTGCTGCTGGGCGCCTTCGTCCTGGGCGCCCGGGTACGGCGCCGGGAACCGGGGCCGCCGCGCCCCGAGGACCAGCCCCATCTGCCCCCTGAGGGTGCCACGCGCGAGACGACCGAGATGCGGGAGCCGGACGAGATGCCCCGCAGCGACCACCGCACCCTGCCGCACGAGATGCCCGCCCACGGCAACATCCCCTCCCGCCCGAGCCCGTCGAAGAAGCGCCCGCGCTGGGGCGGGAGCAGCAGCGGCTCGTTCGGCAGCGGCGGCCCCGGACAGACGTGACCGCGGCGGGGACCGGCGGCGAGCCGGTCCCCGCACTTTCGCGGGCGTTTCTGCCACGCACCCCGGCCTGGCGCGGCCAGCCGAAGGGTGATCACAGGTGACTCTCCGTAGCGCTCTGTCGCCGCGTACGCCTCACCTGCTGTCGCTGGTCCCGGTGGTGTCGGCGAGGGCCGCCCGGCCCGCCTCCAGCCGGGCCGCCGGGATCCGGAACGGCGAGCAGGAGACGTAGTCCAGACCCGCCCCGTGGAAGAAGTGGATCGACTCGGGGTCTCCGCCGTGCTCTCCGCACACCCCGGTCTCCAGGCGGGGGTTGACGGCCCGTCCGGCCTCGACGGCGATCTCCACCAGCCTCCCGACACCTTCCCGGTCGATCGTCTCGAACGGCGACACCGCGAAGACGCCCTTCTCCAGGTACAGCGGGAAGAAGGAGGCCTCGGCGTCGTCGCGGGAGAGTCCCCAGGCCGTCTGGGTGAGGTCGTTGGTGCCGAAGGAGAAGAAGTCGGCGGCCTCGGCGATACGCCCGGCGGTCAGGGCCGCGCGCGGCAGTTCGATCATCGTGCCGATCGGGCAGTCGAGAGCCGTACCGGTCTCGGCGGCGACCTCGGCGAGAACGCGTTCCGCCTCGGCACGGGCCAGGCGCAACTCCTCGACCGTGCCGACCAGCGGGATCATGATCTCGGCGCGCGGAGCGCCGCCGGCCCGCAGCCGGGCGGTCACGGCCTCGGCGACGGCCCGCACCTGCATGGCCGTCAGGCCGGGTACGGCCAGGCCCAGGCGGACGCCGCGCAACCCGAGCATCGGGTTCTGCTCGTCCATCCGCTCGACGGCCGCGAGCAGTTCCCGGTCGCGCGGATCGGGGTCGTCGGCGGAGGCCAGGCGCACGGCCAGGTCGGTGCGGTCGGGCAGGAACTCGTGCAGCG
The DNA here is from genome assembly GCF_053587635.1 of Streptomyces sp. NPDC003635. NCBI lineage: Bacteria > Bacillati > Actinomycetota > Actinomycetes > Kitasatosporales > Streptomycetaceae > Streptomyces > Streptomyces sp. NPDC003635. Next base: position 83,429 of record NZ_JBSFOK010000013.1, on the reverse strand, counting down.
GCGGGTCGAGCAGCCGGATCGTCACCGGCAGTCCGTCCATCGCCGCCAGGATCCCGGTGAAGTCCTCCCGTTGCAGCGGCAGCAGCGCGGCCAGCGCCCGCTCGCGTGCCGCGTCGTCACCGGCCAGGATCATGGCCTCCACCAGTCCCTTGCGCTCGCCGAGGAACATGTGCTCGGTGCGGCACAGGCCGATGCCCTGGGCGCCCAGGGCACGCGCGCGTACGGCGTCCTCGGGGGTGTCGGCGTTGGCGCGGACCTCCAGGCGGCGTACGGCGTCGGCGTGGGCGAGGGCGCCGAGGACCGCGTCGGTGAGCGCTCCGGTGGAGGTGCCCGACTCCAGGGCGCGGCCCACGTCGGAGGCGGTGAGCGGGAGTTCGCCGAGGTGGACGGTGCCGGCCGTGCCGTCGACGGAGATGGTGTCGCCCTCGCGGACGACGGTCCCGTCCGGGGTGGTGAAACGACGGGCGGCCGGGTCGACGGTGAGGGCCTCGGCACCGCACACGCACACCTTGCCCATTCCGCGGGCGACCACGGCGGCGTGGCTGGTCTTGCCGCCCCGGCTGGTCAGCACGGCCTCGGCGGCGATCATGCCGGGCAGGTCGTCGGGGGTGGTCTCCCGTCGGACCAGGACGGTGTGCTCCCCGGCCGCGGCACGCCGCACGGCTTCGGCGGAGTCGAACACGGCGACGCCGACGGCCGCGCCGGGCGAGGCGGGCACCCCGTGCGCGAGGGGCACGTCGTCCGCGCCGGTGTCGAAGCGGGGGAACATCAGCCGGGTCAGTTCGGCGCCGTCCACCCGGATCAGGGCCTCGTCGGCGCTGATCGCACCTTCCTCAGCGAGGTCGTGGGCGATGCGGAAGGCGGCCTCGGCGGTGCGCTTGCCGACGCGGGTCTGAAGGATCCACAACCGGCCGCGTTCGACGGTGAACTCGACATCGCACAGGTCGCGGTAGTGCTCCTCCAGGGTGCGCAGGTGGTCGCCGAGTTCGACGTACGCGCGCGGGTCGAGCGACTTCAGTTCGGTCAGCGGCAGCGCGTCGCGGACGCCCGCGACGACGTCCTCGCCCTGGGCGTCGGGCAGGTAGTCGCCGTACACACCGCGTTCTCCGGTGGCGGGGTCGCGGGTGAAGGCGACGCCGGTGCCGGAGTCGGATCCGAGGTTGCCGAAGACCATCGCCTGGACGTTGACGGCGGTGCCGAGGTCCTCGGGAATGTGTTCGCGGTGCCGGTAGATCCGGGCGCGTTCGCCGTTCCAGGAGTCGAAGACCGCGCGTACGGCGCGGGTGAGCTGGTCGGCCGGGTCCTGCGGGAAGTCCTCGCCGGTCACGTCGCGGACGATGGCCTTGAACTCCTCGGTGAGCTGGATGAGTTCGCCCGTGTCCAGGTCATGGTCGGTGGCGACCTCGCGCCGGGCCTTGTGGGCGGCGATGGCCTGTTCGAACAGCTCGCCGTCGACGCCCATCACGGTCCGGCCGAACATCTGGATGAGCCGACGGTAGGAGTCCCAGGCGAACCGCTCCTGCCCGGACGCCTTGGCGAGCCCGGCGACCGAGTCGTCGTTCAGCCCGATGTCGAGGATGGTCTCCATCATGCCGGGCATGGAGAAGCGGGCGCCCGAGCGCACGGACACCAGCAGCGGGTCGTCGGGGGCGCCCAGGGCGCGACCCATGGCCCGCTCCAGGCGGGCGAGGGCTCGGGCGGTCTCGACGCCGAGTTCGGCGGGCTCCTCCCCGGTGGCCAGGTAGAGCTTGCAGGCCTCGGTGGTGACGGTGAACCCGGGCGGCACGGGCAGCCCGAGCCGCGTCATCTCGGCGAGCCCGGCCCCCTTCCCGCCGAGCAGATCGGCCAGGTCCCGGCTGCCTTCGGCGAATTCGTACACGTACTTGATCGGCGCGGTCATCGTCGGTCGGCCTCTCACTCGTGGGGTACGACGGCCACGGGGCAGCCGACGTGATGGACGGCGGCGTGGGTGACGGGGCCGGTGCGCGGGCCGGTCCGGCGCGCACCGGTCCGGCGCCCGACGACGAGGAGGCTCGCCCCGGACCCGGCCCGCACCAGCACGGACTGGGCGCGCCCCTCGGTGACCGTCTCCACGACCTCCACGTCCGGGTACTTGTCGCGCCACACCCTGAGCACGGCGGTCATGAACCCCAGCCACTCCTCGGCCTGCCGGGGACCGTCGGCCAGGCCGATCTCACCGGGACCCAGCCCGAGCGGGGACGGGGACTGCCAGGCGTGGGCGACCTTGAGGCGGGCGCCGCGCAGCTGCGCCGCCTCGAAGGCGAACGCGATCACCTCGTCGCAGGGGTCCGCGAGGTCGAGGCCGAGCACGACGTCCCGGTAGCCGGTCCGGACGGAGGCGGTGCCGTCCGGTGCGGGCAGGTGCTCGTCGGCCGCCTCCTCGCCGGCGCGGACCAGGACGACGGGCCCGGTGGCACGACCCACCACGTCGAGGGCGACGGAGCCGACCAGGAACCCGGTGAAGCCGCTGAGGCCACGGGAGCCGAGGACGAGCAGCTCGGCTCCCTCGGCGGCACGCAGCAGGGCCGCGGGGGCGGGGCCCTCGACGTACGCGTCGTCGAGGGTGACGGTGGGGGTGGTGCGGCTGACCCGGTCCGCGGCCTCGCGCAGGGCACGCCGGCCCAGCTGGCGCCGGGCGGCGGGATGGCCGTACTCACGGCTCGACGCGTGCACCAGGCGCAGCGGTCGGCCCCGGCGTACCGCCTCGCGGGCGGCCCACTCGGCTGCGGCGAGGCTCTCGGCGGAACCGTCGACTCCGGCGACTACGGGCACCAGCATGGCGCGCACCTCCTGTGGTCGGTCTGCTCCTGGTGACCAGCCTGGGGCCGCGGCCCGCGGCCCGGCAGGGGCCACAGGGTGCCCGCCGGGGCCCGTTCGGCCCCTGCCCCGCGGCGGGCCGCGGGATCAGGCTGGCACCGTTCGGGCGACGCTCCCCCGGCCGGAAGGCGGCAGACCATGGAACAAGTGATCATCGCCGGTGTCGACCGGTCGGCCCGGAGCCGCGCGGCGGCCGACTGGGCCGCGCGGGAGGCGCTGCTGCGCGGACGGTCCCTCTCCATCGTGCACGCCGGGCCGCGTCGGGACGAACGGTGGCCCTATGGGCCCGAAGCCGTGGTGGACCACGCACTGGCCGAACTGCGCGAGCGGCACCCCGATGTGGTGGCCCGCGGCATGCTGCTGGCCGGGGCACCCGTGCCCGCGCTGCGGGCCGCGACCGTGGACGCGGAACTGCTCGTCGTGGGCCTGCGCGGCGAGAGCGAGCACGCCGGGGTCGCCGTCGGATCGACGGCCGCGGCCCTCGCCGCGGCCTCCGACGGGCCCGTGGTCCTGGTGCCCGGCACCCGCCTCTCCCCGGACCTTCCGCATCGCCCCGACGGGGTGGTCGTGGGCGTCGACGCGCGCGACCCCTCGGTCCCCGCCCTCGACTTCGCCTTCTCGGCGGCCCGGCACCACGGCAGGCGCCTGCACGCGGTGCACGGCTGGCGGCTTCCGGAGAACCGCGCGTGCCTGCCCTGGCCCGTGCCCGAGGAGACGCGCGCGACCTGGGAGGACCACGAGGTGCAGCTGCTGTCGGACGCGCTGAGGCCGTGGCGGGAGAAGTACCCCGACGTCGAGATCCTGGAGGACGTGGTCCTCCTCCCGGTGGCCGAAGCCCTCGCTCACGCCTCCTTGAACGCGGGGCTCGTGGTGCTCGGCCGGCACACCGGCCGCACCGCCGCGGCACTGCTGCCGCACGCCCGCTGCCCGGTCGCCGTGGTGCCGTCCCGGTGAGGGCACACCGGCCCCGGGGGTGGGTCGTTCGGCCCCTGTGACTCCGGGGAACCGCGGCACAGGGTGGAAGACATGACCCGGAGTGCGCGCATCGCCGTGATCGGCGTCGGGAACGACTACCGGCGCGACGACGGCGTGGGCTGGGCGGTGATCGCCGGGCTGCGGGAGCGGCCGCTGCCGCCGGGCACCGTGCTGGCCACCTGTGACGGCGACCCCGGCCGGCTGATCGGCCTGTGGGAGGGAGCCCGGCTCGCGGTGGTCGTGGACGCCGCCCACGCGCATCCGGCGGCCCCCGGCCGGGTGCACCGCCTCGCCGTCGACTCCGGCCGGCTCGCACAGCGGTCGGCCACCAGCTCCCACGGGCTGGGGCTCGGCGAGGCGGTCGAGCTCGCGAGGGTCCTCGGGCTGCTGCCGGAACGGCTCGTCGTGTACGCCGTCGAAGGCGCCGACAGCGACTTGGGCACCGGTCTGTCGCCCGCCGTCGCGGCGACCGTGGCGGATCTGGTCGAGGCGGTCGAGGCGGAGATCGAGGCAGGCGGGGAGCGGTCATGAGCGTGCGCCGGTTCCGCGTGGACGGCATCGTGCAGGGGGTCGGCTTCCGGCCCTTCGTCCATCGCACCGCCCGTGCCCTCGGCCTGGACGGCTGGGTGGCCAACGTCAACGGCCATGTGGAGGGCGAGGTCGCCGGCCCGAGCGCCGGGATCGAGGAGTTCGCCGCCCGGCTGCGCAGCGGCGCCCCGGCCCTCGCCCGCGTCCGCCAGGTCCGGCTCACCCAGGGCTCGGCGCCTTTGCCCTACGGCAGCGGCTTCGAGGTCCGCCCGAGCGCCCCAGGACCCGCGGACCCCTCCGTACGCGAGATCCCGCCCGACACGGCCCTGTGCGAGGCGTGTCTGCGCGAGCTGCGCGACCCGCGCGACCGCCGCTTCCGTTACCCGTTCATCAACTGCACCGACTGCGGACCGCGCGCCACGATCATCGAGGACCTGCCCTACGACCGTGTGCGCACGACCATGCACCGCTTCCCGCTCTGCCCGGCCTGCGCGGCCGAGTACGCCGACCCCGCCGACCGGCGCTTCCACGCCGAGCCCGTGGCCTGCCCCGTCTGCGGGCCCCGGCTCGCCTGGGAGGACCTGCGCGGCGAGGAGGCCCTGCGGGAAGCGGTGAAGTCGGTGGAGGGGGGCGGGATCATCGCTCTGAAGGGGCTCGGGGGCTACCAGCTGGTGTGTGACGCGGGCGACGCACAGGCGGTGGCGGAGCTGCGCCGACGCAAGCGACGCCCCGCGAAACCCCTCGCCGTGATGGTCCCGACCTGGCGACGGCGGCCCGTCTGGCCTCCATCGGCGCCGCGGAGCGGCAGACCCTGCTCTCCCCCGAACGCCCGGTGGTGCTCCTGGCCAGGCGCCGCCGCGGCAGCGCGCCGCTCGCCCCCGGAATACATCCGGGCCTGCACCGGATCGGCCTGTTCCTGCCCACCACGGGCCTGCACCACCTCCTGCTCGCCGACCTGGCCCGCCCCCTGGTGGTGACCAGCGGCAACCTCAGCGACGAGCCGATCGCGGTGGACGACGCCGAGGCCCGGCGGGCGCTGGGCCCGGTCGCGGACGGCTTCCTCACCCACGACCGGCCCATCCGGTCCCGCTACGACGACTCGGTGGTGCAGTTCGCCGGCCGGACCCGGATCACCGTCCGCCGGGCCCGGGGCCTCGCCCCGGCCCCGTTGCCCCTGCCCGCCCGGCAGCCGGTCGCGGGGGCCGGCGCGCAGCTCAAGCACACCTTCACCCTGGCCGCCGACGGACGAGCGCTGCTCGGACCGCACACCGGCGATCTGTCCGACCTGACGACGCACGAAGCGTTCCTGACCGCGTGGGACCACTTGAAGCGGCTCAGCGGAATCGAACCGACCGTCCTCGCCCACGATCTGCATCCCGGCTATCTCTCCACCCAGTGGGCCGAGGCACAGCCGCTGCGGCGGATGCCGGTGCAGCACCATCACGCGCACGTGGCCGCCTGCGCGGCCGAGCACGAGGTGCGGGGCGCGTTCCTGGGCGTCGCGTACGACGGCCTGGGCCTGGGGGACGACGGCACCCTGTGGGGCGGCGAGATCCTCGTCGCCGACCTGACCAGCTACCGCCGCGTGGGCAGGTTCGCGACAGCGCCCCTGCCGGGAGGCGACGCGGCGGTACGCCATCCCTCCCGCACCGCGCTCGGCCACCTGCTGGGCGGCGAGACCCTCGGCTCCCCGCGCCCCTACCCCTGGCTGACCCGCCCCTTCACCGAGCGACTCGACCCGGCCGAGGTGGCCGCCGTGGGCGCCATGGTCGCCCGGAACGTCAACTGCCCGCGGGCGTCCAGCGCGGGACGCCTCTTCGACACCGTGGCCGCGCTGCTCGGCCTCGCGGACGAGGTGAGCTACGAGGGCGAGGCCGCGGTCCTGGTCGAGGCGGCGGCGGGCGACACGCACGCCGTACCGCTCGCCCACCGCGTCGTACGAGCGCAGGGGCTGTGGGCGTACGACACGACGTCGACCCTGGCCGACCTGCTGGCGCGGCGGCTGGCCGGGGAGCCCGTGGCACGGCTGGCCGCGGCCTTCCACGTGACCCTGGCGATCGTCACCGCCGAACTCGTCGAGCGGGCCGTCGCGGAGGGCGCGCCGCGCACGGTGTGCCTGGGCGGCGGCTGCTTCGTCAACCGGCGACTGCTGACCGAGGTCCGGCGCCGGCTGCGCGCCCAGGGGCTGCGGGTCCTCGTCGGCGAACAGGTCCCGGTCGGGGACGGCGGCATCAGTTACGGCCAGGCCGCGGTGGCCGCCGCACGGCTGGCCGGGGAGAGGTGAGCGCGGATGTGTCTGGGTATCCCGGGGCGGGTGCTGGAGGTCCACGACGACGCCGGACTGCGCATGGCCACGGTCGATTTCGGCGGCATCCGGCGCGAGGTCTGCCTCGACTGCACGCCCGGGGCCGACGTCGGGTCGTACGTCATCGTGCACGTGGGGTTCGCGATCACCGAGGTGGACGAGGTGGAGGCGCACCGGACGCTCGCGGTGCTGCGGGCCATGGCCGACGCCGTCGAGCGGGAACTCGGGGAACCCCTCCCCTGATCGCCGACGGGACCCGGTCGGCCCCTCGACGGGGCCGGTCAGCCCCTGCCGGACGCCCCCTGCGAGGGCGGACGCTGAAGGTGAAGGACCACCTGTGTCAGGAGGACCGTCATGACCGTCACCGCAGGCCCGGCCGTACTCGACCGCGAAGGGCTGAACGCGCTGGTCACGGCTCTGGTCGCGCAGGGGCGGACGGTCGTGGGGCCGACCGTGCGGGACGGGGCGATCGTGCTCGCCGAGCTGGCGTCGGCGGACGAACTCCCCTTCGGCTGGGGCGTCGAGCTGGACGCCGGGCGCTACCGGCTGGTCCGCCGCGAGGACGGTGCCGCCTTCGCGCACAGCGCGGGACCGCAGTCCTGGAAGAACTTCCTGCACCCCGCGCGGGAACGGCTGTGGAGCGCGGACCGTACGCCGGACGGTGACGTGTCCTTCACCGCCGACGAACCGGACCCCCCGTCCTACGCCTTCCTCGGTGTCCGCCCCTGTGACCTGCGGGCCATCGCGATCCAGGACCGCGTACTGACCGGCGGACGGCACGAGGACACCCGTTACGGCGGGCGCAGGTCGAAAGCGTTCCTGATCGTCGCCGAGTGCACCGAGCCGGGCGGGACCTGCTTCTGCGTCTCCACCGGCGGGGGCCCCGCGGCCGATCCCGGGTACGACCTGGCGCTCACCGAGACGCAGGGCCGCTTCCTGGTGCGGGTGGGCAGCGAGGCGGGCGCGGCAGTGCTGGAGGGACTGCCGCACCGCGCGGCCGATCCGGACACGGAGGAAGCGGCCCGGTCCGCCGTGGACGCGGCGCGCGAGCGTATGGGACGCGCGCTGCCTCCGGTGAGTCTGCGGGACCTGCTGGGCGCGAGCCTGGACGCCGAGCGCTGGGACGACGTCGCCGCCCGCTGTCTGACGTGCGGGAACTGCACGATGGTCTGCCCGACCTGCTTCTGCACCACCACGGAGGAGGTCACCGATCTGACCGGTGACCACACCGAGCGGTGGCAGCGCTGGGACTCCTGTTTCGACCTGGACTTCTCCTACCTGCACGGCGGTCCGGTCCGCGCTTCCGGCCGCAGTCGCTACCGGCAGTGGCTCACTCACAAGCTCGGCACCTGGCACGACCAGTTCGGCACGTCCGGCTGCGTGGGCTGCGGGCGCTGCATCGCCTGGTGCCCGGCCGGCATCGACATCACCGAGGAAGTGGCGGCGCTGGACGCCGAACAACGGACGGAGACCCACTGATGCCCCCCTCGATCGCCCTGCGCATGAACCACGCGTTGCCCGCCGAGCACCGCGAGCGGCTGCTGCGGGTCGGCCGCGAGGTGGACTTCCCGCCCGGCACCCGGCTCTTCGACGAGGGCGGGCGCGCCGACCGGTTCTGGATCATCCGCTCCGGCACCCTCGCCCTCGACGTGCATGTGCCCGGCCGCCGACCGCCGGTGGTCGAGACGCTCGGCGTCGGCGATCTGGTCGGCTGGTCCTGGCTGTTCGAGCCGTACACCTGGCAGTTCGGCGCCGAGTGCGTGACCCCGCTGCGGGCCTACGAGTTCGACGCGGTGGCCGTCCGGCTGATGTGCCTGGACGACCCCGCGTTCGGGCGGGCCGTCGAGCACTGGGTCGGCCGGGTGCTGGCCCACCGGCTGCGCGCGGCGCGGACCCGGCTGCTCGATCTGTACGGGCCCGCGGGCGGAGGAGGTGCGCGATGACCGCCGTGCCCGCGCCCTACCGTGTGGTCGCCCGCAGGGCGGAGACCGCCGACACGGTGACGCTGCGACTGGAGCCGGTCGGCACGGCGCTCGGTGACTTCGCGCCGGGCCAGTTCGCGATGGTGCACTGCTTCGGACGCGGCGAGATCCCCGTGTCGGTGAGCTCGGTGCAGGCCACCGGCGGCCTCGCGCACACGATCCGCTCGGTGGGAGCCGTCTCGGCGGGGCTGTGCGCGCTGCGGGTCGGCGATGTCCTCGGCATCCGCGGGCCGTACGGCACGGGCTGGGACCTCGAGCGGGCGCGCGGCGGTGACGTGCTGATCGTCGCGGGCGGCATCGGTCTGGCCCCGCTGCGGCCGCTGATCCTGCGGGCGCTGGCCGAGCCCGAGCGGTACGGCCGCGTCAACGTGCTGATCGGGGCGCGCACCCCGGCCGATCTGATCGCACGCGAGGAGGTCGCCGGCTGGGCCACGGCATACACCGGCGTCACCGTCGACCGGCCCGACGACGACTGGCGCGGGGACGTCGGGGTGGTCACCGACCTGCTGGACCGGGCCGACTTCACGCCGACCGACGCCTGGGCGTTCGTGTGCGGCCCGGAGCCGATGATCCGGGCCACCGCCCGAGAGCTCGCCGCCGGGGGCATGGCCGCGGACCGGATCGGGCTGTCGCTGGAGCGGAACATGCGCTGCGCGACCGGCCACTGCGGGCACTGCCAGCTCGGGCCGCTGCTGCTGTGCCGGGACGGCCCGGTCGTCGCCTGGGAGCGGGTCGAACCCCTGCTGACCGTGAGGGAGTTGTGATGGCCCCGCAAGAGATGGTGCCTCCGAAAGCGAAGGCGCCTCCGAAGAAGAAGGCCCCCACGCTCGCGGTGTTCAAGCTGGCCTCCTGCGACGGCTGCCAGCTCACCCTGCTGGACTGCGAGGACGAACTCCTGGCGCTGGCGGGCGAGGTGGAGATCGTCCACTTCCTGGAGGCGTCCAGCGCGGTCGCACCGGGCCCCTACGACCTGTCGCTGGTGGAGGGCTCGGTCACCACGGCCGAGGACGCCGAACGGATCCGCGCGATCCGGGCCGCCTCCCGCCACCTGGTGACCATCGGGGCGTGCGCGACGGCGGGCGGTGTCCAGGCGCTGCGCAACTACGCGGACGTGGACGAATACCGGCGCGCGGTGTACGCCCACCCCGAGTACATCTCCACGCTCGCCGACTCCACCCCCGTCTCCGCCCATGTGGACGTCGACTTCGAGCTGCGCGGCTGCCCGATCGACAAGCGGCAGCTCATCGAAGTGATCACCGCGTTCCTGGCGGGGCGCAGGCCCGACGTGCCGAATCACAGCGTGTGCTTCGAGTGCAAGCGGCGCGGCACGGTGTGCGTGACCGTCGCCCACGGCACCCCCTGTCTCGGGCCGGTCACGCACGCCGGCTGCGGCGCGTTGTGCCCGGCCTACCAGCGCGGCTGCTTCGGCTGCTTCGGCCCGTCGGGGTCGGTGAACCTGCCCGCCCTGATCCCTCTGCTGCGCCGCGACGGCATGGATGAGGCCGCCGTGCTCCGGTTCCTGCACACCTTCAACGCCACCGCCTTCGAAGAGGAGTTGAGGAAGTGACTCACCGAGGCTCCCGTGTGCTGCACGTCGGCTCGCTGTCCCGGGTCGAGGGCGAGGGCGCGCTGTACCTCGGCGTGCACGACGGCACGGTCACCGAGGCACGGCTGGACATCTACGAACCGCCCCGGTTCTTCGAGGCGCTGCTGCGCGGCCGCTCCTACACCGAACCGCCCGACATCACCGCCCGGGTGTGCGGGATCTGCCCGGTCGCCTACCAGATGAGCGCCTGCGCGGCGATCGAGGACGCCTGCGCCGTGGTGGTCGACCCGGCCGTCCGAGGCCTGCGCCGGCTGCTGTACTGCGGTGAGTGGATCGAGAGCCAGGCCCTGCACATCTACCTGCTGCACGCCCCGGACTTCCTGGGTCGGGCGAGCGCGATCGAGCTGGCCCGCACGCACCGGGCCGACGTCGAACGGGGGCTGCGGCTGAAGAAGGCCGGCAACTCGCTGATGGAGCTGCTCGGCGGACGTGCCGTACACCCGGTCAACGTCCGCCTCGGCGGCTTCCACCGGGTGCCCGCGCGCGCGGAGCTGCGTCCGGTGGCCGAGGAGTTGAGGCGGGCGCTGGACGACGCGTGGGACACCGTGCGCTGGGTGTCCGGTTTCGAGTTCCCCGACGCCGAAGTGGAGGCCGACCTGCTGGCGCTGGCCGAGCCGGACACCTATGCCATCGAGGGCGGCACACCGACCGTCCTGCGCGCCGACGGCACCCGGGACCGCTTCCCGGTACGGGACTTCACCGAGCACGTCACCGAGATTCACGTGCCGCACTCCACCGCCCTGCACTCGCGGCTCGACGGGCGGTTGCACCTGACCGGCTCCCTCGCCCGGTTCGCGATCAGCGGGCCACGGCTGTCCGAGGTCGCCCGGCAGGCGGCCGTGGCGTCCGGACTGGGCGACCCGCTCACCGGCGCCGTCTGCCGCAACCCCTTCCGCTCCATCCTGGTGCGGGCCGTGGAGACGGTGTACGCCGTCACCGAGGCCCTGCGGCTGATCGACGCCTACGAGCCGCCCGCACTCCCGTACACCGAGGTCCCGCCGGTCGCGGGCGTCGGACACGGCGCCACCGAGGCCCCCCGCGGGGTGCTCTATCACCGCTACGCGCTCGCGGCGGACGGAACGGTGACCGACGCCGTACTGCTGCCGCCCACCGCGCAGAACCAGGGCGCGATCGAGGACGACCTGCGGCGTCTGGCCCAGCGGGCGATCAGCGAGAACGACCTGGACGACCAGGAGTTGACGGGTCTGTGCGAGCGGGCGATCCGCAACCACGACCCGTGCATCTCGTGCTCCACCCATTTCCTCGACCTGACGGTCGTGAGGACCTCGGGCCCGACCACAGGAGGCAGCGATGCCTGATTCCCCGTACACCGTGAGCGATGTGATGACGCACACCGTCGTCGCCGTCGGCAGCGAGGCACCCTTCAAGGAGATCGTCGCGCTGCTCGACGAGTGGAAGGTCAGCGCCCTGCCGGTGCTGGCCGGTGAGGGGCGGGTCGTCGGAGTGGTCTCCGAGGCGGACCTGCTGCTCAAGGAGGAGTTCCGGGACACCGAGGAAGGCGATCTGGCGGACCGTCTGAAGGCGGGCGCGGTGACCGCGGGCGAGCTGATGAGCGCCCCGGCCGTGACCGTGCACGCGGACGCCACGCTCGCCGAGGCGGCCCGGATCATGGCCCGTCGGCATGTCAAGCGGCTGCCCGTCGTGGACGGTGTCGGCCTGCTCCAGGGCGTCGTCAGCCGCAGCGACCTGCTGAAGGTGTTCCTGCGTGCCGACGAAGAGATCGCCGAGGAGATCCGCGGCGAGATCGTCGGACGGCTGCCGTTCACCACGCCGCTGACGGTCTCGGTGACCGAGGGTGTGGTCACGCTCGGCGGCGCCCTGCCCGACCGGACGCTCGTGCCCGTGCTGGCCCGGGCGGTGCGGGCCGTGGAGGGGGTCGTGGACATCCGGCTCGACCTGACCCACCGATGAAGGATCACGACCGCTGATGAAGTACCTCGACGAGTACCGCGATCCCGTGCTCGCCCGGCAGTTGCTGGAGGAGCTCCGGCGGACCGCCACGCGCCCCTGGCGGATCATGGAGGTGTGCGGTGGTCAGACCCACACCCTGGTCCGTCAGGGCATCGACGAGCTGCTGCCGGCCGGGATGCGGATGATCCACGGCCCGGGCTGTCCGGTGTGCGTGACCCCGCTGGAGACCCTGGACCGGGCCATGGCGGTCGCCGCCCGCCCCGGCGTGATCCTCACCAGCTTCGGCGACATGCTGCGGGTGCCCGGCACGGAAACCGACCTGCTGTCGCTGCGGGCGCGCGGCGCGGACGTACGGGTGGTCTACACCCCGATGGACGCCGTACGCCTGGCCGCCGCGCACCCCGAGCGGGAGGTCGTCTTCCTCGCAGTCGGCTTCGAGACGACCGCGCCCGCGAACGCGACGGCGGTGCTGCACGCGGCGCGTCTGGGGCTGACCAACTTCTCGATGCTGGTCAGCCATGTCCTCGTCCCGCCCGCGATGACCGCGCTGCTGGACGACCCGGACTGCGAGGTGCAGGCCTTCCTGGCGGCCGGGCATGTGTGCGCGGTGATGGGCTGGCGCGAGTACGAGCCGATCGCCGCCGCCCACCGGGTGCCGATCGTGGTCACCGGCTTCGAGCCGCTGGACCTGCTGGAGGGAATCCTCATGGCGGTACGGCAGTTGGAGTCCGGCCGGTTCGAAGTGGAGAACCAGTACGTGCGAGCCGTACGCCGCTGCGGCAACACCGAGGCCCAGGACGCGGTCCGTGAGGTCTTCCGGGTCACCGGCCGGGCCTGGCGCGGCATCGGGGCGCTTCCGGACAGCGGCCTCGCACTGGCAGAGAAGTACCAGGACTTCGATGCGGCCCGCCGCTTCGACGTCGGCGGGCTCAGCCCCGTCGAGGACCCGGAGTGCATCGCTGGCGCGATCCTCACCGGGGCCAGACTGCCCACCGACTGCACGGCGTACGGCACCCGCTGCACGCCCCGCCACCCTCTCGGCGCGCCGATGGTGTCGTCCGAGGGCACCTGCGCCGCCTTCCACGCGGCTGGACGCCACCGTACGAGGAGCCCGTCATGACCCTCGACTGCCCCACCCCCTACCACGAGGACGAGGTCGTCCTGCTCGGCCACGGCGCCGGCGGACGGCTGACCGCGGAGCTGCTGGACCGTTCGATCCTGCCCGCCCTGGCCGGGCCTCCGGGCCCGCTGGAGGACGCGGCCCTGCTGCCCGGTCACCGGGAACTGGTGGTCAGCACCGACAGCTTCGTCGTCAGTCCGTTGTTCTTCCCCGGCGGGGACATCGGCTCTCTCGCCGTCCACGGCACGGTCAACGACCTCGCGATGCGAGGCGCGTGGCCGATCGCGCTGACCGTGTCCCTCATCGTCGAGGAGGGGCTGGCGGTGGCCGAACTGCGGTCCGTGATGGACTCGTTGGGCAAGGCGGCCCAGGAGGCCGGGGTGCCGGTGATCACCGGGGACACCAAGGTCGTGGGCCGGGGCGCCGCCGACCGGCTGTTCGTCAACACCACCGGCATCGGGCAGCGGCACGGCTCGTTGCATCCGTCGGCCGCACTGGCCCGCCCCGGCGACGCGGTGCTGCTGTCGGGGCCGATCGGGCTGCACGGAACGACCGTGCTCAGCACCCGGGAAGGCCTTGGCTTCGAGGGCGACATCGCCTCCGACACCCGGCCGCTGCACCGGCTGGTGAGCGCGCTGGTGCCGCTCGGCGCCGACGTCCACGTGCTGCGCGATCCGACCCGGGGCGGGCTCGCGGCGGCCCTCAACGAGATCGCCCGCGACTCCCGGGTGGCCGTGGAGATCGAGGAGGGCGCCGTGCCGGTGCCCGAGGCGGTCGCCTCCGCCTGCGATCTGCTCGGCCTGGATCCGTTGATCGTCGCCAACGAGGGCTGCCTGGTCGCCTTCGTCGCCGCGGACGCGGCCGAGGCCGCGCTGACCGCCCTGCGGTCACGACCCGAGGGTGAGAGGGCCGTACGGATCGGCGAGGTGCTGCCAGGAGGGCCGCACGGCAGGGTGACCCTGCGGACACTGGTCGGCGCCCGGCGCATCGTGGACATGCCGCTGGGGGAACAACTGCCGCGGATCTGCTGACGGCCCGGCACGAAGGACATCGGCTGTCGGGCGCCGGGAAGCCGGGTACACCTGGGTCGTACGGCCCAGGCGCAGGATCACCTGGGGGAAGCGGCCCCCGGTCACGCGCCTGCGCAACTCGGCACGCGGTTCGCGCAGTTCCAGGGGTTGCGTGTGGAAGGCGGCCACCGTGTCGCGGGCGGTTGCGTGCAGCAGCACGCGCTGCAGAGCCTGTCCCGAGCGCAGCCAGTCGGTGCGGGTGTCGCGGAGGGTCGTGAGGACGACGGCGGTGCCGGTACCGGGGCGGCACCAGGTCCGCCGGTCCGGGAGCACGATCCGCTGGGCGAGTCCGAGATAGTCGCGGCCGGGCAGGAAGGTCCGGTCAGGGTGGTGCCGGCAGGCGTCGAAGGGCACTCCGCGCGGGCCCACGCAGCGGGCGAGTTCGGCGCAGTGGGGGTACGTCGCGCGGTGGCGGTGTTCCGCCGTGCGCACCAGCTCCGCGAGCAGGTCGAGCGGCTCGGGTTCGTCGACGATCTGCAGGTCGGCGCCCTCGGCCCGGGCCTGGTCCCGCAGTTCGTCCAGCAGCGTCTCGGGCAGCGGTTCCGGTTCGAAGGATCCTCGGTGGGTGTGCCGCCCGGGTATCGCGAGGGCCAGTCGTGTCTCGGCGGGCGTGGCCGGGGCGTGGGCCGCGTAGCCGACGTGGGCCACGAGAGCGGGGTCGCGGGGATCCGGCAGCAACGTGACGGTGGGCCGGAAGCCGAGGTGGCGTACCGCGATCCGCACGTTGAACAGGGCCGCCCCGCAGGCGATGACCGCCTGGCGGCCACCGGGGTCGGTGCGGGGCAGGCGCCTGCCGTGGTCGAGGTGGATCTCGAAACCGTGGTCGTGGCCCTCCTCGGTGAAGAACCACGGCTGCGTGTTGTGCGGCGAAGGCGCGAGCCCGGCCGCGCGGGCCAGGTGGAGCGCCGCGCGGCCGGGGCTCGCGCAGGGCAGGTTCATGTCGCTCCCCTCTGAGCGGTCACTCCCGGGTCAGATCGGCGGCGACCTCGGCCGCCCATTCCTCGATCCGGTCGAAGTCGCGGAAGTCACCGCCCTTTCCGTTGCGCAGGATCATCGTGGCGATGCGGCCCTTGGCGCCCTCCCGCAGGCAGCCGCCGAAGGTCTCGTGCCCGCGGGCGTCGAGACGGGCCATGGCCCTGCGCACACCGGGTACGGGCGGGATGTCCCGCTCGGAGGCGGAGGGGTCCAGCGGGCCGCTGCTGAACAGCCACAGCGGGCGGTCGGCGAGGGCCGCGCGGTGGTGGCGCAGGAAGCGGCGGGCGTCCTTGTGCCAGCGTCCGGCGTAGAGTCCGCCACCGACCACGACGGCGTCGTAGTCCGTCACCCCGTTGACCGTGCTCGCGGGCAGCGCCCGCGCGGCGCAGCCCTCCTTCGTCAGGACCGCGGCCACCGCTTCCGCGATCTCGGCGGTCGATCCGTTCGTCGTCCCGTAGGCGACCAGCACCTTCGCGGTCATGGCGGACTCCTCTCTCAGCGGCCTGTCACAGCTTGCGCAGCCAGTCGTCGGCCACGCCGTGCAGGGCCTGGGCGTCGGGCTGGAGCCGGGAGTCGTCCAGCCGGTGGGTGAGCCTGTCGACGACGGCGACCACACCGTCGATCTGCCGGGTCATGGAGAGGGCGATCTCCGTCTCGCTCTTGCGTTCCAGCTGCCCGGAGAGCGTGACGACGCCCTCGGTGACCGAGACGTCCACGGCGCGGGGGGCCAGCCACATGGCCCGCACCAGCACCTCGTCGATGACCTCGGCGCGGATGTCCGCGTCCGGCCGCAGGAAGACCGTCAGCAGGTCCCGGCGGGTGACGATGCCGACGAGACGGTCTTCCTCGTCCAGGACAGGCAGCCGCTCCACCCGGTTCTGGGCCATGGTCCGCGCGGCCTCGACGATGGTGTCGTCCGCGTGGACGGTGACCGGCGGTGCGGTCATCAACTGGCCGGCGGTACGGGCCCTGGCCTTGACGGCCCGCACCCGACCCGCCCGGGTCAGACCCGCGAGCCACGAGCGCTTCCTCGGCTCGTACGGGTCCGGTGCCTCGGCCTGACGGATCAGCAGGTCCGTCTCGGAGATGACGCCGATGACCTCCTCGCCCTCGTCGACCACCGGCAGTCCGCTGATGCGGTGGTCACCGAGCAGCCGGGCCACCTCCTTGAACGGCGTGCCGTACGTGGCGCGGACGACCTCCGTGGTCATCACGGAGCCGACCTTGTCGTGCCTCATGTCTGTCCCTCCTCAGCGGAGCCTGCGCAGATACGGGTCTTGCGGCCTGCGGGGGAGCAGGCGTACGCGCGCATCGAGCACGGTGACTCCGCCCGGTGTCGCGAGAACGGGGTTGAAGTCGGCCTCGGCGAGCTGCGGCAGATCGCTCGCCATCCGGGACAGCCGCAGCAGCAGCTGCTCCAGGCCCGCGAGGTCGACGGGCCCGCCGCCGTGTGCGCCGAACAGCAGCGGGGCGCAGCGCGGGGCCGTGATCAGGTCGTGCACGTCGTGGTCGGTGAGCGGGGCGAGCCGGGCGGCGTGGTCGGCGAGCACCTCGGTGGCGGTGCCCCCGAGTCCGAACAGGACCAGGGGTCCGAAGACCTCGTCCTGGACGACACCCGCGAACAGTTCGGTGCCGCGCTGGGCGAGGGGCTGCACGATCACGCCGGTCAACAGGCCGCCGAAGCGGGTCTCCAGGTCGCGGAAGGCGGCGCGCACCTGCTGATCGCCCCTGAGGTCGAGGTGCACGGCGTGCTGGGCGCTCTTGTGCAGCAGGCCCGGCCAGTGCCCCTTCATGACGACCCGGCCGTCGGCGCCGCGGAGCCGGTCGGCGGCGAGCACGGCGTCGTCCTCGGTCTCGGCCCAGGCCCACGGCAGTTGCGGGATGCCGTAGCAGTCCAGGAGTTCGGCGCACACGCGGGGCTCCGGCCAGCCGCCGTCCGGATGAGCTTCCAGGTAGGCGTCGACGACGGCGTGGGCGCGGGCGGTGTCGATGCCGTCCAGGTCGGGGACGGTTCCGGCGGGTCGGGCCAGCCAGGCGGCGCGACGGGCGGCGTGGGCCAGTGCCCGGGCCGCCGCCTGCGGTTCGGCGTACGCCGGGACGGTGCCGCCGCCCTCGGCGGGCAGCAACTCGACGGGCAGGCCCTGTTCGAGCCGGATCGCGAGGACCGGCTTGGTCCGTGTTCCGGCGCGGGTGAGGGAGCGGATCAGGTCGTCGCCGGTGGCCACGGCGACCGCGGTGGGCACCAGGGCCACGAGGACGGCGTCGATGCCGCCGTACCGCATGATCCGGTCCACGCACGCCGTGAGCTGTTCCTCGGTCACCGCGGCGGTGGCGTCGACGGGGTTGCCCACGGCGGCCCCGTCGGGGAGCACGGCGAGCAGGTCGTCGACGAGTTCGGGGGTGGGCGCGGGGAGCGCGAGCCCGGCTTCGGCGCACGCGTCGGCGGCGAGGACACCGGCACCGCCCGCGTTGGTGACGATGGCGACGCGGGACCCGGCGGGCAGCGGCTGGGCGTGCATCAGGGCCGCTGCCTCGAGGAGTTCGCCGCACGAGTGGGTGGCGGTGATGCCGGCCTGGGTGAACAGCGCGCCGCGGGTCATGGTGCGGGTGGCCGCGGCCGCGGTGTGGGAGGCGGCGGCCCGACGGCCGGCGTCGGTGCGGCCGGCGTCCACGGTGAGCACGGGCATCCGGCGGGTGACGCGGCGCGCGGTGCGGGAGAACGCACGCGGGTTGCCGAAGGACTCCAGGTGCAGCAGGGCCAGGTCGGTGTGCCCGTCGCTCTCCCACCACTGGAGCAGGTCGTTGCCGCTGACGTCGTACTTGTCGCCCAGGGAGGCGAAGGAGGAGACGCCGATGCCGAGCCGGGACAGACCGTCCAGGAGGGCGATGCCGACGCCGCCGGACTGGACGGCGACACCGGCGGTGCCGGGGGCCGGCGGGGTCGCGGCGAAGGTGGCGTCCAGGCGGACGGCGGGGTCGGTGTTGCTGATGCCGAGGCAGTTGGGGCCGACCAGGCGCATGCCGTGCGTGCGGCAGGCCGTCAGCAGTGCCTCGGCCTGCCCGGCGTCCAGGCCCGCCGTGACGACCAGAAGGGCGTGGACGCCCGCCTTGCCGCATTCCTCGGCGGTGCGGGGCACCGCGGCGGCGGGCACCGCGACCACCACGAGGTCGGGGGTGGCGGGCAGCGAGCCGACGGACGAGTAGCACGGAACGCCGAGGATCGCGTGCGCACCGGGGTTCACCGCGAACAGGCGGCCGGTGTAGCCGCCCCGGTGCAGTTGGTGCAGGACCGCCCGGCCGACGGATCCGGGCTTGCGGCCGGCGCCGACGACGGCGACCGTCCGGGGCCGCAGCAACGGCTCGAGGCTGACCACGTCGGCGGTCCTGCCGCGCTCCTCCACGGCGGTGAGGTAGGTGTCGCTCTCGTCGAGGGCGATGGTGCAGCGCACCTCCGGGCCCTCGAAACGGCGGGCGGTGCGCAGGCCGAGGTCGGCGAAGAGCCGCAGCACCTCGTGGTTCTCGCTGAGGGCGTCCGCGGTGAAGCTCGTGATGCCCTCGGCGCGGGCCGCCGAGACCAGGTGCTCCACGAGGAGCGTGCCGACGCCCCGGTGGTGCAGGCCGTCGGCGACCGCGAGGGAGATCTCGGCGTCGCTTCCCGCGCCCCCGGTGTCGTACTCGGCGAGTCCGATGACCTGGCCCGCGGTCTCGGCGAGCAGCACCCGGTAGCCGGGGCGCGTCGTTCCGCAGGCCCGATCGGCGGCCAGGCCCGCGGAACGGCGGCTCGCGGCGAAGAACCTCAGCCGCAGGTTCTCCGGGGACATCTCCTCGTACAGGCCCTGGACCCGGTCGTGATCGGACCGGCGCACCGGGCGGATGCACACCGTGGTGCCGTCCGCGAGCAGGGCGTGGACCGAGGACCGGCTGAGCGCGTCATCCGTCATCGCGGATCTCCTTCGCGTCTTCTCGTCACTTAGAGCGTCCTGCGGATCGGCGCGCGATCCCATGGGCTGTACGGGCGCGAGGGGTGGGCCAGTCGGCCCTTGGTGGCCGGTCCGGGCGCATGACGAAGGGGCGGGCCCGGCGGACCCCCCCTGTGTCGTGGCTCTCCTACGCGTTCCAGCTCCACTCGGCGATCTCCGGCAGGTCCGTGCCGTGTTCGCGGATCCAGGCGTGGTGGCGGGTGCGGGCGTCGACCATGTGCTGGCGTACGGTCGCGGCCCGTACCGCGAGGCCGGGGACGCGGTCGATGACGTCCATGACCAGGCGGTAGCGGTCGAGGTCGTTGCGGACGACCATGTCGAAGGGGGTCGTGGTGGTGCCGGACTCCTTGTAGCCGCGGACGTGCAGATGGCGGTGGCCGCCGCGACGGTAGGCGAGGCGGTGGATCAGCCACGGGTAGCCGTGGTAGGCGAAGATCACCGGCTTGTCGGCGGTGAAGAGGCCGTCGTACTCGAAGTCCGTCATCCCGTGCGGGTGCTCCTCGCGGGGCATCAGCCGGGCGATGTCGACCACGTTGACCACCCGGACGGCCAGCTCGGGCAGATGACGGCGCAGCAACTGCGCGGCGCCCAGCACCTCCTGCGTCGGCACGTCGCCGGCGCACGCGAGGACGACGTCGGGTTCGCCGCCGTTCTCGCTGCCCGCCCAGTCCCAGATCCCCGCTCCCCGGGCGCAGTGGACGCGGGCGGCGTCCATGGACAGCCAGTCGAAGCAGGGCTGCTTGCCGGCCACGATGACGTTGACGTAGTCCCGGCTGCGCAGGGCGTGGTCGGCGACCGACAGGAGCGTGTTGGCGTCCGGCGGCAGGTAGACCCGTACGACCTCGGGGCTCTTGTTGAGGACGTGGTCGACGAAGCCGGGGTCCTGGTGGGAGAAGCCGTTGTGGTCCTGGCGCCACACATGTGACGTCAACAGGTAGTTGAGGGAGGCGATGGGGGCGCGCCAGGGCAGTTCCCGGGACGTCTTCAGCCACTTGATGTGCTGGTTGACCATCGAGTCGACGATGTGCACGAACGCCTCGTAGCAGGAGAACAGGCCGTGCCGGCCGGTGAGGAGATATCCCTCCAGCCAGCCCTGGCAGGTGTGCTCGGAGAGGATCTCCAGGACCCGGCCGTGCCGGTCGAGGTGTTCGTCCACGGGGAGGACTTCGGCCTGCCAGGCCTTGCCGCTGCCGTCGAACACGGCCTGGAGGCGGTTGGAGGCGGTCTCGTCGGGGCCCACCACGCGGAAGTCACGCCGGTCCGCGGTGTCCTTCATGACCTGGGCCATCAGGTCGCCGAGCACGCGGGTCGGTTCGTGCAGGGTCGTGCCGGGTTTGTCGACCGGTACGGCGAACCGGTCGAGGGAGTCGATCGGCAGCTCGCGCACGAGCAGGCCGCCGTTGGCGCGCGGGGTGGAGCCGAGGCGCCGGGCGCCTTCCGGCAAGCAGGCGAGGACGTCCGGCACGGGCCGTCCCTCGGCGTCGAACAGTTCCTCGGGGCGGTAGGAGCGCAGCCACTGTTCGAGCTGGCGCAGGTGCTCGGGGTTCTCGCGCACCCCTGCGAGCGGCACCTGGTGGGCGCGCCAGGTGCCCTCGACCGGGACGCCGTCGACCTCGGCGGGGCCGGTCCACCCCTTGGGGGTGCGCAGCACGATGACGGGCCACCTGGGGCGCTCGCCGCCGCCCTCCTGCCGGGCGGCGCGCTGGAACCCGGCGATGCGGTCCAGGGCGGTGTCGAGGGCCTCGGCCATCGCGCGGTGCACGGCGGCCGGGTCGTCGCCGGTCACGTGCAGGGGCTCGTGGCCGTAGCCACGCAGCAGCTCGTCGAGCTCCTGCTCGGGCAGCCGGGCGAGGACGGTCGGGTTGGCGATCTTGTAGCCGTTCAGATGCAGGATCGGCAGCACGGCGCCGTCGTGCACGGGGTCGAGGAACTTGTTGGAGTGCCAGGAGGCGGCGAGCGGCCCGGTCTCGGCCTCACCGTCGCCGATCACACAGGCCACGACCAGGTCGGGGTTGTCGAAGGCGGCACCGTAGGCGTGCGAGAGCGCGTAGCCCAGCTCGCCGCCCTCGTGGATGGAGCCCGGCGTCTCCGGCGCCACATGGCTCGGCACCCCGCCGGGGAAGGAGAACTGCCGGAACAGCCGTCCCATGCCGTCCGCGTCCCGCCCGACGTCCGGGTAGGTCTCGCTGTAGCTGCCCTCCAGCCAGGAGTTCGCGACGACGGAGGGGCCACCGTGCCCGGGACCCCAGATGCACAGCGCGTCGAGCCCTCGTCCCTTGATGACCCGGTTGAGGTGGGTGTACACCAGGTTCAGGCCCGGTGAGGTGCCCCAGTGGCCGAGCAGGCGCGGCTTGATGTGCTCGGCCTTCAGCGGCTCCCTCAGCAGCGGGTTGGCCAGCAGGTAGATCTGTCCGGCGGCCAGGTAGTTGGCGGCGCGCCAGTGGGCGTCCAGGGTGCGCAGTTCGTCGTCGGTGAGTACGGTGCTGGTCTGGTGTTCGACCTTGGACATGGATGACTCCGTAGGTCTGTGACAGGGGTCGTCGGGCGGTGGGAGGCGGCATGGCCGGCAACAGGGCGGAGAAGCTGCCGCGCAAGGTCTACGAGAAGGAGCTCCTGCGGCTGCAAACGGAGTTGGCCAAGTTGCAGGAGTGGGTACGCGCCGAGGGTGCCCGTCTCGTCGTCATCTTCGAGGGACGGGACGCGGCGGGCAAGGGTGGCACCATCAAACGGGTCACGGAGCACCTGAATCCGCGCGTGGCGCGGATCGCGGCGCTGCCGACGCCGACCGAGCGGGAACGCACCCAGTGGTACTTCCAGCGGTACGTGCAGCATCTGCCGACCGCCGGGGAGATCGTGCTGTTCGACCGCAGCTGGTACAACCGGGCCGGTGTCGAGCATGTGATGGGTTTCTGCACCAAGGCGGAGTACCAACTCTTCCTCCGCCAATGCCCCGTCTTCGAGCGCATGCTCGTCGAGGACGGGATTCTTCTGCGCAAGTACTGGTTCTCGGTCAGCGACGAGGAGCAGCAGGAGCGCTTCCGCAAGCGCCTCGAGGATCCGCTGCGGCGGTGGAAACTGTCGCCGATGGACCTGGAGTCGATCGCCCGGTGGGAGGACTACTCCCGGGCCAAGGACGAGATGCTGGTGCACACCGACATCACCGAGGCGCCCTGGTACGTCGTCGAGAGCGACGACAAGCGCCGCGCCCGGGTGAACATGATCGCCCACCTGCTGGGTTCGGTGCCGTACCAGGACGCGCTGCCGCCGGTGATGGAACTGCCGGAGCGGCCGCCGTCGAGCGGTTACGAACGCCCGCCGCGTGAGCTCCAGAACTACGTCCCGGATCACGCGGCGCGCCTGTAACCCGCTCACACGGGCTGCGGTACGACGACGACCGGGCATGCGGAGTGGTGCAGGGCCGTGTGCGCGACCCGGCCGAGCTGGAGCCCGAGGCGCCCTTCGCGCCGCCTGGCCCCGACGACCAGCAGATCGGCGCGGTGCGAGGCGTCCACCAGCACCCGGCGGGCGTGGCCCTCGGCGGTACGGCGGTGCAGCTCCAAGCCGGGCGGGGCGTCGCGCAGGGCCTCCTCCAGCATCTTCGCGGCCTGTTCCTCGTGCAGCCGCGCGGGGGCGTCGGTGAGCAGGGGATGGTCGGTGCTCTCGTGCGCGGGGCACCGCCAGGTCCGTACGGCTTCCAGGGGTACGTCCCGGCGCAGTGCCTCGGCGACGGCGAAGCTTACGGCCGCCGAGTGCTCGGGGTCGTCGCCGACGCCCACGACGACCCGGCGCCGCACCGGGGGTGTGGCCTGGTTGTCGTGGCTGCCGCGCAGCACGATCACGGGGCAGTCCGCGTGGGCGGCCACCGACAGGCTGACCGAGCCGAGCAGCAGTTCGGTGATGCCGCCACGGCCACGGGTGCCCACGACCAGGGCCGAGGCCTGGCGTCCCGCGTGCACGAGGGCGTACTCGGGGTCCTCGAACACCACCGTCGAGGACACCTTCAGACCGGGCTGACGGGCATGGGCGCGCTGCACGGCGGCGCCGACGAGTTCCTGCGGGGTCGGTTCGGTGTGGCCGCCGAGGTCGCGCGCGAGGGCGGCGCCCTCGTAGCGGTCCCACAGACAGGCGTACACCAGCCTGAGCGGCACTGCGCGCAGTACGGCCTCGTCGGCCGCCCAGTCCACGGCGCGCAGGCTCGGTTCGGAGCCGTCGACGCCCACGACCAGGGGCCGGTCCACGGCGCTCACCGTCCCGCACCGAGGTCGAAGACGATGCGGGCGGGCACCTGGCCGCGCACGACGTCGTCGATGGAGGCGTTGACGCAGTCCAGCGGCCGGGTCTCGCGGATGACCTTGGTGCGGCCGGCCGCGTGCAGCTGGAAGACCTCGGCGAGGTCCTGCCGGGTACCGACGATGGAGCCGATCACGGAGGTGCCGTTCAGGACGGTGTCGAAGATCGGCACCTGAATCGTGCCGTGCGCGGGCAGGGCGACCATGACGAGCTTTCCGCCGCGCCGCAGACCGGAGTTGACGGCGGCGAAGGCAGCCTCGTCCACGGCGAGGGCGAGGGCCGCGTGGGCGCCGCCGTATCGCTTGAGGACCTCGCCGACGTCGTGCTTGCGGGCGTCGATGGTCAGATCCGCGCCCAGCTCGGCGGCCAGCTCCAGCTTCTCGTCGGTGACGTCGATCGCGGCGACGGTCGCGCCGGCGATCTTCGCGTACTGCACGGCCAGATGCCCGAGTCCGCCGACGCCGGAGATCGCCACGAGCTGCGTGGGCCGCACGTCGGCGACCTTCAGGGCCTTGTACGTGGTCACGCCGGCGCAGGTCAGCGCGGCGGCGTCGAGCGGGTCGACGCCCTCCGGCACGGGCTGCGCGAAGTCGGCCCAGGCGAGCATCTTCTCGGCGAAGCCGCCGTCGCAGCCGTAACCGGTGTTGACCTGCTGCTCGCACAGGGTCTCCCACCCCGACAGGCAGTGCTCGCAGCGGCCGCAGGCCTTGCCGAGCCAGGGCACGGCGACCCGCTGCCCGACCGAAAGACGGGTGACTCCCTCGCCGAGCTTCTCGACGAGGCCGACGCCCTCGTGGCCGGGCACGAACGGCGGGTTCGGCTTGACGGGCCAGTCGCCGTGGGCGGCGTGGATGTCGGTGTGGCACAGCCCGGAGGCCTCCAGCCGGACACGGACCTGTCCGGGGCCCGGCTCGGGGTCGGGGCGCTCCTCGATGACGAGGGGCTCGCCAAAGGCTCGTACGACCGCTGCCTTCATGGTTGCTGCTCCTGGGTCCTTGGGGGTGGCTCAGTCGTGGGCGACGACTGCGACGGGGGCGCCGGCGTGGTGCAGCACGGCGTGGGCGACCGGGCCGATGTGGGCGCCGAACGGGCTGCGCCGGATGCGGCGGCCGATCACGACCAGCGAGGCCTGGCGGGCCGCGTCGACCAGCCGGATGCCGGGGCTGCCGGACGGCGTCTCCTCGACGACCGGGACGTTCGGGTACTTCTCTCGCCAGGGGCGCAGGGCCTCGGCGAGGAGCGCGGCCTGCTGCCCGACGATCTCGTCGCGGAACCCGACGTCGGCGGCGAGGCCGTAGACGTAGTACGGCGGAAGGTTCCAGCCGTGCAGCACGCGCAAGGCCGTGCCACGCCGGGCGGCCGCCTCGAAGGCGAACTCGATGACGGTGCCGTTCGGGTGAGCGGCGTCGAGGCCGAGGAGGACGGGTCGGTAGGGCGTGGCGGCCGACGGGATGCCGACCGGGTCCGGCTCGTGTTCGTCGGCGGCCTGCTCACCGGCGCGGACGAGCACGACGGGGCGTGCGGTGTGGGCCACGACGGCGAGGGCCACGGAGCCGACCATGAACCCGCCGATGCCACTCATCCCACGGGAACCGAGGACGAGCAGATCCGCCTCCTCGCCCGCCTTGGCCAGGACCTCTGCGGGCGTGCCGTGCAGCTGTTCGGTGGTGACCTCGACTCCGGGGTGGCGCAACCGCAACCCCTCGGCAGCCTCGCGGGGGATGCGCTCGGTCCAGTGCTGGTGCGTCTCGGCGCCGAGCAGCGGAGCCTGAGCCACGGGTTCCGGAACGGGCTCCCAGACGTGGACGATCTTCAGTGGCAGGTCGAGCAGCTTCGCCTCGCGGGCCGCCCATTCGGCTGCGGCGCGGCTCTCGGGCGAGCCGTCGAGACCTGCGACGACAGTGCGGACCATGGTGATGCCTCCTGATCGGTTGATCTGTCTCCAGCGTCGGCCGGGATTGCTTCCGCGGGCAGGGGCCGCAGGTCCCGGAGAGGGACCGACCGGCCCACGCGGCGGGCCCGGCAAGGGGCCCGCCGTACCGCTCGTGGTCACCGCAGCCAGGGATTGCGGCTGACGAAGGGGAGCTTGGCCCAGGCCTTGCCCAGGCCCCAGACGGCGCCGGCGCCGGTGGCCGCGAGGGCGATCAGGACGACGGCGTAGATCAGGTGGTAGTCGGCGAACGGGTTCGTCGACATGCTGGCCGAGCCGTCCGACAGATGCTTGGCCGGAGGCCATTCGGCGATCCACATCAGTGCCATCATGGCGGTGCCCGAGAGGGCGGCGAGGCGCAGTCCTATGCCCGCCACCAGCGCGAGCCCGATGCCGAGCAGGCCGAGCATGAACAGCCAGTCCGCCCAGGCGTCCCCGGCCCAGTCGTGGAAGGTGGACTCCATCGGCCCGACGGCGACATGGCCGAGGAAGCCCTCGGTCGGCGAGCCGCCGTCGATCCAGGCGTTCCCGGACTGGGTGGCGTAGCCGAGGCCGAAGGTCTTGTCGAGGAAGGCCCACAGGAAGACGAACCCGGTCAGCAGCCGCAGGGACGCCAGTGCGTAGCCGGCCGCTGCGGTGGTGACGAGGGTGTCCTGCGCGGTGCCGGCGGTGGGGGACGCCGTACGGTTCCTGCGGAGCGCGGGCAGATGGAACCCGCGGCTCCGGTGAGGGTGCTCGTGCACGGCCATGATCTGGTCCCTTCAGGCGGATTCGTTGTGCTGACGGGATTACTGTCGTGGCCCCGCCAAGGTCTCCGCCGGGTGCCGAAGGTCGGCCGCCGGTGGGCTGAACGGCCCTTTCCGCGGGCCCGGTCGGGCCGGACCGCCGATCGGCCCTGCGACAGGGCCGGGCGGCCCATGGCACGGGCGAGGGCGCCTGGACACGCTGGTGGTGGTAGCTCCGTACGTCCTGCTGGAGGCCCGCCATGAACGCTCCCGCCACCATGAGCCTGCCGAAGGCTCTGCCCGCCGAGCACCGGCAGCGGCTGATGTCGATCGCCCGCGACGTGTCGTTCCCCGCCGGGACACGGCTGTTCGAGGAGGGCGGTCACGCCGACCGCTTCTGGATCGTGCGGACCGGGACGGTCGAACTGGACATGCGGGTACCGGGCCGCCGGGCCGCCGTGATCGAGTCCCTCGGGCACAACGAACTGATCGGCTGGTCCTGGCTGTTCGCCCCGCACGTCTGGCATCTGGGCGCCGAGGCGGCGACACCGCTGCGCGCCTACGAGTTCGACGCCGAGACCGTCCGGTCCCTGTGCCGGGCCGACCCCGAGTTCGGCCGCACCGTCGCCCGCTGGGTGGGCGAGGTCGTGGCCCATCGCCTCCAGTCCGCCCGCACCCGGCTGCTGGACCTGTACGCGCCCTACGGCAGTGGTGAACGGCGTTGACCGCGCCGGACCGAGGAGGCACCGTGTCCGCAAGCCCGCACGTCGTCAGCGATGTGATGACCCGCGACGTCGCCGTCGTCCGCCGTGACGCCGCCTTCAAGGACATCGTGCGTACCCTGCGCGAGCGGAGGGTCAGCGCCCTGCCCGTGGTGGACGGCGGACACCGGGTCGTCGGGGTCGTCTCCGAGGCGGACCTGCTGCCCAAGGAGGAGTTCCGCGACAGCGATCCGGACCGCTACACCCAGCTGCGCCGCCTCTCCGACCTCGCCAAGGCCGGTTCGCTGACCGCCGGTGAGCTGATGACCTCCCCCGCCGTCACCGTCCGGGCGGACGCCACCCTGGCGCAGGCGGCCCGGGTCATGGCGCGAGCCCGCGTGAAGCGGCTCCCCGTCGTCGGTGACACGGACGGTCTGGAGGGCGTGGTCAGCCGGGCGGATCTGCTGAAGGTGTTCCTCCGTGACGACGAGGAGATCGCCGAGGAGGTCCGCCGGGAGGTCGTGGCCCGCCTCTTCCCGGGCCCCGCGTCGGCGGTGCGGGTATCGGTCACCGACGGCGTCGTACGGCTCGCGGGCCGGGTCCGTGACACCTCGCTCGTCCCCGTGGCGGCCCGGCTGGCCCGAGCGGTGGAGGGGGTCGTGGACGTCGGCTTCGACCTCGGCGAGCGATCGGACGAAAGATCCGCCCGGTAGGGCCGGTCGGCCCTGGTGTCCTGGGCCCTCAGGGGTGACGATCGTCCTGTGGGCGACCGTGCACCGGGGACCGAGGGGTCGAGATGAGCGAGCCGCGTACTTTCACCGCGCAGAATCCGATCCGCGTCTTCCTGCTGGACGACCACGAGGTCGTCCGGCGCGGTCTGACCGATCTGCTCGACGCCGAGCAGGACATCAGCGTCGTCGGCGACGCCGGGAACGTCGAGCACGCCCTGGTCCGCGCCCCCGCCGTACGGCCGCACGTGGCCGTCCTCGACGTGCGTCTGCCCGACGGCAACGGCATCACCGTCTGCCGCGAGCTGCGCGACCGCATGCCGGAGCTCGCCGTGCTGATGCTGACGTCGTTCGACGACGAGGACGCCCTCCTGGACGCCATCATGGCCGGGGCGGCCGGCTATGTCCTCAAGCAGATCCGCGGTTCGGACCTTGTCTCGGCGGTGCGCACGGTGGCCTCCGGTCAGTCGATGCTGGATCCCTCGACGACGGCCCGGCTGATGAGGTCCCTGCGCACCGAACCCGCGGCGGAACCGGCCGAGGCTCCCGAGCTGGCCGGCCTGTCGCCGCGCGAGCGGGAGATCCTGGCGCTCATCGGGGACGGCCTGACCAACCGTGAGATCGGCAAGCGGCTGTACCTGTCGGAGAAGACCGTCAAGAACCACATCTCCCGCCTGCTGGCCAAGCTGGGAGTGCAGCGGCGGGTGCAGGCGGCGGTCCTCGCGACCCATCTGGAGCACCCTGACGAGCCGGAACGCCACCCGACCGGGGGCCACACCGGCCACTGACCGGGGATCGGGGACACCCCGGCCCGGGGCCCACCCGGACCGCGTCGGCCCCGCACCGCTGCGCGGTCAGTCCCCTTCGGTGCGTACGACGGCCACCGGGCAGTGGGCGTGGTGCAGTACGGCCTGGCTGACCGAGCCGAGCAGCAGCCCCGTGAAGCCTCCCCGGCCGCGGGCGCCGACCACGACCAGACCGGCCTCGGCGCTGGCCTCGATCAGCGTGTGCCGGACCCGACCGCGCACCAGTCGTCGCCGCACCTCCACCTCCGGGTACTTCTCGCGCAGTCCGCCGAGCGCCTCGGCGAGGACCCGCTCCTCCTCGTCGTGCAGCCGGTTCTCGTCGTAGGTGACGAAGGGCGGGTCGCCCGGAGCCTCGTAGACCCGTTCGGTGTGGGTGTGCCAGGCGTGCAGCGCCTCCAGGCCGATGCCGTGCAGCGCGGCGTGGGCGAAGGCGAACTCGACCGCCGCCTCGGAGCGGGGCGAGCCGTCCACGGCCAGCAGGACCGGGCCGCCCGTGCGGGGCCTGCCCCGGACGACCAGCACGGGGCAGCGGGCGTGGGCGGCGAGGTGAGCGGCGGTGGAGCCGAGCAGCAGGCTGCCGAAGCGGCTCATGCCCCGGCTGCCGACGACGGCGAGGGACGCGGTGCGCGTCTCGAGTTCCAGGACCATCACGGGCTCGCCGACGACCACTTCACGGCTGACGTCCAAGTGGGGCGCGAGCGCCCGCACCCGCCGTTCGGCGTCGGCGAGCGTGCCGTCGATCAGGTCGCGCACTCCCGCGCTCGCCCCGCTCCAGGGCGGCACCCGGGGCGGCACGTGCCCCGACGGCCAGCCGAAGGCGTGCACCAGCCGGAGTCCGACACCGCGCAGGGCGGCCTCCCGGGTGGCGAGCTCCACGGCGGTCAGGCTCGGCTCCGATCCGTCCACTCCCACGACTACAGGACCGCTCATCGCCGGTCTCCCTTCTGCGGGCTCTGCCGGTGTCCGGGTTTCCGGGAGTCCGGATTCCAGCCTCACCCCGTACGGAGGATCCCGCACCGGGCCGGGCGGCCCGCTGGGTGCCCCGGTCGGCCCTGGCGCCGGACGCCGGCGAGCGCCGAGGCTGAGGTGAGGGGGGTCCCGCGCGGCGGGATCCGCCGCGCCGGCACCGGAGGTGCGTGATGAACGGACCGGTCGTCGTCGGACTCGACGGTTCTCCCGCAAGCATGACAGCCGTTCGGTGGGCCGCGCGCGAAGCCGTGACGCGACGGCTGCCCCTCCTGCTCCTGCACTCCTGGACCACCCAACCGCTGGATGTACCGACCGCTCAGGATGCGGAGCGGCAGCGGTACGGCCAGGACCTCCTGCGGCAGGCCGCTGCCGGACTGCGGCACCGGCACGGTGGCCCGAACCTCACCACGGACCTGGTCGCGGCGCCCGCCGCGCAGGCCCTGCTGGAGCGCGCGCAGGACGCCTCGTTGCTCGTGGTGGGCTCGCGTGGACACGGCTCGCCGGCGGGCTTCCTCCTCGGCTCCGTCGCCATGCACGTCCTGGGCCTCGCACGGTGCCCGGTCGTCGCCGTACGGGCGGACGGCCCGGAGGGGGGAGGAACGGACGAGATCGTCGTAGGGATAGGGCGGACCGGGCCGGCCGCGGACCCGCTGCTGGAGTTCGCCCTGGTCACGGCCGCGGCGCGCGGGCTGGGCGTGCGGGCCGTGGCGGCCGTCCCGGGGACGGCCGCGGGGACGCGGCCGGCCGACGCCCTGGAGCCTTGGCGGGATAAGTTCCCCGAGGTGCCCCTCACCGAGCAGGCCGTGCCCGGATCGGCCGCTCAGGTGCTCCCGGCCGCCTCCGCGGGGGCCTGCCTGACCGTCGTGGGACGCGGGCACCGGTCCTCGCGCCCGGTCTGGAAGCTCGGGCCGGTCGCCCACGCGGTCCTCCACCACGCGCCGGGGCCGGTCGCCGTCGTCCCGCACGAGTGAGTAAGGGCGCAAACGCGTGATCAGTCCGGCAGCGTCAGCCGTGCCGTCTTCCCCGGCTCGACGACGACCGTGCGGTCCGGCAGCCGTACGTCGATCGGAGACGCGGAGGAGGACGGGACCGCGATGTCCAGCTCACCGCGCTCCAGGTGCAGCCGTACTCCCCAATGCCCTTGGTAGCGCAGGGCGAAGCCGTAGGAGGAGAGCTCCGGCAGGGGCACCGGGTCGAGCCAGAGCGCGCCCTCGCGGGTCTCCAGGCCGGTCAGTCCGCGCTGCACCAGGTCGAGAGTGCCGGCCATGGCACCGAGGTGGATGCCCTCGCCGGTGGTGCCGCCCTGGATGTCGGCGATGTCGCCCTGGAGGGCCTCCTGGCAGAACTTCCACGCCTCCGCGCGGCGGGCGCGGGCCAGCACCCACCCGTGGACCAGGCCGCTGAGAGTGGAGCCGTGGCTGGTGCGGTGGAGGTAGTAGTCGACGGTGCGGTGCCAGAGGTCGTCGTCGAGGTCCGTGCCCAACCGGCGGAACAGGCCGCGCAGTTCGGCGGGTGCGAAGAGATAGCCGAGCATCAGGACGTCGGCCTGCTTGGAGGCCTGGTAGCGGTTGACGGTGTCGCCCTCCGCCTCCAGGATCCGGTCCAGGCGCCGGATGTCGCCGTAGCGCTGCCGGTACTCCGTCCAGGGCAGCTCGGCGAGGTCGCCGTACCCCTCGAACTGGCTGATGACGCCGCCGTGGAAGGGCACGTGCAGGGTGCGCGAGACGTCCTCCCACCGCTCCAGCTCACTGTGGTCGAGGCCGATGCGTTCGGCGAGTTCGCGGTGCCTCGGCTCGGGGAGGATGTCGACCAGCTCCAGCGCCCGACTGAGCACCCAGGCGGCGGTGACGTTGGTGTAGGCGTTGTCGTCGAGGCCGGGCGCGGTCGCGTCGGGATAGGCCTCGTGGTACTCGTCCGGCCCGACCACGCCTTTGATGCGGTGCCGTCCGAGGCGGTCGTCGTACACGGCCGCGTCCGCCCAGAAGCGGGCGATCTGCAGCAGCATCTCGGCGCCCTTGGTGTGCAGGAACTCCATGTCGCCGCTGGCCTCGCAGTACTGCCACACGTTGTACGCGATGGCCGAACCGACGTGGTACTGCAGCCGGGAGTGGTCGGGCAGCCAGCGCCCGGAGCGGGGGTTGAGATGGAGCTGCTGGGTTTCCTCGCGGCCGTCGCTGCCGCTCTGCCAGGGATACATGGCGCCCCTGCGGCCCGCGGCCAGAGCCGATGTGCAGGCCTGTTCCAGGCGACGGTGGCGGTAGCGCAGCAGAGCTCGGGAGACCTCGGGGAAGTGCAGGTTGAGAAAGGGCAGCACGAACAGCTCGTCCCAGAAGACATGGCCCCGGTAGGCCTCACCGTGCAGACCCCGGGCGGGTACGCCGACATCCAGGTCGGCGGTGTGCGGGGAGAGGGTCTGCAGGACGTGGAACAGGTGCAGGCGCAGGATGCGGCCCGACTCCCCGGCGACGTCGAGGGCGGCCCGGCGCCACAGTTGGTTCCAGGCCGTGCCGTGGGAGGCGAGCAGGGCGTCGAAGCCGGGGGCTCTGCCGACCCGGTCGACCGCTGCGTGCAACGGGTCGCTGATGGCCGGGTCGCGCGAGGTGTGCAGGGCGACGGTCTTGTCGACGGTGCTGGTCCGGCCCTCGGTCAGGGGCAGGACGGTGTGCTGGGTGGTGCGCGGGTTCCTGTTCCGGATGGTGACGAGCGCGTCGGAGGTCAAGCGGGCGGCCATGCCGATCCGCAGGTCGGAGGTACGGGTGCGGCAGCGCAGCCACACCGTGTCCGGGGTGGCCGTGCCCGCGTGCGAGTGGATCAGGTGGCGGCCGTCGAGGTCCCGGTACCGGGCCACGCCGGAGTTGGTCACGCCGCCGTCGAGGGAGGCCTCCACCTCCAGCTCGCCGGAGAAGCCCTCGGCGGTGAACTCGGTACGCAGCGCGGCCAGATGGGGATCGCCCATGTGGACGATACGCAGCTGGCGCACCGCCAGAACCCGTCCTTCGCCGAGGTCGTACCGGGTGTGGCGTTCCAGCATCCCGGCGTCCAGGACGAGCTGCATGCGGTGCTCCAGCACCGGCGCGGTGTCGGGCGTGAGCCATGCTCCGCCGCGCAGCCGGAAGCGCAGCGGCAGCCAGTTCGGGAGGTTGACCATGTCCTCGTTCTCGACCTGGCGCCCGGACACGTCGGTGGTGAGCCGGTTGTAGCAGCCCGCGACGTACGTCCCCGGGTAGTGGGTGTCGTCGGCGGAGCACTCCGGCAGCGCGCCCCGGGTGGCGAAGTAGCCGTTGCCCAGGGTGCACAGGGACTCGCGCAGGCGTTGGTCCGCGGGCTCGTAGCCCTCGTACTCCCAGGTCCATTCCGTCACGGCGACTCCTCACCGAGCAGTTCCGCCAGATCCCGTACGACGATGTCCGCGCCGTGCCGGCGCAGTCCGGCCGCCGAGTCCCCCGCGGCGGCCCGGTCCACGCCCACCACGAGCGCGAATCCGCCCCGCCTGCCCGCCTCCACGCCTGCCAGGGCGTCCTCCACGACGGCGGCGCGGTCGGCGGGGACGCCGAGTCGGTCGGCCGCGGTGAGGAAGAGGTCGGGGTGCGGCTTGCCCGGCAGGCCCAGTCGGGCCGCCTCGCCGCCGTCCACGAGCACGTCGAACAGATCACGGACACCGGCCCGGTCCAGCAGTTCGCCGGCGTGCCGGGAGGCCGAGGCCGCCGCCACCGGCACGCCGACCCGGCGCAGGGCGCGGACGACCCGGACGGTGCCGGGAAAGGCCTGCACGCCGTCCTCGCGCAGCCGCCGGGTGAACAGTTCCTCCTTGTCGGCGGCGACCGCGGCCACGGTCCCGTCCGAGGCATCGATGCCGCGTGCGGCGAGGAAGGCGGCGGCGCCGTCGAGGCGTGATCTGCCGTCGACGTAACGCAGATAGTCGTCCCTGACGTCGAAGGGGCGGCGCTGTGCGGGGTCGGCGGGCGGATGTGCCCGCAAGTAGGCGTCGAACGCCTCCTTCCAGGCCGCCGCGTGCACCCGGGCCGAGTCGGTGATCACTCCGTCCGTGTCGAACACGACGGCGCGGACCTCGCTCAAGGGGGTGGCGAGCTGCTCCATGGTCACTCCGGTTGCGGGACGACGGCGACGGGGCAGTGGGCGTGGTGCAGGAGGGTGTGGGCGACACGGCCGAGCTGGAGCCCGAAGTGGCCCGACCGGTGTCGCGCCCCGATGATCACGAGGTCCGCGGCGGCCGAGCGGTCGAGCAGCACCCTGCGCGCCGGGCCTTCCACCGTAGCGCGGCGCAAGCGGGTGCCCGCGTGATCGGCCATCGGTTCGTGCAGCAGGCAGTCGAGCAGTGCGGAGGCGCGTTCCTCGTGTTCCCCTGCCGTCGTCGCCCGCGCGGGATGACGCCAGGCCCGTACGACGTCCAGGACACAGCCGCGTGCCGCGGCCTCGCGGAAGGCGAACCGCGTCGCCTCACCCGCGACGGCGGGGTCGGCGGCGCCGAGAAGGATCCGCCCGTGGGTGCCCGCGAGGCCCGCTCTGTCGCCGCGGACCACGATCACGGGTCCGTGGGCGCGGGCGGCGACGGTCAGTGAGACGGACCCCAGGAGCAGTCCGGCGAGTCCGCCCCGGCCGCGCGAGCCCGTCACGACCGCGAAGGCGTGGTGGGCCTCGCCCAGCAGCGCGTGGGTCGCCTCGTCGGGGACCACCTCGACGGAGACCCTCGCCGCCGGGTCGAGGCGGCGGGCGCGCTCCGCGGCGGTCGTGACGATATCCTCGGCGAGCTTCTGATCGGACGGACGGCCCGGGTCACCGCCCGGCGCCTCGCCCTCGTAGCGCTCCCACAGCGAGGCGTACACCAGGCGCAGCGGCAGACCGTGTCGCGCGGCCTCCGCCACGGCCCAGTCCACCGCCTGGAGGCCGTCGGCCGATCCGTCGACGCCCACGACCAGGGGCAGCTCCATCGTCGCCCACCGCCTTCCGTCGGACTACAGCGTGCGGGGCGGTACCCGCACTCCACCGTCGCACGGGTGACCGGGTCGACGCAGTGGGTGAGCCGACCGGAGGACCGCCGGGCCTCACGACCACGACCGCGGACGACCGCGTTCGGCGACACGGATGCTCAGCAGCTGACCGACGGGCGATGAGAGGTGGTCCGGGGCCGTGGCGCGGCCACCGCCGAGGTGGCCTGTGCCCTGTGCGCCCGGCGGCTCCGTCGACGCAGCACCAGCGCGTCGAAGAGCGCGGCGAGCGCGAAGGTCACCCCCGTCGCCGCGAACAGCAACAGCGCGAACCGCTCCCAGAACTCAGGTGTGAGACTCGTACCCATGGTCCTCTCCCCCTCGGGTCGGTGCCGTTCCTCCTCACCTCCAGCCTTCTGCGCCACGGCCTCGGCCGCATGAGCCGTGCGTCCCGGTCTCGGGGCCGGACCAGCCCTTGCGCACCGGGCAGGGCCGGGCAGGGCCGGTCGGCCCTGGTGGTTCCGCGGGGGGTGTGGTGTGCTTGAGGTGCGGAAAGGACCCCTCAGGCGCGGGGAAGCGGCTTCGGGCCGTGCACCGCGCAATCAGGATCCGCGAGAAGTGGATGGGTCCTTTCCGCCTTTTCGCGAGGCCTTCGAGCAGCGCTTCGGGGCGCGCCCGGAAGCGCCTGGCCCCGACCGGTCAGGATCTGTCGGAGGCCGCGACCCGGCGAGGGCGTGGCGCGTCGGTGCGGCTTCGGTAGACCAGGTAGGGCCGCACCAGATAGCCGACCGGCGCACTCCACACATGGACCAGGCGGGTGAACGGCCAGGCCGCGAAGAGCAGGCACGCGGTGAGGGCGTGCAGTTGGAACAGCAGGGGCGCGTCGGTGATGGCCTCGGGTTCGGGGCGGAGGGTGAAGACACCGCGGAACCAGACGGAGACGGTGGTGCGGTAGTCGTACCCGCCCCCGAAGACGTTGTGGGCGGCCGTCGCACTGATGCCGAGCAGCACCGCGGCCGACAGCAACGGGAAGAGGAGTTTGTCGCTGCGGTCGGTGCCCAGGCGGATCCGCCGGGTCAGCAGGCGGCGCGCGCAGAGCATGCCGAGGCCGGTGACCATGGTGACGCCGGCGATCGAACCGGCCCAGACGGCCACGGTGTGGTACGCGTGCTCGCTGATGCCGACGGCCTCCGTCCAGGAGGCGGGTACGGCGAGGCCGACCACATGTCCGGCGATCACCAGGAACGCGCCGAGGTGGAACAGCGGGCTGCCCCAGCGCAGCCCGCGGTGTTCGAGGAGCTGGCTGGTGTGGGTGGTCCAGCCGAACTGGTCATGGCGGTAGCGCCAGACATGGCCCGCGGCGAACACGGCGAGGCAGATGTAGGGGAAGGCGACCCACACGAGGAGGTCCGCTCCTGACACGTTCATCGGTGTTCCCCCTGAGGGCTCACGGCATAGGGATCGAGGCCCACGGCCTCGGCGGGAGGACCCTGCGCGGCCAGTTCGGCGACCGCCCGCAGATCCGCCTCGGTCGGTGCCGGGAGCAGGGCGAGCAGCGCGGCCAGGACCTGCCGGTAGGGCGAGCCGGCGTCCGTCAGCGAGCGGTGGATCAGCTGCAACCCGCGCCGGTGCTGACGCAGCGGTGCCTCACCCGGGCCGGGTCCGGACAGCGCCGCGAACTCCAGCACCACCGGAAGATGGTCGGGAAGTTCCCGGCCGTCGGTGTCCCAGCCGGCGGCCCGGTACCGCTGGGCCAGCGCGAGCAGGGCCATGCCGCGGCGGCGGGTGTCGCCGTGCAGGTAGTAGGTCAGGTAGAGGCTGCTCTTGCGGCGCAGGTCGAACATCTCGACGTAGTGTCGGGCGAGTGCGTCGGGGTCCTCCCGGGTGAACCAGTCGGTGAACTCGCCCAGTTGAGCGACAGCCCGGGACTGCGGGCAGGCGGCCACGGCAGCGGCCACCGAGGGCCGGGCGGCGACGAGTTCGGCGTCCGGGTACTGCAGCAGGAGGGACATCAGCCGCAGCAGCAGGGCACGGCGTTCGTCCGCCACGGGGTCGACGCGACGACGGACGGCGGCGCGGATGCGGGTGCGGACGATCGCCGGCACGGTGGCGGGCAGAGGGCTCATTCGGGGTCTCCCGTCGGGGTGCGGCGCAGGGTGGGCATGCCGAGCGGCACACGGGGGTCCGACGGCTCGACCGGGCAGCGGCTCTCCATCGCCGTCAGCGCCGCCGCGTCCTCCTTGTGGGCGGCGGGGACGACGTAGCGGTCCTCGTACTTGGCGACGGCGAGCAGCCGGTGCAGGTCCTCCGCCTCCCGCACGGTCAGCCCCACGGCCTTGAGCGCGGCCTGCGCACCGGCCTCGCCGAGCGTGCGCGAGCGCATGTGGGAGCGCAGTGCCGTCAGCTTCATCAGTACGCCCGCGACGACGCCGGTGTCCCCCGCCGTGAACAGGCTCGCCAGGTAGTCCAGCGGAATCCGCAGCCGGGTGACAGCGGCGAACACGTGATCCGGGTCGTCCTGGTCGCCGCCCGCCTCACTCACCGCGTCCAGGACGGGCGAGAGCGGCGGCACGTACCAGACCATGGGCAGGGTGCGGTACTCCGGGTGCAGCGGCAAGGCCACTTTGTGGCGGGAGACCAACTCGTACACGGGCGAGCGGCGGGCCGCCGCCAGCCAGTCCTCGGGAATTCCCGACGCACGTGCCGCCGCGGCGACTTCGGGGTCGTGCGGGTCGAGGAAGACGTCCCGCTGGGCGTCGAGGAGGTCCTTCTCGTCGGGGGTGGCGGCGGCCGCTCCGACGCGGTCGGCGTCGTAGAGGAGCAGACCGAGGTAGCGGAGCCGGCCGACGCAGGTCTCGGAGCAGACGGTGGGCTGTCCGGCCTCGACGCGCGGGAAGCAGAACGTGCACTTCTCGGCCTTGCCGGTGGCATGGTTGACGTAGACCTTCTTGTACGGGCACGCCGACACGCACATCCGCCAGCCGCGGCACCTGTCCTGGTCGACGAGGACGATGCCGTCCTCCACCCGCTTGTACATCGCGCCGGACGGACAGGCGGACACGCAGGCGGGGTTGAGGCAGTGCTCGCACAGGCGGGGCAGGTGGAAGAGGAAGGTCTGCTCGAACTCGAAGCGGACCTTCTCGGCCCACTCCCCCGTCAGGTTCGGGTCCTCGCCGGCGTGCTCCGGTGCGCCGCCGAGGCCGTCCTCCCAGTTGGCACCCCAGGTGACGGCGGTGGGTCTGCCGGTGAGGACGGAGCGGGGCCGGGCGACCGGGAGATCCTGGCCGGCGGGGGCGTTCACGAGCGTGTCGTAGTCGTACGTGACCGGCTCGTAGTAGTCCTCCAGGGACGGCAGGTCGGGGTTGGCGAACAGCGACAGCAGGCGCTTGACGCGGCCACCCGAGCGCAGGACCAGACGTCCGCGCCTGTCCAGCGTCCAGCCGCCCTTCCAGTGATCCTGGTCCTCGTACCGGCGCGGGTAGCCGACACCCGGTTTGGTCTCGACGTTGTTGAACCAGGCGTACTCGACGCCCGGCCGGTTGGACCACGTCTGCTTGCAGGTGACCGAGCAGGTGTGGCAGCCGATGCACTTGTCGAGGTTCATCACCATCGCGATCTGGGCCATGACGCGCATCTCAGTACTCCACGTCCTGCGAGCGACGGCGAATGACGGTGACCTCGTCGCGCTGGTTGCCGGTCGGGCCGTAGTAGTTGAAGGCGTACGTGAACTGCGCGTAGCCGCCCGCGAGATGGGTGGGCTTGAGCAGCAGCCGGGTCAGGGAGTTGTGGATGCCGCCGCGCCGCCCGCTGACCTCGGTCTTCGGGACGTTCACCGTGCGGTCCTTGGCGTGGTACATGTACACCGTGCCCTCGGGCATCCGGTGCGTGACGACCACTCGCGCCGCTACGACGCCGTTGCGGTTGTAGGCCTCGATCCACTCGTTGTCCTTGACGCCGATCTTCTCGGCGTCCGCGGCGGACATCCAGATGACGGGGCCGCCGCGGGACAGGGCGAGCATGTACGCGTTGTCCTGGTACTCGGAGTGGATGGACCACTTGGAGTGAGGGGTGAGGTAGCGGACCGTCACCTCCGCCTGACCGTCGCGCAGATGCTCGTCGCCGTAGTGGCGCCGCGCGTCCAACGGGGGCCGGTAGACCGGTAGTTGTTCGCCCAGCTCCGCGATCCAGTCGTGGCTGACGAAGAAGTGCTGGCGGCCGGTGAGGGTGTGCCAGGGCTTGAGGTGCTCGGTGTTGATGACGAACGGCGAGTACCGGCGGCCGCCGGTCTCACTGCCCGACCACTCATACGACGTCATGACCGCCCGGGGTTGGGTGCGGGTGTCGGCGAAGGTGATGCGTTCCGCCTCCCGCTCGGCGGCGAGTTCGACCAGTCCCTCGCTCCCGGTCCGTGCCTGCAGTTCCCTGAAGCCCTCGGTGGCGAGCCGGCCGTTGGTCGTGCCGGACAGGGCGAGGATCGCCTCGCACATCTGCGTCGCGGTGGCCAGTGAGGGCCGTCCGGCCGCCGCCCCCTCGCGTTGCGTGCCGCAGCGGCGGCGCAGTTCGTCGATCTCGCGGTCGGGGTGGACGGTGATGCCCTTGGTGGTGGTGCCGAGGGTGTCGAGAAGCGGGCCGACGGCGCGGATCTTGTCGGCGACGGCCGCGTAGTCCCGCTCGATGACCACGAGCCGCGGCATGGTCTTGCCGGGAACCGGTTCGCACTCCCCCGTCCTCCAGTCCCGTACGACGCCGCCGGGCTGGGCGAGTTCGTCGGGGGTGTCGTGCAGCAGCGGCACGGCCAGGACGTCGGTGCGGGCACCCAGATGGGTGCGGGCCAGCTCGCTGAACCGGTCGGCGATCGTCAGGAACGTGTCGTAGTCGGTGCGGGCCTGCCAGGGCGGGGCGATGGCCGGGGTGAAGGCGTGCACGAAGGGATGCATGTCCGTGCTGGACAGGTCGTCCTTCTCGTACCAGGTCGCGGCCGGCAGGACGACGTCGGCGAGCAGGCCCGTGGACGTCATCCGGAAGTCCATGGTGACCAGCAGGTCGAGTTTGCCCTCGGGAGCCTCCTGCCGCCACACCACGTCCGTCGGCCGTTGCCCGGGCGGGGTCTCCTCGGAGCGGACGGCCGCGTCCGTGCCCAGCAGGTGGCGCAGGAAGTACTCGTTGCCCTTGCCGGAGGACCCGAGGAGATTGGCGCGCCAGACCGTCAGGACCCGTGGGAAGTTGGCCGGGTCGTCGGGGTCCTCGGCGGCGAACTTCAGCCGCCGGGACTTGAGTTCGTCCACGATGTGCTCGGCGACCGGCTTCCCTCGGGCCGCGGCCTCGTCCGCCAGGTCCAGCGGGTTGCGGTTGAAGCCCGGATGGCCGGGCGTCCAGCCGAGCCGGACGGCCTGGGCGAGGCAGTCGGCGAACCCCTTGCCCGCGAACCGCCCCGCCCCCAGCGGCGAGGCCAGCTCCTCGGGCCCGAAGGCCTCGTACCGCCACTGGTCGGTGTTCAGGTACCAGTAGGAGGTGCCGGCCATGTGCCGGGTGGGCCGTTGCCAGTCGAAGGCGAAGGCGAGGTGCTGGAGTCCGGTGATCGGGCGGATCTTCTCCTGGCCGACGTAGTGGGCCCAGCCGCCGCCGTTGACGCCCTGGCAGCCGGTCATCGTCGTCAGCGCCAGGAAGGCGCGGTAGATGGTGTCGGAGTGGAACCAGTGGTTCGTCCCCGCACCCATCGCGATCATCGAACGGCCCTCGGTGCGTTCGGCGTTACGGGCGAACTCGCGGGCGATCCGGGCCGCCTGCACGGCCGGTACGGAGGTGATGGTCTCCTGCCAGGCAGGGGTGTACGGCTGGGTCGCGTCCTCGTACGACTCCGGCCAGTCGCCCGGCAGTCCGGGGCGGTGGACGCCGTACTGCGCCAGCATCAGATCGAAGACGGTGGTGACGAGCCGCCCGCCGATCCGGCGGACCGGAACGCCCCGGACCATGGTCGAGCCGCCCTCCGTGGCGCCCTGGTCGAAGCGGGGCAGGGCTATCTCCACGGTGTCCTCAGCCGTGTCGATCAGGCTCAGCTCCGGCACAACCTCGCCCAGATCGAGGTTCCAGCGGCCTCGCCCGGCCTCCCCCCACCGGAAGCCGAGCGAGCCGCCGGGGACCACCGGTTCGCCGGTGGCCCGGTCCAGAAGAACGGTCTTGAAGTCCGCGTGCTCCTCGCCGCTGCCGAGATCGGCGGCGGTCAGGAAGCCGTCGGGGACGAGGCCGTGGTCGTGCTCGCGGAGGGTCACCAGGAAGGGCGCGTCCGTGAAGGAGCGCAAGTACCGCCGGAAGTACGGCACTTCACGATCGACGAGGAACTCGCGCAGAATCACGTGCCCCATGGCCATCGCCAGCGCCCCGTCGGTGCCCGGGTGCGGGGCGAGCCACTCGTCGGCGTGCTTGACGTTGTCGGCGTAGTCGGGACTGACCGCGACGACCTTGGTGCCGTTGTAGCGAGCCTCGGTGAGGAAGTGCGCGTCGGGGGTGCGGGTGACGGGGATGTTGGAGCCCCACATGACCAGATACCCGGCGTTCCACCAGTCGGCCGCCTCGGGCACGTCCGTCTGGTCGCCGAAGACCTGCGGTGAGGCGATGGGCAGATCGGCGTACCAGTCGTAGAAGGACAGCAGCGTGCCGCCGATCAGCGACAGGAAGCGGGCGCCGGACGCGAAGGACGCCATGGACATCGCCGGGATGGGTGAGAAGCCGGCGACCCGGTCGGGGCCGTACGCCTTGATGGTGTGCACGTGGGCGGCGGCGATCAGCTCGGTCACCTCGTCCCAGTCGGCGCGCACGAGGCCGCCCTTGCCACGGGCCCGCTTGTAGGCGCGGGCCTTCGCCGGATCGCCGGTGATCTCGGCCCAGGCCGCGACGGGATCGCCGAGCCGCGCACGGGCCGCGCGCCACAGCTTCAGCAACTCGCCCCGCACGTACGGGTACCGGACGCGGCTGGGCGAGTAGGTGTACCAGGAGAAGGACGCCCCGCGGGGGCAGCCGCGCGGCTCGTACTCGGGGCAGTCCGCGCCGATCGACGGGTAGTCGGTGGCCTGGTGCTCCCAGGTGATGATGCCGTCCTTGACGTACACCATCCACGAGCAGGAACCG
Organism: Streptomyces sp. NPDC003635; assembly: GCF_053587635.1. Classification (NCBI taxonomy): domain Bacteria; kingdom Bacillati; phylum Actinomycetota; class Actinomycetes; order Kitasatosporales; family Streptomycetaceae; genus Streptomyces; species Streptomyces sp. NPDC003635. Next base: position 41,898 of record NZ_JBSFOK010000013.1, on the reverse strand, counting down.
GTGCAGTTGACGCCGTGGGTGGAGCGCACGACCTTGTCGTGTGCCCAGCGGTCCCGGTAGAAGCCCTCCCACGTGGGGTCGCCCGCCCCGAACACGGCACGGCCGTCGGCCGACACCTCACGGCGGGTCAGGAGCCTGCGCGCGGCCAGGGGCCAGCCCTCCGCGGCGCGCCGGTGCGGCGGTCGCGCTGTCTCGTCGTTCTCCATGGCCGGGAACGCTAAGCGCCTGCGCGCGCCGCCACCTTGGGCCGAAGGTCCCTCCCGGCGGCCCCGTCGGCCCCGCGCTTTGACGCCTGCCCGGGGCCGCCCGGACCGCGGGCGGGGCCCTTCGGCCCACGGGCTGCGGGAGGGGGGTTCGGCGAATCTGATCACAGAGCCGCCCGCACACCGAAAGGGATCCCGTGATGCCCCCGTCAGCGCCCCCCAAGCCCCCGAGCAGCCAGGTGCCTTCGCGTGCCTGGCTGATGCTGACCCTGGCCACCCTCGGGTTCGCCGTGAACTTCTGGGCATGGGCGCTGCTCAGCCCGCTCGGCCCGCGGCTGAAGGACGACCTGGATCTGTCCTCGTTCGAGCAGTCCCTGCTGGTGGCCGTTCCGGTCGTGGTGGGGTCGCTGGGGCGGATACCGGTCGGCGCGCTGACCGACCGCTTCGGCGGCGGCACGATGTTTGCGCTGGTGTCGGCGGCGACGGTCGTGCCGGTGCTCTTTCTCGGGCTCGCCGGCCACTCCTCACTGACCGCGCTGCTCATCGGCGGGTTCTTCCTCGGGATCGGGGGGACGGCGTTCGCCGTCGGCGTGCCCTTCGTCAGCGCCTGGTTCCCGCCCGAGCGGCGAGGTTTCGCCATCGGTGTCTTCGGGACGGGCATGGGCGGTACGGCGATCAGCGCGCTGACCACGGTGAAGCTGGTGGACGCGTACGGCACCGCGAACCCGTTCCTCGTCACGGCCGCCGTCCTGCTCGGCTACGCGGTCGTGGCCGCCGTGTTCCTGCGCGACGCACCCGGGCGGTCGACGCCCGTCGAGCCGCTCGCGCGCCGACTGGCGGCCACCGTGCGCATGGGCGTCACCTGGCAGGCGTCCGCCCTCTACGCGGTGACGTTCGGCGGCTATGTCGCCTTCTCCGTGTACCTGCCGACGTACCTCAGGACCGGCTACGGACTCGGCCAGGCGGACGCGGCGAACCGCATGGCCGGGTTCGTGCTGCTCGCGGTGGCGATGCGGCCGGTCGGCGGCTGGCTGTCGGACCGGTTCGGGCCGGTGCGGGTGCTGGCCGCCGCGCTGGCGGCGGTGGTCGCGGGCGCGCTCGCCCAGGCCTTCACCCCGGCGCTGACCCCCGTGGGCACCCTCGCATTCCTGACCATGGCCGCGGCGCTGGGTGCCGGCAGCGGGGCGACGTTCGCCTTCGTGGCCCTGCTCGCCCCGCCGGAGCGCACCGGCTCGGTGACCGGCGTCGTCGGGGCGGCGGGCGGCCTCGGCGGCTTCCTCCCGCCCCTGCTGATGGGCTCGCTCTACGGCGCCTACGGTTCGTACGCGCTGGGCCTGTTGCTGCTCGCCGCGGTCGCGGCGTCCGCGCTGGTCTTCACGGGAACCGGAGTGCGCCGTGCGGCGATCCGGCGAGTCCCGGCCGCCCAGCTGCCGTGAGTCGCGGCAAAGGGCCGTTCGACCCTGGGGACGGGCCGTGGCGGCCCCTGTCGGACGCGATCGCGGCGCGGGATCCTGACAGTGCGGGACCCGCACACCCGTGTGGGCCGCGCTCCGGGAGGTGTCGGTCATGCTGCGCCCCGTCGTCGTAGGACTGGACGGTTCACGTGAGAGCCTCGCCGCGGCCGACTGGGCGGCCCGGGAGGCCCTCAGACGCGGTCTGCCGCTGCGTCTGGTGCACGCCTGGGAGGGCGGTGCCGCGCCCGGCGAGTCGGACCTGCCGGAGCTCGAGGCTCCGCGCTACTGGGCGCGGCGCGTCCTGCGGAGTGCCATGGACCGTGTCAACGAGCGTTACCCGCAGGTGTACCTGAGCGCCGACCAGGTCTCCCGCTCCCCGGTCGACGCCCTGCTCGCGGAGGGCGACGAGGCCGAGCTCCTGGTCCTCGGCAGCCGGGCGTTCAGCGGTCTCGGCGGCTTCATGGCCGGTTCCGTGGCCCTGGCGACGGTGGCCCGTGCGACGCGGCCGGTCGTGCTCGTCCGGGCCGACCAAACCCTCGCGGACGAGCACGAGCCGGACGGGGCGGGCACGCCGTCGGCGCACACGCCGTACCGGCCGGTCGTCGTCGGCGTGGACCCGGCGCACGCGTGTGAGGAGCTGCTGGCCTTCGCCTTCGAGAGCGCGGCGTCGCGCGCCGCGCCGTTGCGGGTGGTGCACGCCTGGCGCCTGCCGTACGTGCCGACCGCGCTGGAGGCGAAGGCGCACCGAGAGGTCCGGCGAGCCGCCGAACGGGCGGTCGAGACCGTGCTGGCTCCGTGGCGGGAGAAGTATCCGGCGGTGCGGGTCGAGGCGCTGGTCGGGGAGGGGCGCCCGGCGCAGGGGCTGCTCGACGCCGCCCGGGACGCCGGGCTGCTCGTCGTCGGCCGCAAGGTCCGTCCGGCCAGGATCGGCACCCACACCGGTCCGGTGGCACACGCGGTGATGCACCACGTACGGTGCCCGGTCGCGGTCGTGCCGCACGGGTGAAGCGGCGCCACTGGTTCTGTGCAGGAGTGGCGCACAGGCTGCACACCGTCTGTCGAAAGGCTCGCTACGGTTCTGGCCGATCACTCCCATGTGCGCGGAGGTCCCACGTGCGGATTGACACCCCGTAGGGACCGATGCCGGGCGCGGATCGGTCCCCCAGGCGAACCCCGAATCAGGAAGACCGCGGATGGACTACTGCTCCACATGCCGTCGGCATCTCAACGGCGCCCTGGTGTGCCCCGGGTGCGGCGCCTACGCCCCGGACATCGCGCCTCCCCTGCCGATGGCTCCCGCGGCACCCCTCGCCCGCGACCCGTGGGACGAGATCGCTCTCCCCGCCCAGGGCCCGGCCGCGGCGCCCCGGGCGGAGACCGACCCCATGCCCGCCGCGCCGCAGGGACGTGCGGCTCGGCGACGTCAGCGGGCCCGTTGGAAGAAGAACCAGCGCAAGGCCGTGGTGGCCACCGCTGTCGCCCTGGTCGGCGGCGGTCTCACCGTCGCCTCGCTGAACGGGCAGTCGGCGAACCGCGCCCAGGCGACCACCGCGCCGGACGACACGGCCATGGGCGTGACCCAGGAGCAGGCCTCGGCGCTGCCTACGGAGGCGTCGACACCGACCGCCCCGCCGCCGTCCCGGCCCAAAACCCCCACCGCGCCCCCGACCGCCACCAACGCGCCCCGCGAGCAGTCCGTCGCCACCACACCCAGCACGGCCCAGCCGCGCACGCCCACCTCGCCCGCGACGACCGCGACCTCGGCCGCCCAGTCCCAGCCGGTCACGGCGACGATCCCGGAGCCCACGGCGGTCCCCGCCACGCCCTCGGCCACCGCCACACAGCCCGCCTCGCCGGCCCCCTCGCCCTCCGCCACGTCACCCTCGGGGCTGTGCGTGCTGGTGCTGTGCGTCAACTGATCCCGGGGGCGAAGCACTACCGCCCGAACCGGGTCCTCACTCCCCGGGCGGAACCGGAACCCGCCACAACAACCGGGTCCCTCCGCCCTCCGGTGCGCTCAACTCCAGGTCGCCGCCGAGTTGTCGGGCCCGCTCGGCCATGTTCCGCAGACCGCTGCGGCGGCCCTCAGGCGGGATGCCCACGCCGTTGTCGGTGACCGACAGCCGCACCTCACGGCCGTCGGTCTCCAGCACCACCTCGGCCCGGCCGGCGCGGGCGTGCCGCGCGACGTTGGTCAGGGCCTCGGAGAGCACGGCCATCACCTGGTCGGCGATCTCCCGGGGCACGTCGGTGTCGACCAGGCCCTCCATCCGCACACTGGGCGCGAAGCCCAGCACGGGCGCAGCCTCCCCGGCCGCCCGCACGACGCGGGCGCGCAGCCCGGTCCCGGCCCCCTCCTCGCGCACCCGCAGCCCGAAGATGGTCGACCTGATGATCTTGATGGTCTCGTCCAGGTCGTCCACGGCCCGTGCCACCCGGTCCCCGGCCTCCGGGTGCTCGATGAAGCGACCCGCGCTCTGCAGGGTCATACCGGTCGCGAAAAGCCGCTGGATCGCCAGGTCGTGCAGGTCGCGGGCGATCCGGTCGCGGTCCTTCAGCACCGCGATCTCCTCGGCGTCCCGGCGCCGCTCGGCCAGCTCCATCGCGATGGCGGCCTGTGCGGCGAACCCCCGCAGCGGCTCGGTCTCCTTCGCGGAGAAGACCGTCCGGCCCGTCGCGCGCACCAGCAGGACGACGCCGCGCGCCCCGTCGCCCGTTCCGATGGGCACGGCCACGGCCGGTCCGAGCCCGGTGTACCGGGGGCCGCCTTTCGCGACGCGCTCGTCGCGCGTGACGTCCGCGCTGGTGACCGGAGCGGCCGTGGCGAAAGCCCGGCCGATCAGGCTCTCGTCCACCGGCAGGACCAGCCCCCGATGGGCCTCCGCGCCCTTGCCCACGGCCAGCTCCACCCGCAGCGCGTCGGTGTCCTCCACCGGCATCGCCACCACGGCCAGGACGGCACCGGTGATCTCCTTGGCGCGCCGGGCGATCAGTCCCAGCGCCTCGCCCCGCGCGGCCCCGGACATCAGGCTGTGGGTGATCTCGGCGTTGGCCTGGAGCCAGCGCTCCCGCAGCCGGGACTCCTCGTACAGGCGGGCGTTGTCGATGGCCACGCCGGCCGCCACGGCGAGGGTCGACAGGACCGACTCGTCCTCCTCGTCGAACTGCGCCCCGCCCGCCTTCTCGGTCAGATACAGGTTGCCGAAGATCTGGTCGCGGACCCGGATCGGGACGCCGAGGAAGGTGTTCATCGGCGGGTGGTGGGGCGGGAAGCCGTAGGAGGCGGGGTGCTCGGAGAGCTTCGTCAAACGGAGCGGCTCGGGGTGGCGGATCAGCTCCCCCAGGATGCCGTGCCCCTGGGGGAACGGGCCGATCTTGGCGATCTGTTCCTCGCTGACGCCGATCGTGTGGAAGGCGGACAGGCGCTTGCCGTCCGCCCCGATCACCCCGAGCGCCGCGTACTGGGCGTCCACCAGCACCGCCGCGGCCTCGACGATGCTGTGCAGCGCCTGTTCCAGATCCAGTTCCCGCCCGACCGACAGCACCGCCTCCAGCAGGCTGTGCACCCGGTCCCGGGTGCCGCGGGCCGCGTCCAGGCGGGCCTGGAGCTCCTCCAGCAGCTCGTCCAGCTTCAGCTGCGGCAGCCGTACCCGGGCCTGGCCGGCCTGCTCCTGGCTCTCCACCGGTTCCTCCACGTCCCCTCGCCCCGTCTCTCAAGGGCCACCGTAACGGTCGGGGACGGGTGGCGACACAGCATCCGGCCAGGTCGAAAGGTTGACGGACCACGTCGTGGCGCTCCGGATCGTACGCGCCCTCGTCGACACCCGTCACGGGATGGGGACTAGTGCCCCTCCTGTCGCCGCAGCCGGTCCTGGGCCTGGGTGGCGATGACGGCCGCCTGGATGCGGCGCTCCACACCGAGCTTGGCCAGCAGCCGGGAGATGTGGTTCTTGACGGTCTTCTCCGCGAGGAAGAGCCGCTGGCCGATCTGGCGGTTGGTCAGACCCTCACCGATGAGGGCGAGGATCTCCCGCTCCCGCCCGGTGAGGCCGGGCAGCGCGTCCGGCTCCTCCTCCTGCCGCTGGTCGTGCCGGAGCCGCGCCATCAGCCGGGTGGTGGCGCTCGGATCGAGGAGCGACTGGCCCGCGGCGACGGTCCGCACGGCCGACACCAGGTCCGAACCCTGGATCTGCTTCAGCACGTAACCGGACGCCCCTGCCATGATCGAGTCGAGCAGGGCGTCCTCGTCGTCGAACGAGGTCAGCATCAGACAGGCCAACTCGGGCAGGCGGGAGCGCAGCTCACGGCAGACGGTCACGCCGTCGCCGTCGGGCAGGCGGACATCGAGCACCGCCACGTCCGGGCGCAGCGCGGGCACCCTGGCCAGGGCCTGCTCCGCCGTGGCCGCCTCACCGACCACGCTGATGTCGGGCTCGTCGTTCAACAGATCGTGCACGCCGCGCCGGACCACCTCGTGGTCGTCCAGCAGGAAGACCCGGATCGGGTCGCCGGGACCCGGCCGTTCGCCGTCCGCCATCAATTGCTCCTCGTCCTGTTCGGCTGTCGCGCTCCTGGAAGCGATCTTCGACCCCTCATGGGCCGAAAGGCCAGGGCCGGTCGGCCCTGATTCGGCGGTACGGCCGACGGGTACCCGCATGCGCGCCGGGACGCCCGGCCCGGTCCCGAGGGCCGGGGGGCCGGCCGGAGAGGACGCGGGGCCGAACGGCCCTAGCCCGCCCGGCCCCGCCCTGGTTCGAATGATCTGATCGAACACCCACACGACGAGAGACACTCGTCCGCGACCCGTACGGAAGCCCATCATGCGTGACGACACAGGACCGCGCCGAAGCGTCGAGCTCGACGGCGCCGAGGCACTGCGACTGCTGGGCAGCGTGTCCTTCGGACGGATCGTCTTCACCCAGCACGCGCTGCCCACGATCCGCCCGGTCAACCATGTCCTGGACGACGGGGACATCGTGATCCGCACCCATGACGGCGCGGCGCTGACCTCCAGGACACGCCAGTCCGGGGCGCCGGGTGTGGTCGTGGCGTACGAGGCGGACGTCATCGATCCCGACACGCATCTCGGATGGAGCGTGGTCGTCACGGGGTACGCCCATCTGGTCACGGACGCGGACGAGTTGGCGCGTTACGCGGCCGTCCTGCGCCCGTGGTCGCAGCAGACGATGGATCACGCGGTGCGGATCCGCCCGGACCTGGTCACCGGGGTGCGCCTCGTAGCGGCGTGACCCCGGCGGGCCATGGTCACCAGCACACCACGGGGCAGTGCGAGCGGTGCGGCGGGGTGCGCGCGACGCGACCGGACCGAGGCGCCGCGACGGCGGTGCGCGCCGATCACGGCGACGGCGCAGTCGCGCGTGGCCTCCACCAGGGCGCGCGCCGGGCAGGTGCGCAGGGTGCGGGCCTCGACGGCGACCTCGGGACGCCGCTCGCGCAGATCGGCGAGGCTGAAGCGCGTCACGGCGTCCTCGGACCGGCGCCCATCGCCGCGAGCTCGCGCTGTCCCGGGCCGGCCGCCGGGACGAGGTACGGCGGATCGGGCGCGCATCGCTGCGCCCGACAGCGCACTACGTCCGGTCCGACACCGCGCCGTTCGACATCCTCGAAGGCGTGGGCGGCGGCCTCCGCGTCCGCGTCGCTCCCCACGACCCGGGCCGACGGGACCGGACGGCCCCGCCGGAGCTCAGGAGGAGAGGTCGACGCCGTACAGCGTGCGTCCTCCGACGAGCTCACGGCCGGTCACCAGTTCCGGCTCGATCCGGACGAAGACCTCGGTCGGCGACGGCACCCAGGAGCGCGGACCCGCGCGGTCCAGCCGTGCGGTCTCCCGGGGGTCGGTGATCACGGAGGCCGGTCCGGTGACGACGACGCTCCAGCCGGACCGCGTGGCCACGTCGACCTCGTCGGCCTCGAAGGCGACCACGGCACCGTCGATCGCCTTGGCCAGCTCCGAGTCGGCGGCGGTGCGCAGGAGCACCGCGCCGTCGTCCAGCAGGCGGAAGTTGACCGGCAGGACCGCCGGCAACGCGTGACGGGTGTGGACGATACGGCCCACCGGCACCTTCGCCAGCAGCCGCAGGCACTCGCGGCGGTGGAGTTCGCGGAATCCGTCGTTGGAGTACATGAGACCGTCCGTCTGTCGCCTGATCGCTGTCCTGCGCTCCGTCTCCGCGTGCTTCGATTTCACACGGCTATCCGGCGTCCGCTGATGACGCGGGGCTCCAACCGGATCCACAGTGTGCGCTGCCCGCCCGCCCAGGGTTCGCTGTGCGCCCGCTCCGCGAGACGGCGCACCTGCGCCGGGTCGGTCACGGCCCGGGCGTACCCGCGGACGAGGACGCTCCAGCCGCTGCTGAAGGCGTCGTCGATGCGATCGACCTCGAATGCCACCGGCAGGCCCGCCGCCAGCGCGGGCGTGGCTCCCGCAGCGGTCCGGAAGACGATCGCGCCGTCCACGACGGTGTAGTTGACGGGGACGACGGCGGGACCGGTCGCGGCGGGCACAGCCAGGCGGCCCACGCCGTGGGTGGCGAGCAGGGCCCGGCACTCGGCCGTGGTGAGCGCGGTGAACTCGGCGTGGGGAGTCGCCCGGCCCGGCCCGGGCGGCCGTTCGACGTCTCCCCCGGTCAGCTCCGTCACGGTGGTGAGCAGGGCTCCCGCGAGCCGTAGGAGCGCCCCCATGCCGGGTGCCACCACGGGCTGCTCCTCCAGGTAGCGGAGGTAGCTGGTGGCCATGCCCGCCCGAGCCGCCGTCTCCTCACGGGACATGCCCAGCAGGGTTCGGCGCTGCACAAGGCGCCGCCCGAGGTCGCCCACGGGTGGGAACTCGGCCGTCTTCGACGAGAACTGTTCGGTCATGGCCCGTCGCCTCCTCCTGTCGGCCCCCCGGACCGGTGTGCTCCCCCTTTCTCCAGCGTGTGCGGGTGTGCGGGGTCCCGCTTGGGCCGGTCGGTCCCGGCCGACGTGCCGGTCGGGGTCGATTCCGCCGGAGGGGGTCCGTACGGCCCTGTCGAACCGGCACGTAGGGCCGACCGGCCCTTCCGGCTCGCCGACGGCTCCCGATTGTCTTCGACCATGTCCGAGAACCTCACCCGCCGGCAGCCACCGCCGCTCCCGGAGCCCGCCGGGCCGGAGGCCACCGTCGTGGCACTGCGCGGCGAACTCGACGTGCAGTCGGAACCACTGCTGCTGGCCCGGCTCGACGCCCTCACGGCCCCGCCGTGCCCCGATCTGGTGCTCGATCTGCGGGACGTGTCGTTCGTCGACTGCCGCGGGCTCGGCATCCTGTGCCGGGCCCGGTCCCGAGCCCTCGCCCGCAACGGACGGGTACGGCTGGTCACCGACAGCCCTCGCTTCCTGCGGATGCTCTGGCTGACCGGCCTGTCCGGCGTCTTCGAGACGTACCCCACCTTGCCGGCCGCCTGGTCCTCCAGGCCGACGCGGTCCGGGTGACTGCCGCCGGGTCAGTCGATGACCGAACGGACGGCGCGCCGCGGGGTGATCGGCCCCTGGGCGCCGTATCCGAGACGGATGAGCACGCGGGCGCGGCCTCCCGCCCGGCTCGGGGACCGCGGGAGGTCGGGCCACTCCAGCGCCGCGGCTCCGGATCTCATGGCGAGGGCGGCGGGCGGCTCCTGGCGGTCCGGCCGAAGTGGGCCGGCGCGACGAGGGGATTGAACACGCGCGCTCCCACGGACCCGGCTGGGAGTTGTGGAGCGAGGGGCGGCCACGGCCGCCGCGACGCGGGTCTCCAGGGCCGTGGCGTCAAAAGACGTGCCGCGCATGGTGCCGTCCTCACTCCGGAGCGTTGCTGTCCTTCGAGCCTGGGCACCCGATCCCCCGGCCGGTGAGGGGCCGTTGGTCCCCCGCAGGGAGCTGATGGTCGCGAGCGCGCCCGCGCAGGGCCCAACGGCCCGCTGCAGACCGCCGGTCGGACCCCGACCGGTCCCTCGGTCCACCTGTTCGGCCCATGCCGTCCCCGGGCCGTGGGTGCCAGTTTCGTGGCAGCGAGCGGCAGGAAGCGACGAGGAGGTGCGGACCGATGGACGGCACGCAGTGCGCGAAGCGGCGGATGTGGCGCTGGCGGAGCAACCCGCTGCGCCGACGCGACGACGTCGTCGAGGCCTGGATCGCTCTGGCCGTCTGGGTGGTCGCCATCGTCGGCGGCACCCTCGTCGGCATGGTGACGGCCGGCGCCGCCGACGAGGTGTTCGTCCGAGAGCGCAACGAGCGTCATCCGGTCACGGCCGTCCTGCTGACCGACGTCCCCAAGGCGGCGACGTCGGTCGGCCCGGCGGGCGGGCAAGCCGTGGCCAAGGTCCGCTGGACCGCCGACGACGGCACCCCGCGCACGGGCGAAACGCTGGTGGCCAGGGGCCGGAAGGCCGGTGCCGAGACGGTCGTATGGGTGGACCGCCGGGGCGCTCTCGCCCCCGAGCCGCCGAGCCCCACGGCGGCCGCGGTGGAGGCCGGCGTCCTGGGTTCGGCCGCCGCGCTGGCGCTGGCGGGCGCGGCGTTCGGCGTGGGCGCGGCGGCCCGGTGGCGGCTGGACCGGCGGCGCGTGGAGCGATGGGGCCGGGAGTGGGAGCAGGTGGGTCCCCAGTGGCGTCGCCAGACCCTGTGACGGGCGGCCGCCGGGGGTAGGGCACGGCGAGGGAACACCGTCTCCGGCGGGCCGTCGCTCGCCGGAGCGGCGACGAGACCCGACGCCCTCACTGCGGCAGACGCCCAGGGCCCTGAGCCAAACAGAGCACCCCCGCCTGAGCCACTGACGACCGCAGTGCGGCGGACACCCAGCGCCCTGAGCCGAGCCGAACAGCCGCTGTCTTCGCCGCTGTGGACCGCCGACCTCACCGCCCCGGTGTGTCGCCCCGGTACAGCGCCGTGAGCAGTTCCACCGCCGCCTGGGTGGCCGGATGCGGGTCGTCGCGCCACCAGCCGAGCCGTACCGCGATCGGCTCGGCGTCCCGCACCGGCCGGTAGACGACTCCGGGGCGCGGGTACTGGTGCGCGGTCGCCTCGGCGGTCATTCCGACGCACCGGCCGGTGGCGATCACGGTGAGCCAGTCGTCGACGTCGTGGGTCTCCTCGGTGGCGGGCCGGGCGTCCGGCGGCCACAGCTCGGCGGTCGTGGTCCCGGTACGGCGGTCGACGAGCAGTGTGCGTCCCGCGAGGTCGGCGAGCCGCATCGAGCGCCGCCTGGCCAGCGGGTCGTCGGCGGCCACGGCACACAGCCTTCGCTCCAGACCGACGATGGCCGAGTCGAACCGCCGGTCGTCCAGCGGCCTGCGGACGACGGACAGGTCGCACGCGCCTTCCGCGAGTCCTGCCGTGGCTGAATTGACGCGGACCAGCTGGAGGTCGGTCCCGGCGTGCGCGGCGGCCCATCGGCGCTGGAATGCCGAGGTGTGCCGGCCGAGGGCGGCCCAGGCGTAGCCCACGCGCAGCCGCTCGTGCCCGGAGGTGGCCTCCCGGACCAGTTCGTCCGCCTCGCCGAGCACCCGGCGGGCGTGGGCCAGCACCCGCAGCCCGGTCCCGGTGGGCGTCACCTCGCGGGAGGTACGGCGCAACAGCCTTGCTCCCAGGACCCGTTCGAGCGAGGCGAGGGTGCGCGAGACGGCGGCCTGGGAGACGCCGAGCGCGATCGCCGCGTCGGTGAAGCCACCCTCGTCGACGATCGCCACGAGGCAGCGCAGCTGGCGGAGCTCGATATCCATAATCGAAGCGTATAGATCGAGCGCCATACGCATTTTGCGTATGCATGGCCGGGGCGCACCATCCCTGTCATGCGCGCCCGAACCGCACCCGCCCCCGCCCCCGAAGTCGCCCTCCCGCGGCCGGAGTCCGCCCGCGCCGGCCTCGCCGGTGTGACCACGATGGTCGGCAGCGGCCTGGCCAACCAGACCGGTGCCGCGATCGGCTCGCTCGCCTTCCCCGTGCTCGGCCCGGTCGGGGTCGTCGCGGTGCGCCAGTATGTCGCCGCGGCCGTCCTGCTGGCCGTGGGCAGGCCGCGGCTGCGCGCCTTCACCTGGCGGCAGTGGTGGCCCGTGATCCTGCTGGCCGTCGTGTTCGGCACCATGAACCTGTCGCTGTACACGTCCATCGGCCGGATCGGCCTCGGCCTCGCCGTGACGCTGGAGTTCCTCGGCCCGCTCGCGATCGCCCTGGCGGGCTCACGCCGTCGGGTGGACGCCCTCTACTCCCTCCTCGCCGCCACGGGAGTCGTGGTCCTGATGCGGCCGCAGCCCTCCGCCGACTACGCCGGCATGGCCCTGGGCCTGCTGGCGGCCGCCTGCTGGGCGTCGTACATCCTGCTGAACCGCACCGTCGGGCAGCGCCTGCCGGGTGCGGAGGGGGCGGGGGCCGCGGCCGCCCTGTCCGCCCTGCTGTTCCTGCCGGTCGGCATCGTGCTGGCGGTACGGCAGCCGCCGACGGCCGGGGCCCTCGCGTGCGCCGTGACGGCCGGGATCCTCTCCTCGGCAGTCCCGTATCTCGCGGACCTGTTCACCCTGCGACACGTCCCGGCCCGCGCCTTCGGGCTCTTCATGAGCGTCAACCCGGTCCTCGCCGCGCTCGTCGGACTCGTCGGCCTCGGGCAAGGACTGGGCCTGCCGGAGTGGGTCGGCATCGGGGCGATCGTCGCCGCCAACGCCCTCGCTCTCCGCAGACCCGGACAGCGGGACCGCTGACCGGCTCGGGGAGGTCTCAGACCGACCAGCCGACCGTCGGACGGACCCCCTGACCGGACTCGGAGGCCCCCATCGCCTCGATGTCGTGCGTGGCGGCACTGACCAACTGCCCGGCGAGGTCGTTCAGGGCCCGGCCCGCCGCCAGTTCGTCACCGATCTCCGGCACGTCCGCGTCCTGGGGGTTGCGGTGCGCGACCCCGCGACCGGTGAGCGACGTGCTCCCGGTGTCCAGTACCACCCGCGCTTTCGTGGTCCCCCCCTCCTCGAAGAGGTAGAGGCGGACGTTCCACTCCATGGTGTGAGACATCGTGTCCTCCTCCCACACGTCCCCCTCCATGGTGGAACCGGACCCGGGCCGCCGCCACGGGGCTCGCCACGCTCAGGTGGACGCCTGGTCGCTGTCCTTGTGCGCGCCCCAGCCGTGCCAGCGCTCCACCTCGATCCAGGCGCTCACGCGGGCGCGGACCCGGTCCGGGTAGGGCTTGCCGATGTAGTGCGTGGCGATCCGGTCGATGTCGGCGAGGCCCTCGTCCTCGTACATCTCGACGACACGGCCGATGAGGGTGACATGCGTGCCCCAGTCCCCGCCGTCCAGGACGGTGAGCGTCACGCGCGGGTCGCGGCGCAGGTGTTTCAGGCGTACGCGGCCCTCGTCCAGGCTGATCAGGGCGCGGCCGTCCGCCCACACGTACCAGGTGGGCGTGGAGACGGGCGCGCCGTCGGAGCGGACGGTGGCCATCACGGCCGGGTTGGGGCGGCGCAGCAGTTCCTGGGCCTCGGGAGGCAGCGGCGGCTCGGACATCTTCGATTCCTCCTGTGCGGTCAGTGCTCTTCGTCGAAGCTCGCGAAGTACGCGGCGGCCATGTCCTCGTCGCCGTGGCCCTGCGCGGCGGCCCGTTCCAGGCGGGCGGCGCCCGCGGCGGCGACGTCCAGGCGGACCCCGCCCCGCTCTCCGGCCTCGACGATCAGCCGGGCGTCCTTGGCGGCGGTGCCCACGGCGAACTGGGCCGGGGAGAGCCGGTCCTCGAGGATCAGCCCCGACTTGGCGCGCAGATAGCCCATGTCGAGCGGTCCGCCCTCGATGAGATCGAAGAAGCGCCGTGGGTCGACGCCGAGGGCCCTGGAGAGGGCGAGGGTCTCGCCGGCCGCGGCCGTGGCCGCGATGACCCAGCTGTTGGCGACCAGCTTCAGCCGGGTCGCGCTGCCCGCGGCACCGTCGTCGCCGGTCCACACCGTCCTCGCGCCGACCGCCTCGAAAACGGGCGTCACCTTCTCCCGGCCGTCCTCCGGCCCGGCGGCCAGCACGGTGAGCTGACCGGCCTCGGCGGGCTGCCGGGTGCCGAGCACGGGGGCGTCGTAGAAGGTGAGTCCGTGCTCGCGGGCGAAGTCGGCGAGGCCGGGCAGGGCGTCGAGGCCCGCGGTGGTCGACTGCACCCATGCCGTGCCGGGCCGCAGGGCGCTCGCGGCCCGGCGCATCACGTCCAGGGCGGCGGGTCCGTCGTGCAGCACGGTCAGCACGACGGCGGCCCCCCGCACGGCCTCGGCCGGGGTGTCCGCGACGTACGCCCCCGCGGGAGCGAGCGGTTCGGCCTTGGCACGAGTGCGGTTCCAGGCGCGGACCTCGTGCCCCGCGCGGGTGAGGTTGCGGGCCATAGCGGCCCCCATGATGCCGGTGCCGAGCACCGCGACCGTGAGCCTCTCGGTCATGACGTTCGCCTTCCTGTCTCGTCCTCGGGTACGTCAGCGGCGGGCGGCGCGGACCAGTCGGTCCAGCCAGGCCTGGTGGCCGTTGGGTGAGGATCCGTACCCGTCCACCGGGCAGATCCTCCACCAGCCGGACGTGCAGTACGTCGAGGCGCTCCACCGGGGCGCCGTCCTCCGGGTGCTGCCCGTGCCGGCGCCGCTCGTGGCCGACGGCGTCCAGCTGCGGGTCCGGACGCGCGACGGGGGACTCGATCCCGCTCCCCTGGCCGAAGAGGAGTACCCGCTGGTCGCGGACCCGGTGCGGCTCGAGCGTGGAGGGCGGGCCGGGGATGTGTGCGCGACGCTGATCGGGATGCCGAGGCTCTGCCGATCCCGCACCGCTACCGGCGCGCGGTCTTCGGCAAGCGGCTCACGGCTCGCGGCTCGCGCGGCGGTCACGGCGCCCCACCTGCACGCCGTGCGCTCCGCGGTCGACGCTTCAGTCGCCGCGCAGGACGAGGTCGAGCAGCCCGGGGAAGCGCGCCTCGAACTCCCCGCGCCGCAGCCGGTTGACGCGCCTGGGCCCCTCGTCCCGCTGCTCGACGAGACCGGCTCCGCGCAGCACGGAGAAGTGATGGCTGAGCGCGGCCTTTCCGACGGGCACGTCGAAGCTGCCGCAACTGCGCGTCCAGTCGGCCGAGCCCGCCAGCTCGCGGATGAGCTGCATGCGTACGGGATCGGCCACCGCCGACAGCGCGACCTGGACGGTGACGTCCTCGGGATCCGTGTGCACGGGTGCGGCCCGATGACTGCCGCCCCCTCCGGCCACCTGGTGCGCCATGTCCGCTCCCCGTCTCGCTTGCCGAGTGTTCGATCCATATCTTACAGTCCGAGTGTTCGCTTTCCGTTGAACACCTTGGATCGAGAGGTCACCCATGCGCGCAGTCGAGTTCCGGGAGTACGGCGGTCCCGAGGTGCTGGAGGTCGTGGAGACCGATGCCCCCGAGCCCGGCCGTGGGCAGGTGACGATCGACGCCGCCTTCGTGGGCGTGAACTTCGCCGACCTCAAGGCACGCTCCGAGGGCTACCGGGTGTCCTCGCTGCCCCACCGGCCCGGCCTGGAGCTCTCGGGGCGGATCCGGGCCGTCGGTGAAGGCGTCGAGGGGCTTCGCCCGGGACAGGAGGTCGCCGCCCTCGTCGGCGGCGGCGCCTACGCGGAGGTCGTCGTCGCCGACGCAGCCACCGTCTTCCCGCTCCCCGCGGGCCTGGGTCTGCGTACCGCGGCCACCCTCCCCACGGTCCTGCCGACCGTCCACGCGCTGCTGCACGAGGTGGGCCGGCTGCGCGCCGGGGAGAGCGTGCTGGTGCACGGCGCGGCGGGTGGCATCGGCACGGTGGCCGGACAACTGGCCCGGGCGGCGGGCGCCGGGGCGGTGTACGGCGTGGTCTCCTCTGCGGGCAAGGCCGAGTACGCGCTCAAGCACGGCTACGACGAGGTGTTCACCGCCGACACCTTCGCCGAGGACGTCCGCCGCGCCACCGGTGGCCGGGGCGTCGACCTCGTCCTGGACCCGGTCGGCGGTGACACCCTGCGCCGCGGCCTGGACACGCTGGCCGTCTTCGGCCGCCTGGTCTCCTTCGGCAACGCGAGCGGAGAGGCACCCTGGCAGGTCGGCCAGCCCGAGCTCTACGCCCGGGGCCGCTCCGTCGCGGGCTTCTCCGTCCTGGCCCTCGCCCAGACCGCGCCACGGGAACTGCGGGCGCTGGCCGAGCGGGCCTTCCGTACGGTGACCGACGGGACCGTCGAGCTGCCGATCACCGCGGAGTTCACCCTGTCGGACGCGGGCGGGGCGCACCGGCTGATGGGCGGGCGCACCTCCACCGGCAAGCTGGTCCTGCGGGTGGCCGACTGAGGCCTGCGGCCGGGCGGACCCTGTCGGGTCCTCCGGCCCTCCGGCTCGGCGGGCCGTCCCGGGCCGGTGGCCCGGGCTGCGTAACGTGAACAGAGATGAGCACCAGACCCTCACCCCCCAGGACGTCCCCCGAAGTCTTCGACACCGGCGAGCCGTTGAGCAACGTCGAACTCGTCGCCGGTGTGGTGTCCGTGACGGTCCTGGTGGAGGTCCTCGGCGCCCTGTCCGGCTCGGGGGTGTGGCTGCTCGGCCTGCTGGTGTTCCTGCCGGGAACGGCGTCGGCGCTGTGCACGGAGCGGCAGACCTGGTTCGTGTCCGCGTGGACGGCCGTGGTCGTCACCGTCTCGGTGCTGACCCGCCCGGCCGGCACCGAGCACTGGCTGGACCGGCTGCTGCTGGTGCTGCTCACCCTCGCGCTGGGCGTCACCTCCGTCTACGCCTGCCGCCGACGCGTCCAGCGCGAGCGGGAGATGCTGAGCCTGCGCTCCGCCGCCGCGGCCATGCAGCGGCACATCCTGCACCCCCTGCCCGTGGTCAGCGAGGACGTCCTGGTGAACGGCGTCTACGAGCCGGTGCACGAGGACCGGCTCGTCGGCGGCGACATCTACGACGTCGTCGACTCGCCCTGGGGCACCCGGATCCTGATCGGCGATGTGCAGGGCAAGGGTCTGGCCGCCGTGGGCGCCGCGTTCGCCGTGGTCGGCGCCTTCCGCGAGGCGGCCTACCGGGAGCCCACGCTCACCAAGCTCGTCGACATCCTGGACGCCGCCGTCGTACGCCACAACGCCCAGGCCCACCAGGCCGGCGACGACGAGCGGTTCGTCACCGCGCTCGTCCTCGGCATCGACGCGGACAGCGAGGTGCAGGCGGTCAACTGCGGGCACATCCCGCCCCGGCTCCTCACCGGTGGCCGGGTCACCGTGCCGCCGCTGGACTCCGGAGTGCCGCTCGGGCTGGCCGAACTCGCCGTCGAGCCCACCACCGTGGACTGGTTCGACTTCCCGCCGGGCGGCACGCTGCTGCTGACCACCGACGGCCTCACCGAGACCCGCGCCGCGGACGGCACGTTCTACCCGCTGGACGAGCGCCTCGCCGAGCACCTCGCCCTGTCCCCCACGGACCTGCCCCGCGCACTGCACGACGAGGCCCGTGCTTTCGCCGGCGACACCCGCCGCCACGACGACATCGCCGTCCTGACGGTCCGCCGCTCCCCCCGCGCCCTCCCGTGACCTACTCGGCCACAAGGTCAATACTGCCTCCATAAGGCACTCGTTCGTACCCGTCCGGCCCATCCACCCAGGAGGTACCCATGAGGATGCTCATCAACGTCGCCGAGACCGTCGTCGCCGACGCGCTGCGCGGCATGGCGGCCGCTCATCCCGAACTCACCGTGGACGTGGAGAACCGGGTGATCGTACGGCGGGACGCGCCCGTGGCCGGGAAGGTCGCCCTGGTCTCCGGTGGCGGTTCGGGGCACGAGCCGTTGCACGGCGGTTTCGTGGGGCCCGGGATGCTGTCGGCGGCCTGCCCGGGCGAGGTGTTCACCTCTCCGGTGCCGGACCAGATGGTGCGGGCCGCGGCGGCCGTGGACAGTGGCGCGGGCGTGCTGTTCGTCGTGAAGAACTACACCGGCGACGTCCTCAACTTCGACATGGCCGCCGAACTCGCCGAGGACGAGGGCATCCAGGTGGCCAAGGTCCTCGTCGACGACGACGTGGCGGTCACGGACAGCCTGTACACGGCCGGACGCCGCGGCACCGGCGCGACGCTCTTCGTGGAGAAGATCGCGGGCGCCGCCGCCGACGAGGGCATGCCGCTGGAGCGGGTGGAGGCGATCGCCCGGCAGGTGAACGAGAACTCCCGCAGCTTCGGCGTGGCGCTCAGCGCGTGCACCACGCCCGCCAAGGGCAGCCCCACCTTCGATCTGCCGCCCGGCGAACTGGAGTTGGGCATCGGCATCCACGGCGAGCCCGGCCGGGAGCGGCGGCCCATGATGACCTCGGGCGAGATCGCCGACTTCGCGGTGAACGCGATCCTGGAGGACATGCTCCCGCGCAACCCGGTGCTGGTCCTGGTCAACGGCATGGGCGCCACCCCGCTGCTGGAGCTGTACGGCTTCAACGCCGAGGTCCAGCGGGTGCTCGGCGAGCGCGGGGTCGCCGTGGCCCGCACCCTCGTCGGCAACTACGTCACGTCCCTGGACATGGCGGGCGCCTCGGTCACCCTGTGCCAGATCGACGAGGAGCTGCTGCGGCTGTGGGACGCGCCGGTGAAGACGGCCGGGCTGCGCTGGGGCATGTGAGCGGGCGTCGCTCGGGTGTGAACGTACCTACCACGCAAGGAGAATCCGTGCTCGACGCCGACTTCTTCCGCCGCTGGATGACCGCGACCGCGGCGTCCGTGGAACGAGAGGCGGAACGGCTCACCGCCCTCGACTCGCCCATCGGAGACGCCGACCACGGCAGCAATCTGCTGCGCGGCTTCCGTGCCGTGACCGCCACCCTGGACAAGGAGTCCCCCGACACTCCCGGCGCGGTTCTGACTCTCGCCGGACGGCAGCTGATCTCGACGGTCGGCGGCGCCTCGGGCCCGCTGTACGGAACCTTGCTGCGGCGCACCGGCAAGGCGCTCGGGGAGGCCGCCGAGGTCGACGAGACGCAGTTCGCGACCGCGTTCCGTACCGGGGTCGAGGCGGTGATGACGCTCGGGGGTGCCGCGCCGGGCGACAAGACCATGATCGACGCGCTGCTGCCGGCCGTGGACGCGCTCGACGGCGGTTTCGCAGCGGCGCGGTCCGCCGCCGAGGAGGGGGCGCTGGCCACGACTCCGCTCCAGGCGCGCAAGGGGCGGGCGAGCTATCTCGGCGAGCGCAGTATCGGCCATCAGGATCCGGGGGCGACCTCCTCGGCCCTGCTTATCGCGGCGCTGGCGGAGGCGAACGGTGAGTGAGGACAAGCGGGTCGGGATCGTGCTGGTGTCGCACAGCGCCGAGGTGGCCGCGTCGGTCGCCGAGCTGGCGAAGGGACTCGCGGGCGCCGGGACCGCGGTGCCCGTGGCCCCCGCCGGCGGCACCGAGGGCGGCGAGCTCGGCACCAGCGCCGAACTGATCGCGGCGGCCGCGGCGGCCGTGGACCAGGGGGTGGGGGTGGCCGTCCTGACCGACCTGGGCAGCGCGGTCCTGACCGTGAAGGCGCTCCTGGCCGAGGGCGACGAACTCCCCGGCGACACCGTGCTGGTGGACGCCCCGTTCGTGGAGGGCGCGGTGGCGGCGGTGGTCACGGCGGCGACGGGCGCCGACCTCGCGGCGGTGCGGGCGGCCGCGGAGGAGGCGTACTCCTACCGCAAGGCCTAGCGGCTACGCGATAGCGCGCGCCGCCACATCAGTGCCGTGCGCGGCATCGGCTCCAGTTCGGCCCTCGACGCCGTCGCGTCGGGGGCCGGCTCCGTGGTGTGCCACACGTGGTGTTCCACCGCCGCCCGCAGGGCCGCGTCGAACATGGCCGCCTGGATCACCGGACGCGGATCGTCGGCGGGCAGTCCGGCCCGTTCGGCGAGCACCCGGGCGAAGGCCGGCTCGCCCCTGGGCGCCGAAGGCCGGCGCCGCGGCCCGGCCGATGCCCGAACCCGCTGCTGTGACGATCACCCGGCGTCCGCCGGTCATGCACCGCTCCTGTTCCACCGCGGCGGCGACCACCACGTCCACGACCGGCTGCTCGCTCAGATCCCCGGAGACGGCGGCGTCGAGATCCGCCGCCACGACCCGCGCACGCCAACGGCGTGGTGCTGCCCGTGGACGACGCCTGGTCGGCGGTCTGAGGCCGGACCTCAGGGGGCGAGCAGGAACTGGCGCGCCAGCCGCTCCCCCACCGTGCCGGCGGCCTCGCGGTCCTCGATCGGCTCCACCCGCGTGTCCTTGAAGACGATGTAGGTGACGCCCGAGTCGGTCCCGCCGCCGTGCGGGTCGGGGTTGACGCCGAGTTCCTCGGCGGCGGCGTAGGAGGCCTCGCCGATGATGCCGGCGGGCCCCACGTCGCCGACGACGGCGTACCGCACGCGGTCCCGGTGCACCAGGGCGACCACCGAGCCGCCGCGGATTCCGTGGTCCCGGTAGTCGAAGACCCGGCTCGGCGCGGGCACGACGACGTACGGGAGGGTCTCGGCATCCAACTGGCGCCCGTCGGACTGCTGGAAGGCGGTCGCGTCACTGAAGTGCGGGTCGGTACGGCCGTTGCAGCGACGCCCCGGCCGACCGTCGCAGTCGATGTCCAGATCGGCCTTCCAGAACACGGCCTCCCGGGTGCCGCAGACCGGGATCGTCGCGGGGCCGCCGGCGTCACTGCTGTAGCGCCCCCGGGAGATCTGGGCGCACTTGCCCGTCCTGGCCAGCAGGTCGGCGGCGCGGACCTCACCCAGCGGCCGCACCTCGGGCCACTCCTCGGCGCGCGGTGGGGCGTCCGGCAGGGCGGTCGGGGCGAGAAGGGCGGCACTGGCCGCGACCAGCGTCAACGACTGGACACGCACGATAAGGGACCCTCTCCGGGGAAGCACTGACGGACACTCAGCCCACCCTGGTGCCTGGTCGATCACGCGGCCACCGTTCGGGGGCCAGACGGTGCACGCGTCCGCACGTGCGGCGGTACGGCAACCCGAACTTCCGGCAGCGACCGGGAGTCTGAGCCGGTATCGGCTCGGCCTCCCGGCCGCGCACGGCCGGCGCGGGAACAGCGACGACAGCGGTCCGCGCCACCGGCATGAACTATCGATCCCTCAGGGGGAGTTCAGCCGCGAGGATCAGCATACGTAACCGCCACGACCGCGCACCGACGACCGCCCTCTTGATGTGATCGCGTCAGCCGCGTCATATTGGTCCGGACCATTGCCGCGCCGGTGTCGTCACCCCATCGGCCGCGGCCCCTGACCCGGGGAGGCCAAGTCGTGCGTCGCGTTCCCGTACCCGCCGGTCCGCGCCGGCTCGCGCCGCTGTGCGGCGCGCTCGTCCTGATCGCCTCCTGCGGCTGGCAGGGCCGGGCCGACGAGGGCCCGCTGCCGGGCGCCCCCCGAGGCGTCACGGCCGAGGCGGGCAGCGCGACCAGCGTGCACGTGATGTGGAACGCCGTGGCGGCGAGCCAGGGCATCGACGGCTACGAGGTGTATCGCGGCACCACCAAGGTGAAGGACGTGCCGGGTGACGAACACATGGTGGATGTCACCCGGCTCCGGCCGGGCACGGCCTACGTCTTCACCGTCAGGGCCCGCGACTCCGACGGCCGCCTGGGACCGCCGAGCCAGGGGGTGAGGGCCACGACCCCGGCCTCCGGCCCGGCCGACCGCGCGGCACCGACCGCGCCGGGCGCCCTCCGGGGGCGGGCGGTGGGCAGCCGGGCGGTGCAGCTGTCCTGGTCCGCGGCGGAGGACAACCGGGGTGTGGTGTCGTACGACGTCCATCAGGGCGGCACGAAGATCCACAGCGTGGGCGGGAACCAGACCGCGACCGTGGTCACGGGACTGCGCCCAGGCACCCGCTACACCTTCACCGTGCGCGCCCGCGACGCCGCCGACAACGCCTCACCGGCCGGGACCCCGGTCCGGCTCACCACCCCCGGCACCGACGACGGCCGCGGCACCGCACCGGCCGACTTCGGCGCCACCACCCACCTCGACAAGGTGGAAGGCGCCTATTACATCGACCTGAGCTGGGTTCCGCCGCGCACGGACGGCGTGGTCACGGAGTACCAGGTGTATCTGGACGGGCGGTCCGCCACCTCGGTGGTGTACGGCGGTGACGCGCCGCGCCAGCGGGGCACGTACAGCTTCTACGCGGGCACCGATGCCGGGGTGAGCCACCGGGTGAAGCTCAGGGCCCGGCTGCCCGACGGGACCTGGGGCGGGTTCTCGGCGGAGCGGACGGTGACCACGGGCGAGGCGGCACCGTGATCCGGTGCCCTCCATGGGCCGGACGAAGGAATCCGTCACCTGCCCGGGGGCGGTCCGCATGCGGGACGGGCCGGGTGCGCGTTGGCTGCCCCTGAGGCAGCGCGGACGTTTCCCGACCCTCGGCGGCGCAAGGGATGTACCGCCAACCGTGCCGCCGGAGGGCAGTCCACATGCGCAACTCATCGCCACTCCTCCGCTCGGGGCTGATCGTGGCCGCCGCAGCGCTTCCGCTCGCCCTGACCGCTCCGACGGCCGGCGCGCAGTCCGGGATCTCGGTGAGCACCAGCGGCTCCACCGTCTCGGTCACCACCAGCGCCTGCAGCCAGACCAACACCAGCGGCAGCTGGGGCACCGCCTCGCTGCTGACCAGCAGCCAGGCGAACTTCGCCCAGGGCCGTCAGGTGGCCCTGTCCGGCAACACCAACCAGCAGTCCGCCGCGTGGTCGGGTGTCAGCCCGGGGACGTACACCGTCATCGTGCAGTGCGCGTTCAACAACCAGACCGCGGGCACCCAGTCCGTCGTCGTCTCCGCGGCCTCCACGCCCACCGTCTCGGCCACGGCCTCGCCCTCGCGCGGGGTCATGGGCGGCATCGGCGGCGCCGCCAAGGACTACGGCGCGGTGACGCTCGCGGCGGGCGGCGGACTGGTGGCGCTCGGCGCCGCGGCCACGGTCTGGTTCCTGCGCCGCCGCTCGCGGCCGTACCGCCTCTGAGCGGGGCGCCGGCCGGTCCGCCGGCCTCGGACGGGCATCGAGGTGACCGGGCGGCGGCCGATGGAGTTCGTGACCGAGGCCGACGCCCTGCTGGTCGGCAGCGGGGTGAGGACCCGGGACGTCGTCGCCGACGACCGGCTGGTCTCCCGACTACCGCTCGACCCCGAGCGGCAGTCGATCGGCGCGCAGTGCTCGGGCGCGCTGGTGCCGGCCCGGCTCGGGTTGCTGAAGGACATGCCCGCGCGCACCGACCGGACGAGCCGCCCCTTCGTCGAGGCACGCGGGGTCACGGTGCTGGACGCGGCGTTCCACGCCGGGGGGAACGCCGCCACGGCGGGCGGTTGCCCGGCTTCCCAGTACCTCGGCACCTGGGTGATCACCGGGCTGCTCGGGGAGGGGGCCGCGCGGGGCGTCCTCGACCACGTGGCTCCCGTCGGCGAGAACGAGGAGACGGTCGAGCGCGCCTCGCGTGCGGTCACGGCTGTCGCAGTTCGCCGAACTCCTCCAGCGCGTGGGCGAGCCAGCGGGTCCAGAAGGTCTCCAGGTCGATCCCCGCCCGCAGCACCAGGTGGCGCAGCCGGTCCTCGGGGCCGTCCTTGCCGGCCGGGAAGTCGCGCTGCTCGATCTCCTCGTACTCCGCCAGCTGCCGCCGGTGCAGTTCGAGATGGCGTCGCAGGTCGGCCTCGATGCCCTCGGTGCCCACCACGGCCGCCGCGCGCAGCCGCAGCAGCAGCGTGTCCCGGTGCGGCTTGGGCTCCTGCGCCGCGGCGGTCCAGCGGGCCAGTTCGGCGCGGCCCGCGGGCAGGACCTCGTAGCTCTTCTTCTGCCCGCGGGCCGGCTGCTCGGACGGCAGGGTGCGGATGAGCCCGTCGGCCTCCAGTTTTCCCAGCTCGCGATAGATCTGCTGATGCGTCGCGGACCAGAAGTACCCGATCGACTTGTCGAAGCGCCGGGTCAGCTCCAGCCCCGAGGACGGCTTCTCGAGCAGGGCGGTGAGGATCGCGTGCGGGAGTGACATGACGTCATCCTAGGGACGGCCCCTTGGATCGGGGACGGCCCCGTCAGAGGGCCGCGGCGATCTCCGTGCCCTGCTTGATGGCCCGCTTGGCGTCGAGTTCGGCGGCCACGTCGGCGCCGCCGATCAGGTGCGCGCTGCGGCCCGCCGCCACCAGCTCCTCGTACAGGCCGCGGCGCGGTTCCTGGCCGGTGCACAGGACGATCGTGTCGACCGGGAGGACCGTGCTCTCCTCGCCGACGGTCACATGCAGTCCGGCGTCGTCGATCCGGTCGTAGCGCACCCCGGGGACCATGCTGACCCCGCGGTGCTTGAGCTCGGTGCGGTGGATCCAGCCGGTGGTCTTGCCGAGGCCCGCGCCGACCTTGGTGGTCTTGCGCTGGAGCAGGTGGACGGTGCGCGGCGGGGCGGGGCGTTCGGGAGCCGTCAGCCCGCCGGGGGCCTCGTAGGCCATGTCGACGCCCCACTGGCGGAAGTACGTCTCCGGGTCCTCGTGCGCCTTGTCGCCGCCGTCGGTGAGGAACTCCGCGACGTCGAACCCGATGCCGCCCGCGCCGAGGATGGCGACCCGGTCGCCGACGGGTGCCTTGTCGCGCAGCACGTCCAGGTAGCCGACCACGCTCGGGTGGTCGATGCCGGGGATGTCCGGGGTGCGGGGGGTGACGCCGGTGGCGACGACGACCTCGTCGTACCCGGAGAGGTCCTCGGCGGACACCCACGTGTTCAGCCGTACGTCCACGCCCTGCTCGTCGAGCCGGTGGCGGAAGTAGCGCAGGGTCTCGTCGAACTCCTGCTTGCCGGGGACCTGGCGGGCGACGTTCAGCTGGCCGCCGATCTCGCTCGCGGCGTCGAACAGGGTGACCTCGTGGCCGCGTTCGGCGGCCGAGACCGCGCAGGCGAGACCGGCGGGGCCCGCGCCGACGACCGCGACCCGCTTGCGCAGCCGGGTCGGGGACAGCACCAGCTCGGTCTCGTGGCAGGCGCGCGGGTTCACCAGACAGGAGGTGATCTTCAGGCTGAAGGTGTGGTCCAGGCAGGCCTGGTTGCAGCCGATGCAGGTGTTGATGGCCTCGGGGCGGCCCTCGGCGGCCTTGTTCACGAAGTCGGGGTCGGCGAGCATCGGGCGGGCCATGGAGACCATGTCCGCGTACCCCTCGGCGAGCAACTCCTCGGCCAGCTCGGGGGTGTTGATCCGGTTGGTGGTCACGAGCGGGACCGACACCTCACCCATGAGCCGCTTGGTGACCCAGGTGTAGGCGCCGCGCGGCACCGACGTGGCGATGGTGGGGATGCGGGCCTCGTGCCAGCCGATGCCGGTGTTGATGATGGTCGCCCCGGCGGCCTCGACGGCCTTCGCGAGGGTGATCACCTCGTCCAGCGTGGAGCCGCCGGGGACCAGGTCCAGCATGGACAGCCGGTAGACGATGATGAAGTCCTCGCCGACGGCCTCGCGCACCCGGCGCACGATCTCGACCGGGAAGCGCATCCGGTTCTCGTACGAGCCGCCCCAGCGGTCGGTGCGGTGGTTGGTCTGCGTGACGATGAACTCGTTGATGAGGTAGCCCTCGGAGCCCATGATCTCCACGCCGTCGTAGCCGGCCTGCCGGGCGAGGCGGGCGGCGCGGGCGTAGTCCTCGATGGTCCGTTCCACGTCCGCGTCGGTGAGCTCGCGCGGCGGGAAGGGGCTGATCGGCGCCTGGATCGGGCTCGGCGCGACCAGGTCCTGGTGGTAGGCGTACCGGCCGAAGTGCAGGATCTGCATCGCGATCCGGCCGCCCTCGGCGTGCACGGCGTCGGTGATGACCCGGTGCTGCTCGGCCTCCGCCTCGGTGGTGAGCTTGGCGCCGCCCTCGTAGGGCCGCCCCTCGTCGTTGGGGGCGATGCCGCCGGTGACGATGAGGCCCACCCCGCCGCGCGCACGCTCCGCGTAGAAGGCCGCCATGCGCTCGAAGCCGCGCTCCGCTTCCTCCAGACCGACGTGCATGGAGCCCATGAGGACGCGGTTGGGCAGCGTGGTGAAGCCCAGGTCGAGCGGGTTCAGCAGGTGCGGGTAACGGCTCATCGGGGCCCTCCGTGCGCGGTGTCGTCCCTCTTGTTGTAGAGGACCGCGCACGGTTTATGCAACTAGTTGCACAACAGGAGAGACCCAGGTCACCGGCTTTCCAGCCGGACGTGCAGCTCACGCTCCTGGTCGCCGGAGGCGGTGCTGAGGTCGTGCACCGTGAACAGGTCGTCCAGGGTGCTGCGGAAGCGGTCGATGGCCCAGTAGCCGCCCTGCACATCGGCCTCGACGGACCGGGACAGCCGAGCGCTGGGACGGCCGCCCGCATGCGGTTCGGAGACGTCGAAGGTGCCCAGCCACACCGTCGGCCGGGTCTCGTGCCACTCGCGAGGTACGTCGTCGGAGCACCGGTCGGAATCGAAGTACGCGCACAGGGCGTCGAACACGATCCGTGCGTCCTCCTTGCTGCA
The DNA here is from genome assembly GCF_053587635.1 of Streptomyces sp. NPDC003635. Lineage (NCBI taxonomy): Bacteria > Bacillati > Actinomycetota > Actinomycetes > Kitasatosporales > Streptomycetaceae > Streptomyces > Streptomyces sp. NPDC003635. The sequence goes on along the minus strand of NZ_JBSFOK010000013.1, from coordinate 15,802 downwards.
TCCGCTGATCTCCACCGAGACGGATTCCGGGTGCAGTCGCTCACTGTCCATCGTGATCGCTCCTCTCGAGGCCGCGCCGCGTCACGGCGCCGGGTTCCCCCACGACACCGTGTCGCACTCCCAGAAAACCACTACATTCCGGGATGTACAGCCCCGAGAGGAGCGAGAGGTCAGCTCCGGGTGAAGCGGTAGGTCTTGCTGTCGGTCAGGACGCAGAAGCCCGGCGACAGGACGATCACCCGCAGGGTGCCGGTACGGCGGTCGTAGTCGACGCCCTCCGTCTCGAAGCTCCCCGAGCAGCCGCTGCGCAGCGGGAGCTGGCGCAGGGCGGTGACGCGACCGGTGACGTCGGCGGAGCCGGGCTCGGCGGACAGGTCGATCCGCAGCAGCGGCTTGGTGATGCCGAAGAGGGTGCCGGCCGGGTCGTCCGAGGAGCACAGCAGGGTGGTCGGGCCCGAGAAGTCACAGCCCTGCACATCACGTACGGCGCGGTCCAGGTGGACGGTGGAGGCCTGCGGGAGGTTCACCGAGGGGGAGGTGCTCGCGTTGACGCCCGGCGTCGGGAAGACGAGCAGCCGGTTCATCGTGCCCCACTCCCCCGCCAGCATCCACTGGCCGCCGGGCGAGACGGCGACCCAGGAGTTGTTGAGCGCCTCACCACCGCTGAGCCGGTGCACGTACTCCGACCAGGCGCCGCCCGGCGCCTGCACGCGGAACATCTTCGCCGTGCCGGAGTCGGCCTGGTAGGGCTCGATGTAGTAGCCGTTGTAGGAGGCGTCCGGGTCACCGACATGGTTCCAGCCCCGGCTGCTGACGCCGAAGGGGATGGTGCCGATGCCGGTGTAGCGGTTGGGGCTGTTCGCCGGGACCTCGACGGAGGTCAGGCCCTGGCTCTCGGTCAGCGGGTCGGCGCGGTCGGAGCCGACCTCGGTCCAGACGTCGGCGGCGTGGGCGGGCGGAGCCGCGGACAGGACGGCGGCACTGGCGAGGGCGACAAGGCCGGTCAGAACGGCATGACAACGTTGCCGGGCGCGCAGGGGCATGGGCCGACTCCTCGGTTGGGGGGTGGGTGGCGCGTGCTCGGCGGACAGTCTGGCGGTGCATGGTGGTCATGTACAGACCAACAGCGGAACGGCGGTGGTCATCTTCGTCGCGCTTCCCCGGACGACCGGCGCGGTGTTGAGGGATGGTGGAGGTGAGCGACGCGAGAGGTCGCGGAGACGGTTGAGCGCGGTAGAACAAGGGGAGCCGGCACGGGGGACGACGTGCCGCGAGATATGGCGAAGGCGGTGCGTGGGCATGACTCCAGCCGGATCTCCGGTGGCCCGGGGCGACGAGCCGGTGCCGGGCGGCGCTCCGCAGCCCGCGTCAGCCCGTGGTGACGCGTCGCCTGATGACGGGTCGTCGCCCACTCCGGCACCCGGTGATGCCTCGGCGCCTGCTGCGGCTCCGGGCGAGCAGCGTGTGCGGGGTCCTGTGCGGCCCAGCGGGCTGCTGGACGTGCTGGGTGTGGGGTCCGTGGTGCTGGACACCGAGGGCCGGATCGTGCTGTGGAGCCCCCAGGCCGAGGAGCTCTTCGGCTATACGGCACAGGAGGCGCTGGGCCGGTCCGCCGTCAAGCTGATGATCCACGAGCAGCACCTGGACATGGTCGTCAAACTCTTCGCCGACGTCATGGAGACCGGCGAGAGCTGGGCCGGGGCCTTCCCGATCCGCCACAAGGACGGCGGCACGCGTCTGGTGGAGTTCCGCAACCAGCGGCTGCTGGACGACCGCGGCGATGTCTACGCCCTCGGCCTCGCCGCCGACCAGTCGACCGTGCGCCGGCTGGAACGGGACGTCGCGCTGTCCACCCGGGTCGTCGCACAGGCGCCGCTCGGCCTCGCCGTCCTGGACACCGACCTGCGGTACGTGTCCGTCAACCCGGCGCTGGAGCGGATCAACGGCGTACCCGCCACGGCGCATCTGGGCCGCACCGTCCCGGAGGTGCTGCCGGACCTGGACACCGCCGCCCTGGAGGCCGCGGTCCGGCAGGTGCTGGAGAGCGGGGTGCCGCTGGTCGACCAGTTCACGGTCGGGCGCACCCCGGCCGATCCGGACGCGGACCACGCCTGGTCGGTGTCGATGTACCGCCTGGAGGACGCCCTCGGGACCGTCCTGGGCGTCGCGTGCATGGTCGTCGACGTCACCGAGCAGCACCACGCCCAACTCGAGGCCGAGGAGGCGCGCAGACGCCTCGCCGTCATCGCCGACGCCTCCACCCGCATCGGCACCACCCTGGAACTGGACCGCACGGCCCATGAACTCGCCGACGTCGCCGTCCCGGAGCTCGCCGACATCGCGGCCGTCGATCTGCTGGAGGCCGTGGTGGAGGGCCGCCGCAGCAGCCTCGGCCCCGCCGAACCGGCCGTGATCCGCGCCCTGGCCGTCCAGGCGGAGCAGCCCTCGGAGGCCCTGGACGCCGCCGATCCGCCCGGGCAGATCGCCCGGTACGGACCCGACCGGCTGGTCACCCAGTGCGTGCGCACCGGCAGCCCGGTGCTGGTGGCCGAGGTCGAACCCGCCGATCTGCCCCGCATAGCCCGCTCCCCCGAGGCGGCCGAGCGGTTGGCCCGCGCGGGGGTGCACTCCTATCTGGCCGTGCCGTTGATCGCTCGCGGCGAGGTACTGGGCGCCCTCGACCTGAAGCGGATCTCCAACCCGCTGCCCTTCGGGGAGGACGATCTGCTGCTGGCCCGTGAGTTGGCGGCGCGTGCGGCGGTGCAGATCGACAACGCCCGCTGGTACCAGAACGCCCGCGACACCGCCCTCACCCTCCAGCGCAGCCTGCTGCCCAGCCATCCGCCGGTGACCGGGGGCCTGGAGGTCGCCTCCCGCTACCAGCCCGCGGGCGCGACCGCCGAGGTCGGCGGTGACTGGTTCGACGTGATTCCCCTGGACGGCGGTAAGACCGCGCTGGTCGTCGGGGACGTCATGGGGAGCGGGGTGAACGCCGCCGCGACCATGGGCCGGCTGCGGACCGCGACCAACACCCTGGCCAACCTCGACCTCGATCCGGCCCGCCTGCTGGAGCACCTGGACCGCACCACGGAGGGCCTCGACCACTCCATCGCCACCTGCGTGTACGCCGTCCACGACCCGCGTCTGCGCCAGTGCCGGATCGCCAACGCCGGGCATCTGCCGCCGGTCCGGCTCCGCGAAGGGCACGCCCCCGAACTTCTCGAACTGCCCACCGGAGCGCCGCTCGGGGTGGGCGGGGTGGCCTTCTCCACCACCACCGTGGCCCTGGGGCCCGGCGACCGGCTGGTGTTCTACACCGACGGCCTGGTCGAGACCCGCCAGCACCCCCTCGACGAACGGCTCGACGCGCTCCTGGAGCTCCTCGACGGACCCGACCAGCCCCTGGAAGAGGTGTGCGACCTCCTCCTGCGCACCTTGCACCAGCCGGACAACACCGACGACGTGGCGCTGCTCATCGCCCGTGTTCAGACGCCTGGTTGACCTTCGCAGCGGCAGGGGAAACAGCTACGTTGGTCTTACGGCCCGCAGCCCGTGGCGTGCCGACGTCGGGTGCCGTGGCCGCTGGGAGCGAGCCATGACGCACGATCCGGATCGAGAGACGACACCACCCGAGGTACTCGCCGGAGGGTCCGAACGCACCCCGCTCGGTGAGCGCTGGCGGGGCCTGTCGCGGCGGACGCGGGCGGTGACGACGGCGGTCGCGGTCGCCGTGCTCGCCCTCGGCGGCACCTACGCCTTCGACGCGGTCTCAGGCGGCGGGAAGGGCGGCACGACACCGGCGGCCTCCGGATCCGCCTCGGGGTCCGACGCGTCCGACCGGGGCGGCGACTGGTACCGGAGCCTGTGGTTCGGCCTGGCCGTGCACGGCGAGTCGACGGTGAAGGACCCGGACAGCGGCGACTGGGTCGTGCGCGTCTGGCAGTGGGGCACCGCCGAGGAGGTGGACGGCGACCGGGTCACGGTACGCAGCGAGGACGGCGCGCAGTGGACCTGGAGCCTCGACTCGGACACCACGGTCCACCGGGAAGGCTCCGGCGGCCTGACGAACGGGGACGAGCTGTACCTGGCAGGCACCCGCTCCGCCGAGGGCAGGCACTCCGCCGACCACGTACTGGCCGGCGCATGGGACAAGCGAGCCGGCCAGGACGGCGGTGGGCCCGCCTGACGCCGACAGCGTGCCGACAACAGGGTGCCCACGCCGACGGGGGACCCCCTCACCGACCGGGACCGACCGGCCCGAGGCCGTCAGCGGGTGCCCATGACCACCTGGGCGTACCGCTCCTCGCACGCCGCCGTCCGGGGCGTCAGGCCGCCCCGGGCGAACGCCTCCATGGCCGCCGGTGTCTGCCGCTCGCTCGTCTCGACCAGCAGGCAGCCGCCCGGGGCCAGCCAGTGCGCGGCCTCGGCGGCGACCCGGCGCAGCAGGTCCAGTCCGTCCGTACCGCCGTCCAGCGCGGTCAGCGGTTCGTGGTCACGTGCCTCGGCGGGCAGGAGGGCGACCTCGCCGGTGGGGACGTAGGGGACGTTGGCGGCGAGTATGTCGACCCGGCCGCGCAACGCGTCGGGCAGCGCGTGGAACAGGTCACCGACGTGGACCTCGCCGCCGTACGCGGCCACGTTACGGCGGGCGCAGCGCACCGCGACCGGGTCGATGTCGGCGGCGTGCAGTTCCACCGGGCCCAGCGCGGTGGCCAGGGCGGCGCCCACGGCACCCGAGCCGCAGCACAGGTCCACCACGACCGAGGCGTACGGGACTTGGGCGAGCGCCTGCTCGACCAGGAACTCGGTACGGCGGCGGGGCACGAAGACGCCGGGCTCCACGACGATCCGCAGGTCCCGGAACTCGGCCCAACCGAGGACGAGTTCGAGGGGATGACCGGCGGCCCGCCGGTCCACCATGGCGGCCAGCTCGCCAGGAGACGCGGCGGCGGCCATCAGCAAGCGCGCCTCGTCCTCGGCGAACACACAGCCCGCGGTGCGCAGCGCGACGACGACGGAGTCATACGGCAGGGAGAGAGAGGACAACGGGGATGCCTTTCGAGATCCGAAGGGCGCTCCCTCGGTCACCGACGACCGGCGACCGTACCGACTCGTGGGGAGAGCACCCGACCTGACACAGCGGTAATGGGTCTCACCCCCTCGGTTCGACACGTCCGGGACGCTCCGCGGACGGCCGTCAGCGTACCCCAGTGATCACGCGTCCACGCTGAGTTGTACTCTGCAACCATGAGCCCGAGGGACGTTTCGGACACTTCCGTGGAGATCATCCAACGCGAGATGACGGCCTTCGCCCGCCGCGCCCGCGCCTCGGCGGGGCGGATGCACCCGGAGCTGTCGCTGGTGTCGTACACCCTGCTCGGTCACCTGGAGGAGAGCGGCGGCTGCCGGGCCACCGACCTCGCGGCGCACTACGCGCTGGACAAGTCGACCGTGAGCCGTCAGGTAGCGGTGCTGGAGCGCGACGGGCTGATCGGGCGGAGCCCCGACCCGGACGACCACCGGGTGCAGCTGCTGCACCTGACGGACTCCGGGCGCCGACTGCTCGCCCAGGTCACCGAGCGGCGGCGGGAGGTCGTGCGGGAGCGGCTCGCCGACTGGTCCGAAGAGGATCTGGAGCGGTTCGCCGGGTACTTGGTGCGCTACAACGCGGGTTAGGCCGCGGCTTCTGGACGGACCGCGGACTGCGGACGCCTCCGGTCAGGCAGCCGGCTCCAGGCGCTGGTCCGGGATCCGGGTGCCGAGGAAGACGGTGGTGCGGCGGTGCCGGAAGCCCAGGGACTCGTAGAGCCGGATCGCGCCCGTGTTGTCGGCGCCGGTGTGCAGGAAGGGCGTCTCGCCGCGCTCCCGTATGCCGTGGGCGACGGCCAGCACCAGCCGTTTGCCGAGGCCCTGGCCACGCACGGCGGGGTCGGTGCAGACCGCGCTGATCTCGGTCCAGCCGGGCGGCCGCAGCCGCTCCCCCGCCATGGCGACAAGGGCGCCCTCCCGCCGGATGCCCAGGTAGGTGCCGAGTTCCAGGGTGCGGGGCAGGAAGGGGCCGGGGCGGGTCCGGGCGACCAGGTCGAGCATCTCGGGCACGTCGTCCGGACCCAGGCGCACCGCTTCCGTGTCCGGAGCGCCGGCCACGTCCTCGCCGACGAGCTGCACGCCCTCGGCGCGGAAGACGGTCTCCCAGTCCTCGGGCGTCCGCCCCCGCAAGCCGATGATCAGGGCCTCGTTGCCGGGACCGGCGAGCGCGGCGACGTCCGCCCAGTCGGCGTCGTCCGGCTCGTCGGGCAGCGCCACCCACGGGGACACGTCGACGGGGTAGCGCAGCACCCGGCCGCGGGTCTCGGCGAACCGGGCGTGCGGGCCGGTCAGCGCGGCCAGGGTCGGATTGTCGAGGACCCCGTCGAACGCGTTGGACATCTGCTCCCTCTCTCGTGCGCTGCCACAAGATCCAAGCAAGACCGGCGGCCGGCTATTCCCGTACACCCGAACCAGTACGGTTGAATGTGCAACGTACTGATCACGGCCGTCGCGCACGGCGGTCTGGAGGCACCACCCACATGCACGTCACCCGAGGCTTCACCGGGCGCCCACGCGTCGACAACCCCGGACTGCCACCCGGGCAGTACGACGCGGGCGACGACTGGCCGGTCCTGTCCGCCGAGGTCACTCCCGACCTCGCCCCCGAGGCGTGGACGTTCCGCGTGGACGGCCTGGTCGAGGCACCGCGCACCTGGACCTGGGACGAGGCCCACGCGCTGCCCGGTTCGGTGTACGAGGGTGACATCCACTGCGTGACGAGCTGGTCGAAGTTCGGGGTGCGGTTCGGGGGCGTCTCCCTGGACGCCTTCCTGGATGCGGTCCGCCCCCATGCTTCGGCCACCCACGTCGTGGCGTACTCCCACACCGGGTACACCACGAATCTCCCGCTCGCGGACCTCACCGGCGGCCGGGCCTGGATCGCCTGGGAGTACGACGGACGGCCGCTGGCCCAGGAGCACGGCGGCCCGGCGCGGCTGCTGGTGCCCCACCTGTACTTCTGGAAGAGCGCCAAGTGGATCGCGGGCCTGCGCGTCCTCGACCACGACGAGCCGGGCTTCTGGGAGCAGAACGGCTACCACGCGCGGGGCAACCCGTGGGAGGAGCAGCGGTACTCCGGTGACTGACACGACCTCCGCCACGCGGTTCGCCGTACCCGGCCGGATCGCGGTGAGCAACACGACCGCCACGACCTGGCAGACCGCCACCGTCACCGAGATCCGGCGCGAGACCCCGCGCGCGGCCACCGTGCGGCTCGCGGTGCCCGCGTGGGCGGGGCATCTGCCCGGCCAGCACCTGATGCTGCGGCTGACCGCGGCGGACGGGTACGTGGCACAGCGGCACTACTCGATCGCGTCCGCGTCCGACGGCTCCGGGCACATCGAGCTGACTCTGGACCATGTCGAGGGCGGCGAGGTCTCCGGCTGGTTCCACACCGTGGCGAGGACCGGCGACCGGGTGGAGGTGCGCGGCCCGCTGAGCGGCTTCTTCGCCTGGCCCGGGGACCGGCCCGCGCTGCTGATCGGCGCCGGATCCGGAGTCGTACCGCTGATGTCGATGATCCGGCACCACCGTGCGCACGGCCTGGACGTGCCGCTGCGGCTGCTGGTCTCGGCCCGCAGCCCCGAAGAGCTGATCTACGCGCGGGAGTACGGCGCGGAGACCACGCCCGTGTTCACGCGGAGCGCCCCGGCCGGGGTGCCGGTGGGACGGGTGTCGGCGGCACATGTGGCGCCGCTCCTGGCCGAGCGGCCGCCGGGTGGGTGGGAAGCCTATGTCTGCGGCTCCAACGCGTTCGCCGAGCACGCCTCCCGGCTGCTCGTCGAGGCGGGGCAGCCGGTCGATCGGATCCGAATCGAACGCTTCGGCTGACGTCCGGGGGTACCCGTGGGGCGTGAGGACCCAGGTACTTGGCCGGCGCCGGCGGCACAATCCGCTGCGGCGCCGGTCGGACGTCATAGAGGGATGGACTCTGCTGGCCGTCGCCGTCCTGCTGTTGCTGGGCGCGCCCCTGGCCGGAGCGGTGGCCGGGTGGTGGGCCCACGACGAGGCCCGGGCCACGGCCGCGGCTCAACGCGCCGATCGGCACCGGGTGCGCGCGGAAGTCGGCGGCCGGGCCGACGCGCCCCTTCCTTCGGTCCAGAACACCGAGCGCAAACACCGCGCGACGGTCCGCTGGACGGCCCCGGACGGCACCCCGCGCACGAGTACGGCCATGGTCCCGGTCGGCACCCACCCCGGTGAACGCGTCGACGTGTGGCTCGACTCCAGCGGCCGCAGTGTGCAACCACCACCCGGCGAGGCCGCGATCTGGCAGCACACGGTGACGATCGGCGCCTGCGCGGCCGTGGGCACGGGCGGCCTGATCCTCCTCGCCCACACCACGGTCCGCCGCCTCCTCGACAGGCAGCGGCTGGCCGAGTGGGACCGGGCGTGGGCGCGAACGGAACCGGAGTGGAGCCGTAGAGAGGCCTGAGAGAGCTGGTCTGTCCGCACACCGGCCTGCTCCACACCCCCCGCATCCGCCGTTGATGCCCCGTTGACCCGACCACCGGAGACGGTCACCCAGCCGCCCGCGATCTCCCCGCCACCGCCCACGACGAGCAGGCCCGGCAGCTGTGACCAGCAGTTCCGTGGTTTCGACGGATATGTCGACGGCAGCCGTCAGGGCGCCGGCGTCGGGTCCGACCGCGGGCATGACCTGGCGAAAGGTCCGATCACCCACGTACCGTGTGATCATCCGCACCCCCTCGCCACCAAGGTGGTCATCGATGGCCCTGTTCGACCTTCCGCTCGACGAACTGCGCGAGTATCACAGCGATTCCGTGGCCCCCGAGGACTTCGACGCGTTCTGGTCCAAGACGCTCCAGGAGGCCCGCGAGCATGATCTGGCCGCCCGCTTCGAGCCGGTGGACACGGGTCTGTCCACGGTGACGGTGTACGACGTGACGTTCGCCGGATTCGGCGGCCACCCGGTCAAGGGCTGGCTGACGCTTCCGGCGGGGGCCGCGGAACCGCTGCCGCTGGTCGTGGAGTTCATCGGGTACGGCGGCGGACGCGGGCTGCCGCACGAGCATCTGCTGTGGGCGTCCTCGGGCCGGGCGCACTTCGTGATGGACACCCGCGGCCAGGGCAGCGCCTGGGGCGGTGGCGGCGGTACGGCGGATCCGGTGGGCGGGGCCCCCGCCTATCCCGGGTTCATGACGCGCGGGATCGACGCGCCGGAGAACTACTACTACCGGCGGGTGTTCACGGACGGGGTGCGGGCCGTGGAGGCGGCCCGGTCGCACCCGCTGACCGACGCCGCACGGACGGTGGTGCTCGGTTCCAGCCAGGGCGGCGGCATCTCGATCGCGGTGGGCGGCCTGGTGCCGGATCTGACGGCGGTCGCCCCGGACGTGCCCTTCCTGTGCGACTACCCGCGTGCGACGACCTTGACGGACCGTCACCCGTACCGGGAGATCGCCCTGTTCCTCAAGACGCATCGCGGCCGCAGCGAGGACGTGATGCGCACCCTCTCCTACTTCGACGGCGTCCATTTCGCGGCCCGCGGCCGGGCCCCGGCCCTGTTCTCGGCCGCGCTGGAGGACCAGACCTGCCCGCCCTCGACCGTGTTCGCGGCCTTCAACGCCTGGGCCCACGAGGACAAGGCGATCGAGGTCTACGAGTTCAACGACCACGAGGGCGGCGGCCCCTACCACCACGCGGCGAAGCTGCGCTGGGTGCGGTCGTACGTCTGACGTCGCCTCCGCGGGCCGGTTTCAGCCGAACCGGCCCGCCGCCCTTCCCTGGTGGTTTAGACCAATGCTAGATCTGGTGGCGCAATGAGTCGGCACGACTACGGCACGTCATCAACAGGAGGGCGCGGCATGGCCCGCACCACCCCGCACGACCACCCCTTCACCGAGGATCAGCCCCTGTACTGGCGGATCGCGACGCAGTTGCTCGGCGAGCTGCGCGACGGCACCATCCCGCCCGGCGAACGCCTACCGGGCGAACGGCACTTGGCGCGGCACTTCGGGGTCAGCAGAGAGACCGTACGGCAGGCGCTGGAGGTGCTGCGGTGCGACGGTCTCGTCGCCACCGACCGACGCGGCAGCCATGCCACGCTGCCGGGCCTGCCGGTGGAGAACCCGGCGGCGCTCACCTTCCCGGTCGGCGCGCGAACGGCCGATCCGGGCGCCGTGGACCGGACCACGGTCACCTGGGAGACACCCCCGCCGGGCCACGCCGAGGCACTGGGGCTCGCCCCGCACCGCCCGACCCTGGTGCATCGCTACGAGTCCGCCGGCGCCGACGGAGAGGGCCGCCGTACGGCCGTGACGTCGTTCTCCGCGGTGGCGCTGGCAGAGGTCGAGCAGCTCCGCCGCTACCGGGAGCGCGCCGACGGCTCGACCTCGGCCCAACTCCGGCGCGCCTACGACTGGATGCGCAAGGCGGGCCTGGCCCTGCACCACCGGGACTGCATCACCCCACTCGCGGGCGCCCCCTCGGTCCGGGTCACCAGACGCGTCCACGACCAGTACGACCGCCCGCTGGAGATCACCGACCTGGTGGTGGACGCCCGACAGGACGCGCTGGTCTACGAGTTCACGCTGCCGGCGGCCGTCTGACCACCGGGCCGCCGCGCGACCACCATCCGCACCCGCGGACTCCCGTCACGGCGCCGCCCGAACCCGGGCAGCGCCGTGAGCTCCACGTCCAGTCCGGCCCGTTCCAGTTCGCGGCGCACCTCGCCGAGCCGGAAGGCGCGGTAGTACATGACGAACGGGGGGCGCCAGACGGCGTTGCGCACCCGCATCACCGCGTCGAAGCCCAGGAGCATCCAGGAGGCCGGTGATCCGGGCCGTGGCGGGGCGACCACGGGGAACACGAACGCCCCGCCGGGTCGTAGCACCGAGTGCACCTGGGTGAACAGGTTGGGCAGTTCGCGCGGCAGGAAGTGCCCGAACGCCCCGAAGCTCACCACCAGGTCGAAGACGGGGGCGAAGGGCAGGGCGCGGGCGTCGGCACGGACGTAGGAGACCCCGCCGCCGCGCTTGCGCGCCTCCTCGAGCATGCCCGTGCTGAAGTCGACCCCGACGAGCCGGCCCTCGCACACGCGCGTGAGCACGTCCGCCCCGGCGCCCGTGCCGCAGCACAGATCGAGCCCGGGACCGAAGGGACCCATGAGCTCCAGTGCCGCGGCGACGGCGTCGAGGACCGAGTCGGGGGTGCGGAAGGGGGTGTGGTCGAACTTCGGGGCGAGCAGGTCGTAGCCGCGCTCGACGGAGGACAGGGCCTGGACGGCGAGTTCGCGCAGGGAGGGGCCCTCGGGGTCGAACATCCGCGTCACCCCAGCGGAGCGCGCTGCTCGACGACGGTGAGGACGCGCGCGCACCAGGCCACGTTCTCCCGCTCGTAGGCGATCCCGGCCATCAGGGTGAGGTACGGGCCGACGCGGTCGGTCTCACGCAGGTACTCCTCCTCGGTCCGCCCGGCCAGGAGGCGTTCGCGGACCCGCTCGTAGCGGGCGAGCTTGCCGTGCGCCCAGGACATCCGCTCCTCGACGAGCGCGCGGGTCGCCACGGGATCCGACTCGTCCATGGCCTGGATCTTGATGAGCAGTTCGTCGCGCATGGCGGCGGGTCTGCGGACCGGTTCGGAGGCGAAGGACCGCAAGTCCTCGCGCCCGGCCGCGGTGAGCGTGAACATCCGCTTGTTGGGCCGGCGTTCCTGCTGCACCACCCGGGCCTGGACCAGGCCGTCCTGCGCCAGCCGCTCCAGCTCGCGGTAGAGCTGCTGCGGGGTCGCGGCCCAGAAGTTCGCGAGGGACACGTCGAACAGCTTGGACAGCTCGTATCCGGACGCCTCCCCCTCCAGGAGGGCGGCCAGGACGGCGTACTTCAGCGACATGTGGACACGCTAGCAGGAGGTGACTAATCTCTTCCGCACCTACTCAATTAATTGACTATGGAGGCTTCGATGCAGGCGTTCCGCGAGGCGATCGAGAAGGGGGACCTCGACGCCGCCGAGGCTCTGCTGGCGGAGGACGTCGTCTTCACCAGCCCGGTGGTGTTCAAGCCGTATCCCGGAAAGCCGATCACGGCCGCGATCCTGCGCGGGGTGGCACGCGTCTTCGAGGACTTCCGCTACGTCCGGGAGATCAACGACGCAGGCGGCCGCGATCACGCCCTGGTGTTCACCGCCCGCGTCGGCGACCGCGAGATCCAGGGCTGCGACTTCATCCACGTCGACGAGGACGGCCTGATCGACGACTTCACCGTCATGGTCCGCCCGCTGTCCGCCGCGCAGGCCCTCCAGGCCGCCATGGGCGCGCAGTTCGACCGGATCGCGGCGGAGGCGCAGGCGCGTTCCGTGTGACGGGCCCCCTTCCGCGCCGGTTCGCGGTTGGATGTCCTCATGAGCGCCGACGAGCACACCCGGCTGATGCGGGCCAACCAGGCGAACTGGGACGCCCGCACCCCCGTCCACCTCGCCAGCCGCTTCTACGGCCTCGATCAGGACCTCGACCCCGAGCGCTGGTTCGCCCCTTTCGAGTGGACGGACCTGGGCGACCTGGCCGGCCGTGACGTGCTCCACCTTCAGTGCCATCTCGGCACCGAGACGATCGCCCTCGCCCGACGCGGGGCCCGGGCGGTCGGCCTCGACTTCTCCGCCGCCTCCGTCGCCGCCGCACGTGACCTCACCGACAAGGCGGGCGCGGACGTCACCTACGTACAGGCGAACGTGTACGACGCCGTCGAGGCGCTCGGGCGGGAGCGGTTCGACGTCGTGTACACCGGCAAGGGCGCACTGTGCTACCTGCCGGACCTGCCGCGCTGGGCGGACGTGGTCGCCGAACTCCTGCGGCCCGGCGGCCTGTTGTACATCGTGGAGTTCCATCCGCTGCTCAACTCCCTGGGCCCGAAGCCGGCGCCCGGCGAAGGACCCGAGCTGCTGCTCCGGCACGACTACCTGGGCGGCGGCGGTCCCGTGCACCGGGACGCGACCCACACCTACACGGACGGCCCGGCCGTCGAGGGTGCCACCGACAGCTTCGAGTGGATGCACGGAATGGGAGAGGTCGTCACCGCGTTGAACGAGGCGGGACTGACCGTCCGGCGGCTGCGCGAGAGCGACGAGCTGCCCTGGCAGCGCTGGCCGCAGATGGTGCGTACGCCGTCCGGCTGGTGGCGGCTGCCCGAGCCGCGCATCCCCCTGCTGTACGGACTCCTCGCCACCCGCTGATACGGCGTGGTACCGTCCCGTTAGTACTCGTGTACGCCCCGTCCGGGGCGCCGGTGCCAGTTCTCCTCCATTCAGCCGGCTTCCGTACCGGCTTTGTCACCACCTCATGACCTGCGGTTCCGCCGCATCCGAGGTGCTGTTCCCGCCGCCCGAAGGCGCTCTGTCCGCCTCGTTCTCTTCCGCGGCTCCCTCCCCTTCGCAAGTCTCATGCCGTACGTCCGTGAAAGGACCCACCCCCATGACCACCACACTCGAACCCCCCGTACAGAAGTCCGCCCCGCAGACCGTCACCGGTGTGCTCGACGTCGACGCGAGCGGGAAGGGGCACCTGCGCGCCGACACCCTGCTGCCCACCTCCTCCGACCTCCAGGTCTCCGCCGCCCTGATCCGCCGCCACGGCCTGCGCAAGGGTGACCGCGTCGAAGGCGTACGAGGCGCCCAACGGACCCTCTCCGACATCGCCCGCGTCAACGGCCGGGCACCGGAGAGGAACCGCCGCCGGTTCGGCGATCTGACACCGCTTCACCCCAGCGAGCGGATCCGTCTTGAACACCCGGGCGCCGGGCTCACCGGGCGCGTGGCCGATCTGATCGCGCCGGTCGGCAAGGGCCAGCGCGGGCTGATCGTGGCCCCGCCCAAGACCGGCAAGACCGTGCTGCTCCAGCAGCTCGCCGCCGCGGTGGCCGGCAACCACCCCGAGTGCCGCCTGATGGTGGTGCTCCTCGACGAGCGCCCCGAGGAGGTCACCGAGATGCGGCGCTCGGTGCGCGGCGAGGTGTACGCCTCGACCTTCGACCGGGCGCCCAAGCAGCACATCGCGCTCGCCGAACTCGTCGTCGAGCGGGCCAAACGGCTCGTCGAGGCGGGCGAGGACGTCGTGATCCTGCTCGACTCGCTGACCCGGCTGTGCCGGGCGCACAACAACGCGGCCGCCGCCGGTGGCCGCACCCTCAGCGGGGGTGTGGACGCCACCGCGCTCATCGGCCCGAAGCGGTTCTTCGGCGCCGCCCGCGCGGCCGAGGAGGGCGGCTCGCTCACCATCCTCGCCACCGCCCTGGTGGAGACCGGCTCCCGCGCCGACGCGTTCTACTTCGAGGAGCTGAAGAGCACCGGCAACATGGAGCTCCGCCTGGACCGCGAACTGGCCGCCCGCCGCGTCTTCCCGGCCATCGACATCACCCCCTCCGGCACTCGCCGTGAGGAACTCCTCCTGACCCCGGCCGAGTTGACGACCGCCCGCGGCCTGCGGCGCGTCCTCCAGGCCAAGGACGGCCTGGAGACCCTGCTCGAACGGATGCGCCAGACGCCGGACAACGCGACGTTCCTGCGACGCATCCAGCCGACGCTGCCGGCGGATCCCGCCTGACGTGCGGCATCCGGGTGCTCGCGGGCGACGCTCCGCCAGGGCAGCCCGGTGTGTCGGCGAGGTCTTCCTACGTTGATTGTATGAAGATCGGATTCTCTTCCCGGGTGACTGTCTCGGCCTGTGTGCTGTGTGTGGCGGGCCTGTTGGGGCTCGCTCCCGCCGCGGTCGCCGACCGGGGCGGCGCGGAGCCCGTCGAGCATCAACGAGCGCGGACGATGCCGCAGCCCTCCCTGCTGCATCGGTCCGGCACGCAGGTGCGGCCACGGGCGGGGGCGCCCCGGCTGCCGCGGGTCTCCGCACTGTCCTGGGTAGTCGCCGACGCCCGGACCGGCGAGGTCCTCGCCGCGCACGACGCGCACCGCAGACTGCCGCCCGCCAGCACCCTCAAGACCCTGTTCGCGCTGACCGTGCTGCCCGTCCTGCCCGGCGGGATCCGGCACACGGTCGACGAGGAGGAGCTGTCGGGCGTCGGGGCGGGCAGCAGCCTGGTCGGGGTCGCCGAGGGACGCACGTACCGGGTGTCCGATCTGTGGCACGGGGTCTTCCTCAACTCCGGCAACGACGCCGTGCACGTCCTCGCGCGCCTCAACGGCGGCTGGCGGGCCACGGCCGCGCGGATGCAGGCCAGGGCACGGGCGCTCGGCGCCCTGGACACCCGGGTGCTGTCACCGGACGGCTACGACAGCCCGGGCCAGGTGTCCTCGGCGTACGACCTCGCCGTGTTCGGCCGGGCCGGGCTGCGCAACAAGGACTTCGCGCGGTACTGCGCCACCGTCGAGGCCAGATTCCCGGGCCGCGGCGGCTCGTCGTACCCCATCCGCAACACCAACCGTCTGCTGACCGGCGCCGACGGAGTAGCACCCTACCCCGGCCTGATCGGCGTCAAGAACGGCTACACCAGCAAAGCCGGGCACACACTCGTCTCCGCCGCCCGCCAGGGCGGCCGCACGCTCGTCGTCACGGTGATGAACCCGCGGTACGGCGGCGGCCGTGCCGTCTACGAAGAGGCCCGGGAGCTGCTGGACTGGGGATTCGCAGCGGCCGACCGGGTCGACCCCGTGGGCCCAGCGCAGTGTGGAACCGACGCCCTCCACGACGTATCCCATCCGCCCGATCGGCACCGTCGTGAACTCCGACGAGGACGGGGAGAAGTTCCGC